>JAYTGQ010000925.1:0-9047 GCA_043733345.1 Schlesneria sp.
AGGCGCGCATCTGGATCCTGGTCGGCGACGGCGTCGGGCTAGTTTTGAAATGCAAATCGAGTTTTGAATTGTGCTTTAACCATGACGCCTGACGGGAAGCGGGACTCCATCGGTCACGGTTACTCGACGTTTCCAAGCAATCGTTCGTTGCGGTCGAACTCGACCATCGCACTGACGACCTCATCCATGTGACCGATGATGATCTGGTCGAGTTTGTGGAGAGTCAGATTGATGCGGTGATCGGTCAGGCGGTTCTGTGGGAAGTTGTAAGTCCGGATTCGCTCGCTGCGATCGCCCGAACCCACGAGCGTCCGACGGTGTTCGGACCGTTCCTTGTTGGCTTGATCCTGACGCGCTTCCATCAGTCGGCTGCGGAGGACGCGCATCGCCTTCGCGCGATTCTTGTGCTGACTCTTCTCATCCTGGATGCGGACGACGATTCCGGACGGGACGTGCGTGATGCGCACGGCCGATTCGATCTTGTTGACCTTCTGCCCGCCGGGGCCACCGGCACGCATCGTGTCGATCTGCAGATCTTCGTCGCGGATTTCAACGTCGATGTCAGTTGCTTCGGCCATCACGGCGACGGTCGCCGCGCTGGTGTGAACGCGGCCTTGCGTTTCGGTTTCGGGAACACGCTGGACGCGATGGCCACCGCTTTCAAACTGCAACTGGTGGTAACAGCCTTCGCCGGTGATCGACAGCACGACATCTTTCATGCCGCCCAATTCGGTGCCCGACATTTCCAAGACTTCAAACTTCCACCCGCGTGCCTCGACGAACTTCGTGTACATCTCGAAGAGGTCGCGTGCGAACAAGGCCGCTTCATCGCCGCCGGTTCCCGCTCGAATTTCCATGATGAGACTACCGCGGGTGAGCGAATCACCAGCCGTCACCATGTCTTCGAGTTCGACCCGCATCACATCGAACCGGACTTGCAGTTCGGAGCATTCGGCGCGCGCGTACTCTTCAGTTTCAGCGTCTTCTGCCGACTGGAGCATTTCGCGGGCGGTTGCCAAATTCTGTTCGAGATCATTGAACTCGCGAACCGTTCGGGCGACCTTTCCCAAGCCGCCGTACTCGCGTTGCACTTCAAGCATCCGCGATATGTTGGCAAGGACTTCGGGGTCTTGAAGAAGACGCTCCAACTCCTCGAACCGCCCGAGTTTGGCTTGCAAGACGGGGAACATGGTAAGCAAACCAATACTGACGCAGAACAGCGCGGAGGCGACGAGACTTCGCGGATCAACCAACTCCGCAGATCAAATCGGTAGACACAAGTTAGGACACCCACACCGATAACTCTCACAGCGCGACGAATATCGTTTGCACTGTGTGAATCCAGAATGCGTGCATCAAAACTTACGCCTTTTCGCCCGCAGCAGCCTCGCCCTCGGCCTTTTGTGCTTCGGTCTGGCCCCACTTGTACTTGCGCTGGAACTTCTCGACACGACCGGCGAGGTCCATGATCTTTTGCTTGCCCGTGTAGAACGGATGCGAAGCGGCACTAATATCGACCGTCACCAAAGGGTAGGTCTTGCCATCAATCTCGACCGTTTTGGTGGTCTTGATTGTCGATCCCGCCATGTATTGAGCCCCCGTCGATGAGTCTTGGAATACGACGGTTTGATAGTTGGGATGGATACCTTGTTTCATGATCCGCACACCTGCAAAAAAAGAGGATGCCTCTTAGGCACCGAGCTTCCGGCTCTCGAAAAGACCGAGCGCCTCTGATTCTTGGAAAGCGAGCAACGGCCTTGTGGAGCTATTTGGCCCGCTGAAAACCGAAGCCCATCCCTGCGATTCGCCCAGCGACAACCGGCTTGGGGCGGAGAGTCTAGGTTTCAATGTGACTGTCTGCAAGCGACTGGACTCTCCGAGTGACGAACACACGAATCTTCATTGAACAAAGGGATTATGGTCCGTGTTGAATGCTCGATCATCGCGACCGAACCGCCATTCTAGGCAAGCTGGCTAAAAGTGTCTGTGTTCGCAAAGCCTGACGGTCGTATGGAGGATGCCTCACTTCAACCAATCTTTCTGTCACATCTAACGCCCGCTCCGATACTGACGAAGAGACCAATCGGCCTGCGAGCGCTCAATGAGCGGGTCGTGCTTGGATCGTCTGGGCGGTCGCATCGGTGCCAACGCACAAATACTGCCCTCTGGGGTTGGCCGACGACCTCTGTGCCACTGAGCGAGCAACTCGGTTGCAACGCGGAACAGGTGACAGGAACCAAAAACTAGGAGTTTGAGATGTTTGGCCTGAAGAGACTTCGTTTTGTCGATCTCGGGACAGGATTGTCCATGATGATCGGCACGGCAGGGTTGCTCGTCACGAGCGCTCTGCACGCAGCGGACCCGGGGTGCTGTGCCCCGGCGCCGTGCCGCCCTACGATCCAGGGCGGTGGCTGCTGCGACAAACTTTATGAGGATGCGGCGGCGCGTCTTCGCAACCTGAACAATGGCTGTTGCGCACCGGCGGCTAACGCCTGTGCTGCTCCAGCGACGACCTGCGATCCTGCGGCTGTATTCAACGGCTGTGGCAGCGCAACTGCCAGTGATTGCAGCAGCGGCTGCGGTTTACTGAGTGGCGATCTGGGCGAGCCGTTCACGCTGGTCAGTCTGTTCGACAATGACTGCGGTGGCAACCGTCTCACGGACAAGGGCTGGATCATTGGTGGTCATACGCAATATGGCTACCAAAGCAATCCGGACGGTGCCTTCGCCGGTAACGGAACGGCAGCGGGTAACGTGGCGGGTGGTCAGCGAGAATTCCGTCACGCCTATTTGAACCAAGCCTACCTCTACGCCGCGAAAGTGGCGGACGGGAGCAAGGGCTTCGATTGGGGTTTCCGCGCCGACATGCTGTTCGGTGTGGATGGCCGCGATGCCCAGGCGTTCGGTAACAACCCTGTCCCCGGTAGCTGGGACTTCAACAACGGGTTCGACCACGGTCAGTATTCGTGGGCCTTCCCTCAGTTGTACGCCGAAACGGCAATCGGAAACTTATCGACAAAGATCGGTCACTTCTATACGCCGATCGGGTATGAAGTCGTTCCGTCCAACGGCAACTTCTTTCTGAGCCGCCAATTGACGTACTTCAACAGCGAACCCTTCACCCACACCGGCACGTTATCGACCTACAAGGTCAACGACAAGTTGTCTGTCATGGGCGGATACGTGCTCGGTATGGACACCGGGTTTGAACGGTTCAATGGTGGCGGGAGCTTCTTGGGTGGCTTCAACTACGCGGTGAGCGACAAGACCGCGTTCACCTACGCGATGATTTCCGGAAACCTCGGCTGGCGCGGAATCGGATCCATCAACAGTGCGATTCTGACCCACAAGTGGACCGACAAGTTCAGCTCGGTCCATCAGTTCGACGTACTCGGTTCAGATCTCGCGAACAACTTCAATGTTCAAGGTGGCGTCGCCAATAACTCGACCGGCCTGATCAACTACGGGTTCTACGACATCACCAGCAAGCTGAAAGCCGGTTACCGCAATGAGTGGTACAAAGCCGACGGCACGTCGTACTACACGAACACCATCGGCGTGAACGTGAAGCCGACGGCCAACCTGACGATTCGTCCGGAAGTCCGTTACATGAACTCGCCCGGCAACGAAGCCAACTACGTGACTCCAGGCTTGTTCAATGGCCAGCTCTACAACCAGACGGTCTACGGTGTGGACGCCATCTTGACGTTCTGATCCTCAACGAGAGACACGGGCCGCTCACTCTTGCTGGCCGCGACTGCCAACAGTCGCGGCCAGTTTTCGTTTGCGGCTCCTACTTCTCGTCTTGTCACTCGCTAACGTGGACCCTCTGTCCGCCGAGATACGTCGCTTCCACCGTGATGTTCCGCACGTCATCCACGGGACACTCCAAAATGTCCTGCTTCAAGACCACGAAGTCGGCCAGCTTGCCCGGTTCGAGCGATCCCTTGTGAGTCTCTTCAAACGTGAGCCATGCGTTGTTGATCGTGTAGAGCCGCAGCACTTGCTCGCGCGAGATCGCCTGTTCGAGATGGAGCGGCTTGTCAGTGCGACGCGGTTGGCGAGTCAGTGCCGTCCACATGCCGAGGAACGGGTTGTACGGGTTGACTGATCTCAGGCTGCCGATCTTCTGCATGTGGTCCGAGCCACCGCCCACGATCACGCCGTGATCGAACAACGTCTTGTAGGGCTGGAAGTACATCAGCCGTTCGTCGCCGAATTGCTTCTGCAGCGTCGCTCCGTCGAGCCACAACCATGCGGGCTGGAGATCGGCCACGATGCCGAGTTGCTGCATCTGTTGAACGGCTTCCAAGCTCATGAAGTTGCAGTGGGTGATGCACGGCCGACACGGCTTCACCGGGAAGTCTTGGTTGATCTCGGCATAGGCTTCGATCAGCGCGTGGATCGCGCCGTCACCGACCGAGTGGGCGGTGAATTGAAGATCTCGCTTCAAAGCGAACCGGGCCATGTGAACCAACTCCTCCTGCGGAATGAACCGGATGCCGCGATAGTCGGGATCGGTGATGGAATAGATGTCACTCACGCCCCAAGGCTGCCGCAGGTAGGCACTCCCCGTGAGCATCCCCCCGTCGAGGAACACCTTGATCCCGCGCAGCCACAGCCGTGAGTCATACTGGTGCAGCGGATGGTCGGCCGCTGTTTGAATCCCCCGTTCCACTTCTTCGCGGCTGCCCATGCCGTTCACGCCGTAAGACAGAAACACGCGGCAGTTCAGTTCGCCCGCCTCTTTCAACTGCGAATAGGCTTTGATCGACTCATCGTTCGCAGCACGATCGGCCACGCTGGTGAGACCGACGGCGTTGTAGTCGGCGAACAGTTCCTTGAGCCGTCGCGCACGATCATCGAGCGTCGCCGCTTTCGACTTGAACTTCGACTTCACGAAGCGCGACGCATTCCGCAGGATGCCCGTCGGTTCGCCCGTGACGGAATCCTTCTCGATCTTCCCCGCCTTGCCGTCGGTGATTTCAAAGTTCTTGTCGATGCCACTCAGTGCCAGCGCGAGCGAGTTGCACGAACAGTCCGGTCCCGTACTGAACATCACCGGGTTCTTCGGAGCCGCCGCGTCGAGTTCCCTGCGATTCGGATACCGCTGGTCGCGCAGCCGCGTGATGAAGACTTGCGAGACCACGATCCAATCGCCGTCGTCGAGTGTCTCAGCTCGACCCGCGATGTACTTCAAGACATCGGCCACCGTGTCCATCTCAGGGATCGGATGGTCGAACTCATACATCGCCGCGCCGGGAGCATGCACGTGTGAATCGCACAGCCCCGGAATCACTGTCCGCCCCTTCAAATCAACGACCTTCGTCTGCGGTCCCGCCAGCTTGAGAACCTCATCATTCGAGCCGACCGCTTGAATCCGATCGCCCTTCACCGCCAGCGCCTCGGCCAGCGAGAACTTCGCATCGACGGTCACGATCTTCCCGCCATGCACGATCAACTCGGGAGGCTCCGCCGCACGGCACGTCCCCGCGAACATCAGTCCCGCCACGAACAACCGCACGACAGAACGCAGCATCACAGCATCGCACATGAGATCGGCCTTTTTGTGAATGTAGGATGGACGCCCTCGTCCGTCCGTCTCCAAACTAAGATCACTCGGACGAGGGCGTCCAAGCTACGACTTGCATTAGACTCCTACGTTTCTCGATCCGACGACGACTTTCAAGGCGGACAGTATTATCGCGAGCATGACTCCGAACGACCGCCGCCCCACTTCCGCCGACTCGTCCCCTCGCGAGTGCCCTCGCTGCCAGACCTCGTTCGTCTGCGATATCGCCGCCGGGCGAGACCGCTGCTGGTGCATGGACTTCCCCGCCGTCCTGCCGCTTATTCCTACGGCAAGCTGTTTGTGCCCGACCTGTTTGCAGGACGAGATCGAAGCGAGATCAACATCGACTCGCGATTGCGGGTCGTAGGCCGCGCCGTACTACTATGCCTCGAAATCCTGTCGTGCGGCGCGCATTTCGGACATCAAAAAGTAGCCTTCATCGCTCCGCGTGAAGGAAGCTGATGGGGAGTGGGCGCTGATGATGCCAATCCATGTTGGACTCAGACTCGGCAACCTTCACAAAGTAGCCTTCATCGCTCCGCGTGAAAGAAGCTGATGGGGAGTGGGCGCTGATGATGCCAATCCATGTTGGACTCGCGCTCGGCAACCTTCACGCGGAGCGATGAAGGCTACTTTGGCTGCGGCTTCGCCGCGTCGTTTAACCGCGTGGGCAACGCGGTTATGACGCGCACGGATGAGGATGGCACATTTCACACTAACCCGAAGCGTAAGCGAGGACGTGTGTTACATCCTCGCTTACGCTTCGGGTTAGTGTCAGCGTGTACCGCGTGAGGTATGAATGACTCCATCCCGAACGCGTGAGGAATACCAGCCCCTCAACGATGCGGGTCGCGCGAGTCGATTGGGGTTGAGACAGCTCTCGCAAAACAACGCGAGTTCATCCGGGACATCCGAGCGAATCTCTCGCACTGGGCGAAACGAAGAGCCTTGATGAGCAGCGGCCAACGACTCATCGAGGCTTCGTTCACGATGCGGCGGCTGTCCGGTGAGCAGCGTGTACAGAACCGCTCCCCAACCGTAGATGTCGGTGTGAGGACCGATCTCGGCCAACGATTGACCCCTCTGCTCGGGAGCCATGAACGCGAGCGTTCCTCCCGCCAGCATCTGGGTGTTATCCGCAGTCAGCCGTCGCGAAAAGCCGAAGTCGGTCAGCACGACTCGTCCGTCAGGAGCGAGCAACAGGTTGCTCGGCTTGAGATCGCAATGCACGACGCCGCGCTGATGCGCGTACTCGATGGCCCGCGCCGCATCGGCCATCCAGCGCGCGATGTCTTGCACGTCGAGCGGCTTAGCGTGGAGGCGGCTTCGTTCCAGCAGCGTCTGCAAGTTCGGGCCGTCGATCCAATCGAACACGATGAAGAACCCGCCATGAAGTGCCCGGCCGAGGCCGTGCAACGCGACGATGTTCGGGTGCTTGAGGTCTCGCACTAAAGCCGCCTCCTCGCAGAACCGCGCGATTCTCTCGGGGTAATTGAGATGCGCTCGCCGCAGATATTTGACGGCCACTTCGCACGCGCGGCTCTTCCACCACGCGCGATAAACCTTCCCCGTCAGCCCCTCGCCGATGTGGCGTTGGAGCAGGAAGTCGGTGTGGTCGAGCAGCGGGGTCTCACTCGCGATCCCAACAAGTCTTGGTGAGCCGGGCGGCGTCAGCCCCCGGACTTGAGTATCGCGACTAAGAGTCCGGAGGCTGACGCCGCCCGGCTCACCTGTTTCAGTAACGCTGATTGCAGCCGGAGCCGAACGTTCCACATCAGGCAGCCGTTTGACCATGATCTCGCGGACATGAGCCAGCGTCCGTCGAACGGTTCGCTCCGACTGGCCCAACTCGGCGGCGATCGTTTCGAGGAGTTCGCCCTGCAACCGGAGTTCGAGCGTTCTGCGCTGCGTCTCGTTGAGCGAACGCATGATGAACTCCAACTCGTCCGCGATGGCCGCCGCTTCGTCGGGAGACGGCTCGGGCGACGCGATGTCGTGCGTGAGACCATTCGCGTCGGTCAGCCGTTCTTCCTGCGAGACCGCCCGCTTCTCGGCCGAATGTCGCTCGACCTGATGCGACAGCTTGTGGAGTGCCATCCGAGCCAGCAGCCGCCACAAGTCGCCGGACTCTTCGAGTTCAAACTGACCGGCCGCCACGCGGACGAAGAAGCTGCGGTAGGCCGACATCGCGACATCATCGGCATCAACCCGCGCCCGCAGCTTCGCGCCGAGTCGCCCGCGCACGAGCGCCGTCAGCCGCACGAAGTACCGCTCAAACAAAGCCGTCGCCGCTGCTTCGTCCCCGCCTCGAAACGACGCCACCAGCCAAGCCGATTCGATTCGTGATGGCTCATTCGAGGCAGGCGGCGATGAATCGAGTGGCTCCACAAAACAACCCCGCAGGATTTCTGAGAATTCTTGTCCGGTCGGCGACTCGCATTCGCATCTGGAGTGTGTGACTGAGTCCGACGCCCATTCTTCTGCTCTTCATCCGTGCCCCGGCTTTGCCATCCGTGCTACTTCCGAAACTTCTTTCTAGCACGGATGGCAAAGCCGGGGCACGGATGAAATCAAGAAGGCTCATCCGGTGTTTCGGGGAGGTTTGTCCAATGCTCGTTTAACCGCCAGCCGGAGGCGTGCGCGGTTCCGGACGTTGGCGGTGTTCCGAAGCGCACGCCTCCGGCTGGCGGTTAAACGAGGACGCGATTTCGTGCCGATTCTTGACCTTCCCCGGAAAGCCGGATGAGCCATCAAGAATTGGTCCACCCGATTCCTACTGAAAGAAATCCATTATGGCCTTCGTCGTGACAGAACCCTGCTTTGGCTGCAAGCACACCGCCTGCGTTGTCGTCTGCCCCTGCGACTGCTTTCACGAGGGGGACGGGATGCTGTTCATCGACCCCGATCACTGCATCGACTGCGAAGCGTGTGTGGCCGAGTGCCCGGAAAGTGCGATCTTCCACGAAGACAACGTCCCGCCCGAATGGCACGACTACATCGCCCTCAACGCCGAGATGTCGGCCGTCTGCCCCTCGATTACCGAACGCAAACAGCCGTTACTGGTGAAGCTCGGTCAGCCCTCTTCCGATCCCTTCGATGTCGTTTGATTGTTCATCCATCGTTCTCGCACTTTCTGCCAAGCAATCCACCCTTCGGGCCCGTTGGGAACGCGGTGTTTTGAGGAACGCAGCAACATCGCCAATGTTGCCGTTCGCTCACGCCGGGGCATCCGCCGCGATGCCCAAAACTCGAGTCCCTGTAACACGGGACCGAGCCGTTTCCATCGCTGAAGGTATTCCTTCTGTTGTTCGTGGCTCACGGGGGTACTCATCGTCACTCCACGACCGCTTCACCGAAATGCTGCGTCTGCCGCTGCGAAGGCAGCGCGACGCTCGTTGGCCAAGCCCAGTCAGGATCGGCGCATCAATCACTGTCGCCGAATCTGTCGTTTGGACGCCCTCGTCCGGACGAGGGC
>JAYTGQ010000926.1:0-9027 GCA_043733345.1 Schlesneria sp.
TGGGCGTCAGCCCGCTGTGGAAGAACCGGGGGGACGCCGCCCCGCTCGGAAACCTCTCACTTTGTGCCGCGTGAGGTCTAGTTTGAAACAGTCGATGGCCCTGCCGAAGCAGGCGAACATTGCTGCGGAACGCCGCCTTGAGGGCAAATCGAAGAGGAGACCTTCGGTTGGGCATTTGGGAGACCCGCGCCGAACAATGTCAAATGAACCGCGTTGAACAGACATCAAAACAAAAACGGCGGCAGCCTCTGTTGAGAGAGGCTGCCGCCGTTGAGCGGGTTCCGATTTCGTTGTGACTTCAGTCTGCATTGCGAGCGACTAGAGCAGGTCGTCACCAAGTAATGCGACATCCAGAGTTGTCGTCTCGCACTGGCCTGCAGGTTCGCAGAGTTCTTCGCGAACGATGTTCATGTTCCTCGGCGCTTCAATACCGATACGAACGGTGTTGGGTCCGATGCGAACGATCGTGACTGCGACGTTGTCACCGATCAGAATTTTCTCGCCGGGCTTTCGAGAGAGAACAAGCATGCTGGCCACCCCTTCCTTTGTTCAAAAACCTTCCCTGTGTTTTCGAGCGGCCGACCGGGTCGATTGGCCGTCATCCGTAACTCACCACACCAGTTTTCGCATTTGTTCACCAAGGCCAACGAACGCAGGAGGCCCTACGCGAACACCGCCCGAACACTGTCATCAACCGGACTACGTGGTCAGGAAGATAACACCCTCGCGGCTGGGGTGTCTAGCGTCAGCCGCAGACGACAAGGAGATTTCGTGGCCGCCAGCCTGAGCAGAGCGATGGGTCGCAACTGCTTGTTTCGGGCTTCGGCGGCCACTACCAGGGGCGACCGTGGCTGTGCCTGTTCGGCGGGCACAGCTTGACTGCCTGCGTTTTAAGCAGGTCGGCCTGGGCGGTAATGGCCGCGTCCGCTTGCTCGATTGTTGACTAGGCTGAACGCCCAAAGTCCCTTGCTGACTTGATTCTCCGGCCGAGCGTCTGGATGCTAGGCCCGTTTGGTGATCTCCGTGAATCTCGCGGTGAGCACAGTGCAATTCGTGGCGAAATAGTCGGCAGGGGCAGTGTGACCATGGTGAAAATTGGCATCGTTGGCATCGGATTCATGGGCTGGGCGCATTTCGCCGGAGCCACAAAAATTTCCGAGGCAGGGAAAATTTTAGGGTCGAAGCTGAAAGGCGGGGCTGTCACGACCGTCTGTTCCCGCAGCTTGGAGAAGCTGATCGGGGACTGGACCTCAATCCAAGGCAACTTCGGACCGCGAGGTCCGATGCTGGACTTGGAGAAGATCAACGCCTACGACAGGTTCGAGGAGATGCTGCTGGATCCGGCGATTGATCTGATCGACATTTGCCTTCCCAATGATCGTCATGAGGAGGCAGTGATCGCTGCACTCGAAGCGGGCAAGCATGTGCTGGTTGAGAAACCAATTGCCGTCGATCCGAAGGCTGCGGACAGAATGGTGGCCACGGCCAAGAAGACGGGGCAGATGCTGATGGTCGCCCAAGTGCTGCCGTTCTTTCCGGAGTTCAAGTTCGCGGCGGAAGCCATTGCGTCGGGAGTGTATGGAAAGCTGCGGGCGGCTCATTTTCGGCGAGTCATTTCACCGCCGAAGTGGTCGGGTGACATGTCCGATTTCCGCAAACTCGGTGGCTGGGGGATCGACCTGCACATCCACGACAACCATTTCATCAGTCTCGTCTGCGGAGTTCCTCAGCAGGTTTTCTCACGCGGAATTTTGGAGGAGGGATTCGTGAACCATGTGCATACGCAATACCTCTATGACGACGCGACGGTTGCGGTGAGTGCCGTCAGCGGCGGGATTGCGGCGGACGGACTCGCGTTTGGACACGGGTTCGAGATCTTCCTTGAGAAAGCCACGCTGATGTACAGCGCGGGGACCGTCGCGGGCGAATGGTGCCCGGATCGACCACTGACCGTGATTGAGAAGGGAAAGGCCAAGCAGCCGAAGTTGAAAGGCGGGGGCGAGTGGTGTTCGGCGTTCACGGCGGAACTTCAGACAGCAGTCGATGCAGTCAAGACGGGCGTTGTTCCGAGGCTGCTCTCGGGAGAGTTGGCTCGCGACGCTCTCAAGCTGTGTCACGCCGAAGCCAAAAGCATCGCGACTGGGAAACCGGTGAAGGTGTAATGGCGAATGGCGATACCGCACACGGGAGAAGCTGACACTAACAGCCTGTTGCGTGAGCAAGGGGGCAACTCACGTCCTCGCTCACGCTTTTTGAAGTTGCGCTGTTCGTCGAAGAATCTCCTCAAACTCCAGTTTGTACCTGACCTCATTGTCAGAAGGGCATTGTGCCATTCCCTGTCTCTCTTCATTCGCTATCGACCTAGATAAAGTGGGAGTCCTTCGACAGCGAATGAAGAGAGACAGCGAATCACGACCGTCCTTGCCCGACGTTTCCCCTCGAATCCCATTGGGAAATGCGGGGAACGACGCCCACAAAATCAAAAGTGCGCAACTTCAAAAAGCGTGAGCGAGGGGGCAACTCACGTCTTCCTCACGTCCTCGCTCACGCTTCGGGTTAGTGTGAAATGTGCCAGCCTCACCCGTCCTCGGTCATAGCAGCATCTGGCTCAAAGGAACCAACCCAGCACACCAGCGAGGGCGAGTTCCTCGTTGAACTCGGCGGACAAAAACATGCTCGATAATCTTCCGGTTCTCTCACACAAGCACGGCGATCTCACGATCGAGGGTTATTCGCGTGCGGCGGTGCAGAGCTACTGGCGCATCCCCGAATTAAAACTGGGCTTCGATTTGGGAGGCAGTCCGTGGGACTTCATTGGAACGCCAACCTTCTTCATCACGCATGCCCATCTTGATCACATGGCTGCGCTGCCAGCTTATGTCGCGCGGCGGCGGATGATGAAGATGGAGCCGCCGACGATCTACGTCCCCGAAGAGGTGGTTGAGCCTGTCGATCGGATGCTGAAGTCGTGGCAGAAGCTGGATCGCGGGCGGATGGCCTGCCAACTGATTGGCGTCCAGCCAGGACAGGAAATCGAGCTGTCTCGCGACCATGTGGTCACGGTCTTCGCGACAACTCACACCGTCCCGTCGGTGGGATATCTTGTTTGGCAGCGGCGACGGAAGCTGAAGCCCGAGCTTCAATCGCTCACCAGCGATCAGATTCGCGATCTGCGAATGAGCGGAACTGAGGTGACTCACGAGCTGCGAACGCCGCTGGTCTGCTACACGGGAGACACGTCTCCGCGCGGCTTGGATGATTACCAGCCGGCCTTCGAGGCGAAGATCCTCATCTCCGAGTTGACGTTTTTCCGGCCGGAACATCAGCGTGAGAAAATTCATAAGTATGGCCACCTCCATCTGGACGACTATCTCGAACGAGCCAATCAGTTCAAAAACGAACTGATCATCGCGATGCACTTCAGTGCTCGCTATCCGACTCACATGATCGAGAAAGCCGTGATGCGACGTTTGCCGGAGCAACTGAGAACTCGGATGAAGCTGTGGTTGTGAGACCGCTTCGTCTGCGGGAGTCATCGCCGTCGAATTCTCCGCAACAATCGTTGCTTCGGCGCAAACCGGTACGGCCGGAATTTTCGAGCCGGTCCTGCTGATCGGTCCTGCGTGCGGCCAAATGCCAGCGCGGCCAGCCGGTCCGTTTTTGACCGTGTTGTTTTTGCGACGTATATGCCCTGTAGGTTTCGTTGCGTTTTCTCATCGTGCGTTGGAACGCGCTGAGGGAAAGAGGCCACCGGACGCCCCGTCCGTGCGACGCTTACAGGAAAGATCGGCATGCAGTCCCACATCGCAAAGCCTCCGACTCGCAGTTCGTCGTACACCAAGTTTTCCACGTCACTCGTGCTGGAACCGCCACTGCATTGCGGCCTGCCAACCATTCTTCTGGGTTTGGGCAAGCATTTGATTGGCACCGACAATCGCTGCACAGTGCGAGTCCACGCCGACAATGTTGAACCACGACATGCAATGATCGTCGTGAGCGAACACCGCACGGTGGTGAAGGCTCTTCATCCGCAGACGTGGGTCAACGAGGGACCGGTGTCGGAGATGGCTTTGCGGCCGGGAGACCGCTTGAGTCTCGGGCCGCTGACGTTTCGCGTCCGTGCCGCACGAGCGGATGAGTTGGGCGACATTCAGGCATTCAACGCGGGCACATTTCAAGACGACGACTCGTTTCCCAGCGACGACTTGATGAATCGCAATGCCACGACGGAGCCTTCGTGGCGGGCCGGAAATTTGTCGGGGCTGGCACACGAGTCGCCTCCGCCCATCGCTACGTCTCCGAGTCTGTTTCGCACGGCAGCAGCTTCTGTGTCCGACGCTTTGTCCATTGAGCAGGTTCAGGTTGCCGTTCCGGTGCAAAGTCTGATCGCTGCGCGTGGTCCGGAGGCCGTCGTCAGGACAACGAGCCAGAGCGTCGAGTCATCGGTTGTCGCACCGGTCGCACACGCATCATCGCTGGAAGCTCCGAAGACGAAAGCCAACAACACATTCGCAGACCGCTCCGAGGGGACCGTCGCGGATGTCGCGGCGACGGCTCACAAAGCGGCCACCCTGGCTGGAATCATCGATCCGCTCGAACCCGCGCGTCTAGGCGAAGCTGGAGTTGCGCAGCTAACAGCAACTCCAGCGCAGTCGGTGCCCGTGTCGTCCACACCGGCACTCGACCAGCGGCTGGAAGAGATCTCACAAAAACTGGCGGAGTTGAATCGGCCGAGCGTCGAACGGTCGAGTACTTTCGTCGAGACGGCGGTCCGCATCGATCCGTTGGCAGCCGAGCGTCGTCACGTCCTTGACCAGCAGGAAGAATTGCGCAGGCGCGCGGACGAACTGGCTCGCCAAACGGAACAGATTCAAGGGCGGATGGCCCACGTTGAAGAGCGAGAAGCTGAAACGCAGCGACTGCAAACGCAGGTGATTCACGAACACGAACAACTGCGAATCATCAAGGACACCACGCGACGAGAACTTGAAGCAGAGTACGCTCGCCACCAACTGATGTGGCAGGAGTGGGACACCGCCTATCGTCGCACCTCGGCCGAATTGAACGAACAACTCCAATCGCTGGAGCAACGCCGAGGTGCGCTATTAGCCGACGCCGACCGCGCGAACCTCGAACGATCCGATCTCCAGCGATTGCAGTCCGAGCTGGGGCGAGACCGGCGAGAACTCACCGCGCTGCGGTCGCAACTGTCGAACGATCAATTGGCGTTGAAATCCCTCCGCACGGAGTTCGCGACTGAGCGACAACAGCACTTGGCGGCAGTACAGAAACGTGATGCGCAAGTCGCACAGGAGCGTCTCGCGACCATCGCGATGCAGTCGGAGGTTCTCACGGCTCGGCAGCAGTTTGAACGAGATCGCGCTGAATTCATGGCCGAGCGTGTGACGGCTGCGTCGATTCGCGAGCGGGAACGGTTTGAACTGATCAAACGCCGCGAGCAACTCGATCAAGACCTCGCGCAACTCGAAGCCGACCGAGTCGAACTAGAAAATCTGCACTGCGCACTCGAAACCCAGCGCGCCGACTTTGCCACGGAACGCGCAGCCGTCCCGACGCGACCGTCCGCAGTGACCGCCGATGACAACGATGCCGCCGCTCGCGAGCGGTTCGTGGATCCGTACGCCGATGTCGATTTGCCACCGTTCGTCGTGGGTGGCCCGCGCGAAGCCGTTGCCGAAACCGAGGGGTTAGAGCACATTTCAAAACCAGCCCGACGCGCAAGCGAGGGCTTCGGAGACTTGAATGTTCAGCCCTCGCTTGCGCGTCGGGCTGGTTTTTTAAGGCAAGAACAGGCTTGGAAATGCGATCTCGTCATCGCGGAGCCTGCCACGGTCAACACGCTGAAGCGGAGCAAGAACGATCGCGGTTGCTTTCCAGTCGGCCTCAAACCCGTAACCGACGAGCGTTTCGTCGATCCCTATGCTGGCTTGGAATTACCGCCGCTGGAACTTCTCGTTGAGACGGCCGCTGTCGTGGAAGGGAGCGACGAACTCGCACAATGCGCGTTGGACTCACACCACAGCAGTGAAGTGGCGGCCGATCTGATCAGCCCGCCGCGCTTGCTTTCAGTCATCGCCGACGACACACAGGCACTTGCCGCCAACGAGGATGTCGATCGTGAGTGTGAGACGATGCCGCTCATCCTTTCGTCGCCCGACTGGGAACTTCCGAACAACGAGTCATTGAACTCAGACTTGCCGGTGAGTGATGTTCCTCAAGCTCGTTTTACACAGGAAGGTGTCCGTCAAGATTGCGATCTTCAAGACGGTCCTTTTCCAGACAGGAAACTCTGCGGCGATGTTCATGACGACCACGCTGTCGCAGAAGAGTTGGAACGCGAAGACATTGGAGAAGACCACGAACACGCCTTGGGTGCGTCGCTCAGAAGCCCGGCATCGACAGCGGGGGGATCGAGTTCATTGTCCTCCGAATCGGAGACGAGGAGCCACCGGTTTTGGGAGGACAATTCGCTCTACGACACGTCGCCGTCGGCCACCGCGATTCCCGCATTCCACTCGCCATCTTTCGAGCGGATGAGCGACCAGGAATTTGCCTTGCGGGGAACCGCCCCTTTGACGGTCGCCGCTGCGTTGAATGTCGATCCATCCCTGACGAGCGGCGAAGCAGAAGCGGGCTACGCTCGCGGAGACTCCGTCGAAGTTTGGAGTCGCTCGTTTGACACGCCTGATGCGGAACCTGCGTTTGATATTGAAGCCGCTGCCGAACGAGATTCGTTCGATCTGAACGGCACGGCCGTCACCATGTTGGACGAATCGCTCTCCATCGACGAGACCCTGGCCGAGGTCAACCGAGTCTTCGGTGTGCCCGTTCCTGCTACGGCGAACGTTGATTCTGAGTCTGGTGACAACGTCGCAGAACCCGAGTGCCCGTCTCACGAGTTGTTCGAAGCCATACGGGCGGAGTGCGAATTCGTCGAGCGAGAACCAGCCGAAACGGAGCCAACCGATTTTGAACAAATTGAGGGTGACGACAGTCTGCTCACGTTGTCAGAGGTTGCGTCTAGCGAAGTATTGCAGATGGCCCTCACGCCCGTGGATCACGAAGCGGAACACGTAGACACGTCGCCCTCTGTCTCGGAAGCGGCGAGTGTTCAGTCAGTGGTCTTGGAATCAGTGGTCTTGGAAATGGAGCGGCGGTCAGCAGAGATATCTGTGCGGGAAACTGTCGAAGTGGAGGTCGCTGCAACAGGGACCGCAACCGCATCGCTCAGGGACGAAGAACTGACCGACATCGAAATTCCCGTCGTCGATTTCACTGCGATCGAATCTACCTTCGCTGAGTCCTGCTTCACTAACAGCCTGTTGAAAAACGGTTGTCGGGAGGGCGAGGCCTGTCGGGAGGGCGAGGCTCCTGCCGAGCCGCGAGAAACAAGCGACTTTCCTCACGCACATGGCTCGACGGGAGCCTCGCCCTCCCTTTTTCAACAGGCTGCTAAGCTCGCCGAGCCCGTCGTCGAAGAGTTCATCATCCCCGAGGTCACGGACGAGACACCGGAGCCGGAGATCGGATCGGCGTGTGGAGCGAGTGAACTACCGGCGTGGTGGAAGGAATGTGAGTCAGCGAAGATCCCCGTCTATGAAGAGCCGCGTTACGACGACGATCTTGCACGCGAAGTGGTCGAGGAATTGATCGCGGCCCCCGAGAACGAGGTCGTGGTCGAGCCGCTGCGGCCAGAGCCTGAAGCGGCGGCAAGCAGCGACCCGTTGGCCAGCCTGCGCGCTCAGCTAGCGCAGATGTTCGACATGAAAACGGAAAGCTCCTCCAACGCTGATGCTGATCTCGCGGAAGAGACCTCATCCGAAAGCGAACCGGCTGACGACGCTCCAGTGGAAGAGCTGGCAACGCACGCTGAGACCGTGAACCAAACGACAGACTTAGCAACGGATGTGAATACCCGTGTTGAGGAGACTCGGCCGGTTCAAGTCAGTCACGAAACAGTCTCGTCCGAGAGTTCTTCGCCAGAGCAAGCGCCCCTCAGTGAAAACGTTGAGTCAGCAGAGGACGACTCAGTTGAAAACTACATGGCGCGGCTGTTGTCACGCGCACGCGGCGGTGCCACGGTTTCCCCCCAAGAGGCGAAGTCACTCGCGGTTTCCGCAACCCGTGCCTCTGCAGCTTCGGCAGATCCTCCGGGTGACGTTGCCGCAGAAGAAGAAGTGCCCTTCGATCCCGCTGACCGTTCGCACTTGGAGGCCGAGCCGAAACACAAACAAGACCGTCAGGCGGCTCGGGACCATCTGCAATCGTTCCGGCAGGTGGCCCATCAGTCGGCTCGATCGGCCCTCGCACGGCACACCACGAAGCACTTGCTTTCGACATTGATCGCCAAGACGTTCCTGCTCGGCGTCTCAACTGCCGCAGCGGCCTTCTATTTTGGAGGCCCCCTCCTGGGATGGCCTGCCGAGCTTTGGAATGGTGCCGCCTGCTCGCTGGCCGCGTTGCTCAGTGCGATGGAGTTCCACCGCTCGTGGTCGAAATTTCGACAATCTCGCACGCACGGCACGTCACCCAAAAAAGAGACTTCAGCGTGAGTTCCCGCAGTCGTCGTGAGCGAAGCGGACTAGGCGCTGTCCCGTAAAACGGATTAGCCGCGCGGCGCTAGCCCCGGTTCTCGACAAAACAACCGGGGCTAGTGCCACGACCACGAAATAACCTGCCATTAGATGCGGAGTGCGGCTTGTTGGATTTTTGTGGTGCGGGTGATACGCCGGTGCGGGGGGCAGAACCGCGCTACGGGCTGTGATTGGGTTGGTTTGCCGGTGTCGGTCTAGGTCATGGGGCTGGCCATCGTCGTGTTGAAGTAGCTCACGAAGCGTCCCAGCTTCTCTTCCCAATCCGCCACCGACTTAAAATTGCCTCCGCGCAGCACCTTAACTCGCCTTTCGCACGGAACCCGTTCAGGATCAGTTCCCGATGGCCGCGCAGGGTCTGGGCCACTTTCTTCAGGGGGCCAGGCGGGAACGCATCACGCGCGTCGTCCACCTG
>JAYTGQ010000927.1:0-3320 GCA_043733345.1 Schlesneria sp.
AAGCCCTCTTGGGAAGAACCGGGGGGCTTACGCCACCCGCTCAGATGTCTCACGACTGACCGCGCGAGGTATAGAGACTTTGTCCCCTTGGTATCGGGCGGTCGCGAAAAGAAGCCGAGTCCAATTGGTCATTCCTGCCGAAGTGCGCAGCGGCACCCGTCAACTGCGCGCCGTGTGCGGCAGGGCACAGTCCCTCGGAACGTAACGACCGGGGCGGTTTTGCCACGAGATCGCGGCGTGAGGAGAGCACGAGGAACTGTGAAGTTTTCGCCAACGAGGCCCTTCGCGTTTGTAACTCTTACACGGGACGCGGCGTGGTTCGCACTGATGGCAATGGAATTGTGAGAAGAAACGGTCTCGCAAGTCGTGGCTCTCGCAGACTTTGCCCGCGAACTCACGTATCGGCTGTTTCAGCCGGTCCAATGTTTGCTACCGCTGGAAAATTGTCGCGGACTTGGCATGGATGCCTGTCACTCGCGGCAGCAACACCAACCCGCAGCGTGAGCGAGGAAGCTTCTCGTTCTCGCCTCGGCGTCCTCGAACCCTGCGGAAGCGTCCTCGCTCACGCTGCGGGTTGGTGTGACTCGCGGTGATCCCCTCGAATCTAATCTACACGGAACCGGCATGGACGCTTTCTTCCGCAGTCTGCTCGTCGTCGGCGCACTGGCTTCAATTGGGGCTGGGTATCGCACTCCCAACTTCATCGTCACTGCTCCCACGGCCGAGTTCGCCAAGCAAGTTGGTGATGCCGCCGAAATTTATCGCGATGAATTGGCGATCGAATGGACGGGCAAACCGCTCCCCGGCAATTGGTCGTCCTCCTGCCCGATCGACGTGAAGGTCGGTGCGATGGGAGCGGGCGGCGCGACGACGTTTAACTTCCAAAACGGCGAGGTCTACGGCTGGAAGATGGAGATTCAAGGGAGCGAGGAACGGATCCTCGATTCTGTCCTGCCTCACGAAATCAACCACACCGTATTTGCCTGCTACTTCCGTCGTCCGCTGCCGCGCTGGGCCGACGAAGGTGCCGCGTCGCTGATCGAACATGGGTCGGAGCGGCTGCGTCTGCAAAAGATTCACGGTCAGGTGATGGGCACGTCGCGCAAGATCCCACTCCGCACGCTCCTCGACATGAAGAATTATCCGACGGACAAACAGCAGGTGTTGACGCTCTACGCCGAAGGCCATTCGTTGGCGGACTTCCTGATCCAGAAGAGCGACAAGCCGAGCTATGTGAAGTTTCTCCAAGTGGCTCACAGCGACGGTTGGGAAGCGGCTCTCCAACAGTACGACTACCCGAGTATTGATGCTCTCGAACGAGACTGGGACAAGTGGGTGTTGGCGAGCAGCCCGGCGTTGAACGGGCCTGCTGGTTCTCAACTGGCTGCCAATCGGAAACGAGCTGCAGCGTCTGGGACGACGATCCGCGGTCAATCGCCCGACTCAACGCAGGGGCTGACCGACCTCAGCCTCCCCGTCGCGACAGTCCCTGCCAGCACGCAGCCGAACCGAGCGGCAATCGCTCGCGCCGAGCAAACCCTCGTGCAGAATGATCCCGCGCCACCCATCGAAGTCGCCGCTCTCGCACTCAGCCGCGCCGGATTGGAACTACCGCTGCTGACTCAGCCCGCGCGCGCCGGTGCCGCGCGTGTTCCACGCGAAGCGATGCCACGTCCGCTCGCACCGTGATTCGGGAGAGTGCGTTCGCGGGTTTTGGCCTGCTCTTCTGTGGAACATTCGCTCCGCGAATGTCCGGGCATTCGCGGAGCGAATGCTCCACAGAAACGGGCCGGTACTGAGTAAGCGGCTCCCGGCACCGCTCATCTCGCGGTTGTACTTTGGCGAGGCAAGGCGTCTATAATCCGCCCGCCGCCGGTAAGTCCCGCCTATTGTGACCGCCCGCCTGTTCTCCATTCCCATTCCTCTCGCGAAGGCCACGTGTACTCGTGCCAACGTTTCATCGACCCTTGTCGCGCGAATTGCTGTCGCGCGGACTCGCGCGGATCTCACTCGTGGCCAACAATGAGTCCTCTGAGCGGGGTGGCGTCAGCCCCCTGGCTCTTGGGCGTCAGCCCGTTTTCCAAGAATCGGGGGGCTTACGCCACCCCGCTCGGAAACCCCCTGCTTTGAGCTTGATCGCCTTCCTCAACACACACGCCGCGCACGGGATGCTGCTCGTCGGAATGGCACTGCTCTCCGGCTGCGGGAAGCCAGAGCAAGTCACTTCATACACCGTGCCCACGCACGAATCGTTGCAAACGAAAGAGTTCCTTGCCGAGTCTGCCAAGCGAAAGCCGCAGCCTGCTCGCATGATGGCGGCGATCGTGCCGCAGGGAGCATCCCTCTGGTTCTTCAAGTTGCAGGGACCGCCCGACGCGGTGCAGGCTCATTTTGAGGAAGTGCGTGAGTTTTTGAAGTCGCTCCGATTCTCAAGCGACGACAAACCCGAGTGGACTCTCCCCGCGACGTGGAAGGAAACGCCCGGCAACGCGAACCGCCATGCGACGCTCGTGTTGAGCGAACAGCCTCGGCTGGAACTCTCGGTCACGGTCCTCGCGATGGGACCGGGCAGTCCGACGAAACAGCTTCTGGACAACATCAACCGTTGGCGCGGACAACTCGATCTCCCACACATCGCTGACGACGACCTGCCGACTCGCACCGAGACCCTGAAGGCGGGCGAGCTGACGGTGACACTCATCAACATCGTCGGCAAAGCGTCGCCACGACCAGCGATGCCGGGCGGGATGACGCCGCCGGGTATGGGACAGCCCAGTCCGCGCGAAGCGGCTCCGGGAGTCGAGCAGCCTGCCGGGAAGCCGACATCGGGCGAGTCGCCATTCGACAAGCCCGCCGAGTGGACGGAAGTCCCTCCCAAGCAGTTCCAGCTCGCGCGGTTTACTGTTGGCGAGGGTGTCGAGACTGCCGAGATCGCGGTCTCGCGTGCGGGAGGCGATCGCGCCGCGAACATCAACCGCTGGCGAGGTCAAGTCGGGCTGGAGCCACTCTCAGGCGAAGAACTCGCAAAGGCGAGCCAGCCGTTTGAAGTCGGCGCAAAGAAGGGCGAATTGGTCGAGATCATCGCTGACGACAAAACGATTCTCGGTGTGATGATTCCCGCTGAAGGGCAGACGTGGTTTGTGAAGCTGACCGGTCCGGCAGCCGTCGCCAAAACGGAACGCTCCCGGTTTGAAGCGTTCGCCAAGTCGTTGAAGCTGGAATGACGAGGACGAAACGCCGTCTTCGTTTAACCGCGTGGGCAACGCCCCGCGCGTCGAGTGGTGAAGCCGCGTTCCACGTCGCTCGACGCGCGGGGCGTT
>JAYTGQ010000928.1:0-9012 GCA_043733345.1 Schlesneria sp.
CTTCCAAGCAACTGTCGGGGCGTTGGACCCTTCCGTCTTCGCTCGCTGCCGAATGATGTATCCGATTTTGACCATGTGCGGCGTGAGTGTGGCGACATCAATTTGACGAAAACCGCAGTTCATAAACAACAGAAAGAACGTCTTCAACATTCCATCAGCCTTGAAGAGAAGTTCCTTCAATTCTTCGAGCGTGAAGTGTTGGATGGCCTTGGATGTTACCTTGGACTTGGTTTCCATCTTGTTGCCAACCTCTGGAATGATCTTCCGCCGTTCCAAGTAGCGGCAGAATTCCCGGCAGTCTGAGATAGTGTCTCGCTTGGTTGATGCCGCCAGCGTCAATCCTGATGTGAATTTGTCCCACGCTTCCCATCCCAAGGCAGTAACCGGTTGATCTTCTCCGATACTGACAACGAGCTTCCTGACTGATCGCCTCAGATTGTCGAAACGTCCTGTCTCTCTGCCACCATCAGTTCTTTTAGTCTTCAAGTAGGTGTCACGCCAGTAGCCAAGAGTTGCGTTTTGGGGTGGTTGTTCTGGTTCTTGGATCTGGTCGAAATTCTGGCGAATACTGGCGACATCAATCAGGTCTCGTGGAATTCCTGCTCTTGCCAAAACCCTGTCAATCTTCTGATCACGTTCCAAGTAGTCATAAATCTTCGGGTGTCGGTCCATCGCCTTTGCCATGTCAGGTGATTGGCTTAACAGATCTTGCAACCAACCTGTGGAATCTCCCTTCATGAGTGAGACCAATCTTGGACTGTTAGCCGTATGTTCGTCCCACCACTTGTTGGCAGCGTCTTGGCTTTTGGCTTCGTTCCATTGGTCCTCTAGCAGTCCCAGCCAGCCAGTGCGTTCCTTCTGCTCACCTTCCTTCCTCGCCCTGCACAACAACCGCCATCGCTCGCCGTCAACCATTTTTGTCCATCGGTAGGCTGGCTTCCCCTCAAACGAACCCGCTACGTTCCGTTTAGCCATCTGTGCTTCTCTGATCTTGGGTAAAATCTTGGGTAAAAAAGGAGTGTGAAACGAGAATTTACCCAAAATGCAATCAAAGAAACACTACAACAACAGAGCATTATGAAAACTATCGTGATTCAGACTCACGTTGACATCGTGGAGGTCGTTGGTTCGAGTCCAATATCGTCCAATCCGGTTTTCCGTACCACAACGCAAGTCGAGGTAAACCCCTGCACAACAGGGGTTTCTTCGTTTGTGGCCTCAACCGCTTGCGGGGCGTTTCCGGGCCTTGGAAGGCCGTTCTGCATACAGGAGTGCATACAATCTGCACTGATGGCCTTGGTGTGATGTCCGTCTGTGGTCTTGAGATAGAACTCGCGGGCAACTGATTCGCTGTTGCCGAGCCAGCCGCACACGACGTGTTCGGGGAAACGATCAGCCAACTCAGTTTGCCTACTTTTCCGCATCGCATGGAACGGCTGCGACCACGGCTTCAATCCGGCCTTGGTCACGATGCGATTGAATTGAGTTCGCATGTTCTGAGTTGCGTCCCGATACCGGGTGATGAGGAACTCGTCTTCAGGATTGAACGCCTCTTCCAAGTAGGGGCGAAGTTCACCGAACAGCGGAATCGTTCGCTGGCCGTGTCCGTCGTGGTGAGCAGTCTTCGGGGACGTGACGTTGATCGTGTTGGCCTGCCAGTCCACATCGCTCCAGCGTAGGGCCAGTGTCTCGGACGGCGTTCTGAGGCCACCGAAGCGACTGAGGGCCACGATCAGCCGCCACTGTGAATCGGGGCAGGCGTCGATCACCTTCACCGTGTCCGTCAAACTGAGGAACTGGAACCCGTTCGCATCGCCTCGGACGGCAACCTTGATGTCCTTGGACTTGAAGGGATTCTTCATCACCAGTTCGGCATCGACCGCATCGTTGAGGAACTGACGCGCGAAGCCGTTCATGCGCCGGGCCGTGTTCTCGGCCAGCGGCTTCTTCTTTGTCTTCATCCACCGCGCGAAGTCTTTCGCATCGGCCACGGTCACTTTGTCGAGTCGCGTCGTCTTGAAGTAAGCCGATAGCAGCGTCCGGCACCGCTTGTAGACGATCAGCGTGGCAGGCTTCGTGTCGGTCCTCTTGGCGATGTACTGGTCCACGAACGCGACCAGTGTGGGCATCGCCACGTTATTTGGCGGGTCGATCAGATTCAGTTCCGCGAGTCGGCTGGCCAGTTCGTCGGGCAGCTTGGCCACCCATGCAGCGACTTCCAGAGTCATCGTCTGGTTGAGCCGCCGGAACTTGACGAGTTCTTCGATCTTGTCGCGGACTCGTTCGGCATTGCGTTGTGAAGTCTCGCCGAGCCACACAGAGCAGCGTCGCTTGTTGATCGTGGCTTGGATGTACTTCGTGCCGTTCTCGCGACTGATGATACTGGCCATTCTCTGACTCCTACGTCTGAGGGAAAACCTGTCGGGATGATAGCCCCTCGCGTAAGAGGGCGCAAGGCGTTGCAATCGGGCTTGCGTTGTGAGACCACGGGGCGACGAAAGAAACGAAAGAATGGTCGGGCGGCTCATGCCACCGCGTACCACGTTTCAACGGGACGGCCACCTGTGGGAATCGTGCCCCGATGAGCCAGCTTGGCTGAGAACAGCACCTGCAACGCGGCATCCAGTTCGACCTTGTTCTTGTTCTTCCCGAACAGGTGGCTGATGTCGCTCCGACTCATCCCCGATTCGCCAGCACCTTTGAGAGCATTCAGGATCGCATCGGCCGTTCGGTTGGCCAGGCTGTTGCCGAAGATGTACTTCACCGACGCCTCGCAATAGTTCCACAGCGCGAGGGCCGCGTGAAGATGCTCCAACGTCACGACGGGCGAGCAATCGAGCAGTGCATACAGCAGCGACAACCGCACCACTTGAGCCGCTCCCCGATTGCAGATCGCTCCGACCGCACCGGGCCGTTCGGCCGTGAGACTCGGGTAGAGGCGATGCCATTCGGCGGCGGCAGCATCGTCGCGGCGCACTTCTCGTTCGACCGACGCAAACTCGACGGCTCCCGTGAGCTTCGCAATCTCAAGATCGAAGTCCACTCTATGCACCTGCCCGCCATCGGGGAGCAGTTGGGATCGCTTCACACAGCACCACAAGAACCGGTTGGCCAGCCCGTTGACCATGTCCGTCTGACTCGACACTTCGCGAAGTTCGGCGGCTGTGATATGCCCGATGAGGCTGACGTGTGCGTCCGTGGCCTTGGCTGGCTGATTCTTCGCAGCCGTTCGCAGTCTGCCTGAATCCCATGCCTGCCGGATGATTTCGGACAGCGTATTCGAGTCGCGGGACTTGGCCTTCATCACGGCTGCAAACTCAGACTCAAAGACCAGCAACCGCTTATCCGCGATCCCTTCGTCGGCAATCACCTCTTGGTACTCAATCACCTTGCCGTCTCTCCTGCCACCTTCGCGAACGGCCTCTTGTTTGATGATTGGGTCACGGACCTGCCAGATCAGCCCCTCGCCAGATACGAGTCCCCCGACAGTGCGCTGTCCAAACCAATCTTCATCTACTTGTCTCACGACTCGGCAAACTTGGTCTCCGCTTGTTCCTTTGCGTGCGACGGATGACGCGCCAACGATCACGGCGAACAAGTTCGCGTAGTGCCGGGTCGCTTCGATCCGAAAGTAGGCTTGCCTGCCGATCACGTTGCCCACAGCAACGAGTACCTGAATCAGAATGGCCACGGGATCGGCTTCCGTGTGTGGTTCGATCTTCCTCACGATGTCGCCTGCCACCCCGTAGAACGCGACAGGTTCGATCGGCGCGGGCCACGACTCGACGATCAAGTTCGTTGTCTCATCGCGGGGCGAGGCGGCTGGCGAGCTTCCAGTCGTGACATTCGTTCCCGGTCCCTTCGCCGGTCGATGCGGCGGATTCTTGTGGGCGTCTTCGATCTTGTGACGGACTTCATCTTCAGACCACGGCGGTTGGCAGCGCGGGTTGAACTCGGTCATCAGCAGGTCAAATGCCTCACCGTCACTCAGAGCGAAGTCGTTGACCAGCACCGACGCGGCTTTGATGAGCCGGTCACTTCCCTTCGTTCCTTCAACGCTCGCATCCATCTTGGCCAGATACTTCCGAGCCTGTTCGATGGCATCGGGGTATGAGACACGATCATCAGCAGCAGGCGGACGGGGAGCAGGCTGGCCAGTCGCCGCGAGCTGCGCGTCGCCTTCACCCGCGAGCTTCTCCAGCATCGCGACCGGCACAACGTCGAGTTGTTCAGGGATCGTGATGATTCCCGACAACCGATGCGGCCTGTCGGCCGTGTTCGGCCCCTTCGCCGAGTGTGTGCCGTACAACCGGCAGATGCGCGAGGCATTCGCCACCTTCGTGTCGATGCTCACGGCCTCGTCGTCAAACAGGCTGGCCAGCACCTTCAGCACCCGATGCACGAGACCACCATCAGCAGCAGGCAGGTCGATCCGATAGAGCAGATGGAAACCGTTCCCACTGTCACCGATGATCGGCGCGGGCCAACCACGTTCAGCCAGGAACACATCGACCGCGACCATCTTCGCGCGGGCTGCTTCCTTTTCTGCGGCGGTCGATGAGACTGTTCCCTTGCGCGAGGGATCGCAGTCGATGAGGAGCCACCGCCGCCGCACGATGTCCGTGTCGCTTGCTGGCGAGCCACACCACTCGGCGGGGAGCGGGTTCATCGTCCAGTACACTCCCTTCGCCCCCTTGCTGAATCGAACGGCATCACGAGCCATCGTCAACAGGTCGTCCGCCGAGTAGTGGCGCACATGCGGCGGGCCGCTCTCGTACAGCACCCGCATCTCGACAGTCGAATCCGGTTCGACCAACACTTTGAGCCAAGCGGCAATTTGATCGGCGTTCCCGCCGAGAGTAGAATCAGGCATGGAAAGAGTCCTTCATGGATTCGGCATCGGCCCCGCTCGCAACGGGGCCTTGCCATTGGTGAGGCTGGAGAGATGAGCTACTCGGCGGACGCGGGACGAACGACGCGCGATTCAATCCAGCGGTCGATGTCCTCGCGCCGAAAGAGCAGGCGCGAACCGATCCTCACCACGGGCAACGTGCCACGGGGAGCAGCATGATTCCAGACAGACTTCTCACACAGATTGAGAAGTTCGCTCGCCTCACGAATCGAGTGCAGCAGAGCAGAGACGGGGGCAGAGACGTTCGACATGACCAAGGCTCCTGTTGAGGGATGAACTCAGAACAGGAGCTATCTTCTGCGCAGTCGTGACAGTCGATTTGTCACGAGCCAATTGTCACGGGGATTGTTGGGAGCGGCACACTTTCCCACGGGGAAGAACCGCGTCGTACCGCATGGCGTGACTATTCTTGGGCCTTGACGAGCGCAATTGTCACGAGCGTTTTTTTGCGGATGACTTGGGCCGCTTGTCTCGGTTCACGATCCGTTGCACCCGTGTGTGTGCCGTCACTCGGCGGAGTGTCTTCAGTCCCAACTGCTCCACCGTTGCCTTGATGTTCCGGCAGTCGGCATACGCCCGACGAATGTCATTCTCTTGAGGATCGACGAGCTTCAGTGTCCGGCCTCTTGGTTTCTTCTGTGCGGCAGTTGGCTGGCCAGCGGGGGGCTTCACTTCTGACAGGCCGAATCGTCGATTCGTCTCGTCGATGTCGAGCATCAGGTCAATCAGGCCAACCGAAACGTCCCGGCAGTTCGGCAGTCGTGAATACCAACAGCGGGCAGGTAGACCATGAACGGCTGTCGCTACCAACTCCTCCCACGTCTCCTCACACGTCAGCCCGACTGTGTGACCAACGTGCCCACCCGGCAGTCCCTTTGGTCCCCACAACGCGGCATCGAACAGGCAGAGCATCCACCGGTGCGCATCCGTCGTCTGCGCGAGTGACTCCGGCTTCATGATCGAAGTCTCATACTTGCTGGCCAAAGTCAGAGCCGATCCAGCCAGCGTGAATGCGCTCAGCAATCGTTGACTGCGTTGATGCAATTCGGCTCGCTGGTGACTCATCACCAGTGGAATGGGTGTCGCCGAATAGACGGCTCGCGCGGCCTCACCAAATGGGATACCGAAGTAGCACAGTGGCTCACACTCGACTGCCGCCTTGGCACGAATGAGGCCAGCCACTTGGTCAGATACCACCTTCGACAATTCTTGATTGCCGGGTTCGGCGTGAATCAAGATCAGTTCGTCGTCGAAGTCGAGTTTCTTGAGGGCCTCGCGTGCCTCTTCCATCCGTGTCTTGAACAACATCGCCCACGTCTCCTACGTCTTGGTGGAAACGGGCCGCTCGGCGAGCGGGCGGGACGTAGGAGGCCGCACACACTCGCCGAGCCGATTTCAGCGAACCGGCGTTGCAACACCGATTCACACCCGATGCGTGCCATCATGCCATGTCGCAGATGCAATTCAATGGGAACAAGAACAAGCGTTCACTGCCGATTTCGGATCGTTCGAGTGAGGGATTCCACGATGAAACGCTTCTCGGCGAGTGCCTGAGAATTCCGGCGGAAAGCATGTCCACATCCGAGACTTTCGCCGAGACATCGCACCCCTTCACCTAGAAGCCACCAATTGTCTTTGGCAGGATGATAGACAACTTGCATCCTTTACATCGTGTCCTCGAACCCAACGAAGACAACCTCGTGTTATTCATTAGGCCGCAACGGAGGCAAGGCCACTGAAACGTCTTTAGACCGACCATTCGAACCTCAACAGTTTTAGGCTTGTACTCCGGATTTCCCCCCGGCACCGGTTTCGGTACTACGACTGTTTTGCGGCAAAAGGCGCATGGGCCTGACATACCGACTTTTTGCATGGGTGACGTAAGTGAAGCACCGCAATGTGGGCAACTCCACTCAACCAACGGTTCCAGCAGTGGAGTGTTTACCACCTCAGAATGCGAGACCTGCTCCAGAGCCTCTGCATGCGGTATCACCGGTGGCGAGATCCACGAAGCCGTTTGGAGCTGCGGAGGTAGAAACTCCGACTTTTCAAGTGAATGTTGTATCGCCAATTGAGGCTCTTCCTCGCTGGCAGGCGGTGAAACATTCAGCCAATAGACATCAATACGTGCAGTGACGGTTGACGTATCGAATCGGTCACTGCGCTGACGCTCACATTGCGTGATGACATCACCGATGCCATCACCTTCTTTCAAGGCAAACTCAGCGTAGCCTTCCTTATCCTTGGCGGAAATCGTCTGGAGCGTCGCTTGAAACAGGTCGCCGCGATCCATCTGGTTCGCCAAACAATATCCTAGGTTCTTATCGTTTCCCAAAAGATGCGTCGGGATATATCCCAATTGCTCGCCCGTTTCCCGACATACTTTGACTGCGCGAAGATCCTCTTGATGGGAGTTCTCCGGTTCACGAATCAACTGGAGTCGTTCGCCAACACGGCAACGTCGCAGGATATCCAGCCGGGATGTACCGTCGGGATTCGGATACTTGCCACCGACAACACTCGTCTCACAATACCAATCCCACTTCCCTCCGCGTGATAGACCACACGCTAGCAGATAGTTGAACAATTCTTCGTAGAGTGCGTCGTCACGAAGTCCGTGTTGTCGGCGCAACAGAATCTGCTCGTATTTCCAGCAATCCAAGATCGACACCCCGTCTGGGACATCGAATCCCTGCAAACGGCGCTTGGCGATTTCCTTTCGGCTCGCTCTGGGGTAGGCGGGAGTGTCTGCGTTCAATTCTTGCAGACATGTGTCGCACAGCTTGTCTCCGCTTTCGATTCTTGTCAGTCGCTGCTTTTGCGCATCGCAAGCTTCACACGCGCCTTTCTCTGGCACAAATCGTCGTAGTCCATCACGAGCAATATCAAGTTGATCGAGCAAATCCAGTTCGTAGGACATTGGTGGGTCGGCCCACGGGGCGGCAAAGTACGATTCCACGAGTTCCACCTCGGTTTCAAAGACTTGCCGGTGGTGGTACGTGACGGCGAGCAGTCCAAAAAACCATGCCTTCAACGGATGCCTGACGACTTTTTCCCGTTGGAGTGTGGCAACCCCTTCCTTCAGAAGTTTGGTGGCGGCGACCGAATGCTGCTCCAATTTATCGAATCGCTTCTTGATGTCTTGGAGCTTCGTCTGAAGTTCGCGTTTCATTGGCTGTGATCCAAAAACGAGCGTAGAGGCGTGGTCCGACTTGCCCAGCCAATGTAGTAAACACGCCCCTGTCTGCAAACGCGGCAACAGAATGGCCTGGCCGGAAGCTAATTCACAAATTCAATGCGATCCCGGCCACCGGATACCCCGACCATACGAAACCGCGCGTAGGGCTACGTCCCGAACTGGTCGGTTTGGTGACCGGGAACCGGCAGATGATCCCCACCCCCTGACTGGCAGACGACCAAAATGATTCTGTGACAGAAAATGCGCGAAAGGCTATCTGCTCGGTTTGGAAAATCGGGGCCGCAACTTCTGACCGTCCCCCTGACTATCCCACAATTTGGCAGAAAATGTGCGCGGATGGCTGCATGGTTGGGGGCAGGCGGGACCGCAGAAAGCATCGGCCCCCTGCCATCGCAGCAAGGCGCGGCAGAGACTTCTTTCGTTTGTTTCGTTTCTTTCGTAGCCGCTCACCTGTTCCACTCCCGCACGGCATGGCAAGCGACGGCAAGGCTACTGCGCGAACTCGATTCGACCGGCCGCAAGATGCTCGGCATGATCGGCGAGGGCCTGCCGGTCCTCATCCGTCAGCCGGGGCCAGCACCCGATCAGACGAGCCAGTTGGGGATCGTGTGCATACAGGGACGCATACAACTCGGGTCCAACAACGGTTTCCGCCTTAGCATCCGGCAACCGTTCGAGTCCAATATCGTCCATTCCTAAAGTGTTTTTGCGACAAATGGTTGCGTCAAACTCGGCTTTGGGTAAATCCGATCTTGGGTAATTCTTGGGTAAAAAATGGAGATTGATGTTTCCGACAGAAGCTGAAAGAACCGAGAAAGTAGGGTGGGACAAGCTCGCTTCGAGCGCCGGCCCACCATGCAAAACGACTAGACATCCTGGTGGGCCAGCGCTCGAAGCGAGC
>JAYTGQ010000929.1:0-1016 GCA_043733345.1 Schlesneria sp.
GGTCTACGGTCACGATCAGCGATGTGCGGCTGAGACCTCACGCGGTCAGTGATGAGACCTCCGAGCGGGGCGGCGTCAGCCCCCCGGTTCTTGGGCGTCAGCCCGTTTTCAAAGAACCGGGGGGCTGACGCCGCCCCGCTCGGATGTCTCATCACTGACCGCGTGAGGTCTCAGCCGCACATCGCTGATCGTGACCGTAGACCCGAAAGCCGTACCGATGAACATCCACCCACCGTCTCCTCGTACCGACGAACCGCAGCCCTCGCGCAGCCGTTCGCGAACGCGCAGCGGCCTGACACTTGTGGAGGTCTCGATCTCGACGTTGATCGTCGGCCTGTTGATGATCGCGTCCCTGCAATCCGTGGCGAACATCGGACGGACGTGGACCACGACCAATCAGCTCGTCGATGGTCAAGGACTGGCGCAGGAACTCATTCGTGAAATCCTCGCTCAGGGCTACTCCGATCCCACCGATCCCAATGCGACAACGTGGGGACCGGAGGCGGGCGAATCAACCCGCGCGACCTTCAATGACCTCGACGACTACTCGGGCTGGACGGAATCCCCCGTGAAGGACGCGGCGGGAACGGCACTGACCGGCTACACCGGCTGGACGCGATCGGTGATCGTGCAGAAGCTCGCGACTGCCGGTTACACGGTGCTGGCCAATAGCGCGGCAGACAACGGCTTGCGCGCGGTCACGGTCACGGTCACCTCGCCCACGAACAAGACCACGATCGCCAAGGTCTATCGCAGCAACGTCGGGGGAACACAGCAAACATTGTCGGCCGACGCCACGTTCGTGACGTGGGTCGGTTGCACGCTCAAGCTCGGCACGAACGCGCCCGCCACGACGGGTGTTTCCCTGAGCAACCATGCCGAGGATCAATGATGCGCCGCAGTCGAGCCCCTTCCACTCTCTCAAGCTCAGGTGGTGAGCGGTCTGCTACCAGAGATTTCTCACAACGGAAACTTGGAGAGCCGGGTGGCGTCAGCCCCCGGACTTTCGCGTTGAA
>JAYTGQ010000930.1:0-8995 GCA_043733345.1 Schlesneria sp.
AGTGCAAAAGTTAAGGCACTCGCATCCGTCACAACGCTTGGCGCTGCCACTCTCAGGTGTGCGATTCGTAGCCGCCAGAGTCGTGGCCGCTCTGTCACTTTGCACTGATCACTTCTCACTCTGCACTGAATCCTCCCACTCAATCCGTCACAGTAGAAGTAGAACTGAGCGCGGACTCGACGCCCTCGCCCTCCCACTGTTCGGAACGATTCGCGATGCTCGCCGCCACACCCAACCATTCGCTGGCCTTCTTTCGATCGCTGAAGATGCGCCTCACCGCGTGGAACACGCTGGTCGTGTTGATCGTCGTCGTCATCGCCCTCGTTTCGGTGCGGGAGGCGTTGCGGTTCTATCTGGTGCTGGAGACCGACACGACACTCGACCACGAAGTCCGTGAGTTGTTGCTGGCGGTCGAAGCCTTTCATCCGCACCGCGATCAGATCGTGGCCGAGATGGAGCGGAAGGCCGAAGGGCATCGCGAGCGGGGCTGGCACATTCGCTGGCTGAGTGAAGACCGCCGTCAGACCATCTGGGCCAGTGCCAATGCGCCACCGCAGCCACTGCAAAAATTCGTCAATTCGAGTGGTGGCCACAATGTTTGGGAGTCGGGCGAGTATCGAACCATCGAACGCCAACTCAACCGCCCCGGCCTGCCGAAAGATTTCATCCGCGTCGGCACTCCGACCAAGTTCATCAGCGAGGATGTCGATCGGCTGACGAACATCCTCGCGCCCGTCGGACTCTTCATTTTTCTGTTGGCTCCGCTGGGAGGGCTGTTGCTGGCCACACGCGCCATCGAGCCGTTGCAGCAAATCATCCGCACGACCGAGCGGCTGAGACCCAGCCATCTCGACGAGCGGCTCCAAGTACGCGGCGTCGGCGACGAACTCGATCAGATGGCGACGAAGATCAATACGTTTCTGGATCAGATCGCCGACCACCTCGCCAAGAATCGTGACTTCATCGCGAATGCCGCGCACGAATTGAGGTCTCCGCTGGCGGCCATTCAAAGTGCGGTCGAAGTGACACTCGACAAACCGCGTCCGGCGAAAGAGTACGAAGAGACGCTTTTCCTGCTCCAAGATCAGTGCCGCCATCTCGGACACCTCGTCAACCAGCTCTTGCAACTCGCACAAAGTGAAGCGGGTGAAGCCGATCAGCGGCACGAACAGGTGCCGCTACACCTGCTGATCGAAAAGATCGTCGAGATGTTTGCTCCGGTGGCCGAAGAACGTGGCGTAGAACTGAAGGCCATCGATCTCGGCCCGCTGACGATCAAGGCCAACGGAAGTCAGTTGCGGCAATTGCTGACGAACCTCGTCGATAATGGGATTAAGTTCACACCCGCCCATGGCACGGTGTCGATTCGTTCCCAGCGAGATTTCGCGACGAACACCGTGATTGTGACTGTGTCCGACACTGGGATCGGTATCTCGCCCGAATCGATCCCGCGCGTGTTCGACCGCTTCTATCAAGTGGACAAATCCCGCCAACGCAGCGACGAAGCTCGCGGCAACGGCCTCGGCCTGAGCATCTGCCAATCGATCGTGTACGCTCACCGAGGAACGATCACTGTCGATAGCCGCGTTGGCCAGGGAACGACGGTGACGGTGACGCTGCCTGTGGGCGAGTCAGGCAGCACTCTGTAAATGATTTACCCATCGAAGCCTGACGCGCAAGCGAAGGTTGGGGTGTCGAACTTCTTCGCTTGCGCGTCAGGCTTTGATGCGCGGGTACGATATTTCGCCGGGGTTGCCTAACGGTTTGGCTCAGGATGATTGGTTCATCCGGAGTTTTGGGGGGATTGTTGATTCAAGAGGGACAGATGAAGTTGTCTGTTTCCATCCTGAAGGAATGCCAGCGATTAGCCGGGGGGACGGCGTCCGCCCAATGGCACTGACTTTAGAAAGTAGTAGGCACATTCCATGTGCCGTGACCTGCCATTTGCGGACGGCACATGGAATGTGCCTGCTACTTTGCAGGTAAAGTCAGTGCCATTGGGCTGACGCCGCCCGGCTCGGAAGAACTCACCTTGCCAGTTCGGCGCACAGAACAATCGACGGTTCCAGTGCAGAGCTTGCCGTGTCCCGGACGCTCAAAGCGTCCGGGACACTCTTGAGACAGTTTTCAGACAAAGCCGCGTCTGGTTCAATCGGCTACGGCTACGGGTTCGGGACGGGGAGTTCGATCAACTTCAGGGAGTGAACGACGTAGGCCGAGTTGACCGTTCCGATCCCGAGCAGGGCGGGGTCGGGCCAGTGGTACTCGTCGGGGGGAACCGACAGCGCGTCGATCTGCCCGGTGAAGGCCGACTTGTATTCGCCGTCGAGCGAGGCCAGCAGCGAGGCCCGATCGCCCTTGATGCCCACGGCAATCGTCACACGATGACGGCTGCCCGCCTTCAGCCGAGACATCCGGGTGCGAGTGAGATTGTCACGGACGGTCTTTCGCTGGACGTGGCCGAAACCCAGCGATGCGCTCTCGCCATCGGGATAAGCATTCACGGCGAGAAAGCAGTGATGCCGACCGACGGGCAGCATGAAGTAGATGGCGTCACCACCATCGACGAGTGTCAGTTCGGCTTCGATCGAGTACGACTTCGAGGCAATCGGACGCAGCGGCAGGTTGTTGGTTTCGATCTCGCGACGGCTGCGCAGTTGGGTCTCCTGCCACAGCCAGCCGTCCGGCAGGGCGAAGGCCGCATCGCCGCGAGTTGCCGCCAGCAGGTCCGCGAACCCCTCCTTCATCGGTTCCACGGGAATGGTTTCGGTGGCCGGGATCGTCACGCGCGGTCGATGCAGTTCGACACGCCAACCACTCGCAGCCAGCGACATGTATCCGTCGGTGCGGCGCAGGCGCGGTGCGTCGAATATCAGTTTGCCATTCACGCGGGCCTTCATCCGCTCACCCACGACCGCAAACTCCAACGAGATCGGACCCGTCAGGAGTTCATCGTCAACCGGAATCGTGGCAATCGGTCCGCGTGTCGCATCGGCGATCAACTCAAACCGACACTGGCCCCGATCTCGCGCCAGTTGGAAAAAGCTTTCCGGCGATTCCATGAAAACCAGCTTCACGTACTGATACGGCTGCCAATCAATCGAAGCCGGATCGATGTGCAGATCCATCCGCAGAATCAGATCCTCGCCCCGCACCGGTTGGAAGTTGAGCCACAACTGCGGCGAACGCCCCGTGCCGTCGAGCGTCAGCACGTCCCCCGTCACAGACACGTCAGCCCGCCGACCATCGCCGACAACACCATCGCCAGCGACGGTGTCACTCACGATCGGCAGCAGGTCCACCGTTCGTTCTTCGTGGACGGGCACCGTCGGTTGTTCGGGCCGAGGTGGGGCGGCGGGTTCGTCTGTCTTGGCCAATTCCTGCTCTGCCGTCTTTCCCGGTCCGGGCGGTGGAACGGCCGGCTTGATCGGACCGAACAGTCCGGGCATTAACAGGACCGCGATCACGGCACAGGAGACCACGATGGACAAGATCGCGATGTACCGGACACCGCGGCCCGTGCGCGGCTTCGCGGGTGACGACTCGAACGTCGTGGATCCTGACTTGAAGACGGTGGCCTCGTTGCTCGGTGGTCCCGACGTGGGCACGAAGGACTCGCCCCGGGCGCGCCCTTCGCCATCGAGGTTGATGTCGAGGTGCGTCTGCCGATTCTCTTCGAGAACCGTGCCGGCCACGAAATCCACGGTCGGACCGCTCGACGCGGCATCGCCCGCCACAGAAGTCGGCCCCACTCGAAACGAATGATTCGTGCCTGTCATCCAGACAGTGGGGGACGGTGCCGTCCCCGAACGCTCGAACGACGGACGAGACACTCCCCAACGCACCAGCAGGTCGCGCAGGGCCGTCTCGACTTCGGCCATTGTCTGGAATCGATCCCCTGGTTTCTTGGCGAGCATTCGACTGACGATGACGATCAATTCGTCGGGCACATCGTCGCGCAGGGACTTCAAGTTCGGCAGCGGCGTCTCGCGGTGAGCGAGCAGCCGCTTCATGACGGTTTCCGCCGGGAACGGGATGCGATTGGTGAGCAGCGCGAACAGCGAACAGCCGAGGCTGTAAATGTCGCTGCGCGCGTCGGCGTGCCGCGTGTCCTCGGCCTGCTCGGGCGACATGTAGTCCACCGTGCCCATGACCGAGCCGCTGGTTGTCAGTCCATCGGCCGTCTTGCCAATCGCATCGTCAAACCGCGCCAGACCCAAGTCCAGAATCTTGATGATCCCTTCGTCGCTGATCAGCAGGTTGGCCGGTTTGATGTCGCGGTGAATGACGCCATGCCGATGAGCGAACTCCAGCCCGCAGGCGGCCTGTGCGATGTAATCGACCGCGTCGGCGAGCGGCAGGCGGCTCCCATTCCGCACGACGCTCGATAGGTCACGACCCGCCACGAACTCCATCACCAGGAAATGCGTCCCACGATGCTCGTCCGCGTCGTGGGCCGTGACGATGTTGGGGTGACTCAGCTTCGCCACGGCCTTCACTTCGCGATGAAACCGCTCGACCAGCGTCTGCGTCTTGACCGCTTCGGGCGAGAGTACCTTGAGCGCGACCACCCGATCCATCCGCCGGTGCCGCGCCTTGTAGACCAGCCCCATCCCACCTCGCCCCAGCATCTCGATCAGCGTGTAGTTCCCGAGCACCAGCGGCTGTGAAGCGCCGGCCAGCAACTCGGCTGCTTGAAACCGGTTGAGCCGCTCGTGACTCAGCAGCACCTGCAACAAGCCGTCACCGTCGAGCGGCTGTTGCTCGGCGGGCAGGTTCGATACGAAATCTCGCACCGACTCGGCGGACATCAGTCCGCTGGCGTCGATCCGCTGAACGAGTTCGGGAATGGTGAGTGGCATCGCGCGATGATTCCGAAGAGTGGGGCGATGATAGCCAACACTGATGGCCCTCGCGAGTTCACAAAAACGCCCCACGGCTCCGGCCAATTTCAAGTTGGGTTAAACCGCTGGCGGGTGAGGATTGCACATTTCACACTAACCCGAAGCGTAAGCGAGGACGTGTGTTGCATCCTCGCTTACGCTTCGGGTTAGTGTCAGCTTCTCCCACGAGCGGTATATATTCGTAGCAAGTCGATTGGTTATCGGTGGGCTACGAAGACTCGATCCACCCTACTTTGAGCAAGGTGATGGCTCAGGTGTGGGAGGCGGTCTGCATTGCAGTTCCCATCATCTGTGCGATCATCCGCGTCCACTGCCAAACTGCGGCGGTGGCCAAGCCTGATCGGAGTTCGGAAGCGATGTCTGGCGTTTCAAAATCGTCGAGTCGCGAAAAATGAGGAGGCATGAAGATGAGCGTGCGTATGCCGTGGTTGGTTTTGATCGTTGGCGGTTGTCTGATGAGTGTTGCGGCAGCGTTGGCGATTGAACACACACAGGACTCGCTGGCGGTGGTGAAGCAGAAACTGGTGGACAAGGAGGCCGTGTTGATCGACGTGCGCGAGCAGGCCGAATGGAATGCGGGGCATCTCGACGCGGCTGTGCTGCTGCCGCTCAGCTTGCTGCAAAAGGATGCGGAGGCCGCGAAGAAGGTGACGAAGGGCAAGATTGTTTACACGCACTGCAAGGCTGGCATTCGCTCTGTGACGGCAGGCGAGATTCTGTCCAAGCAGGGCTACGACGTGCGACCGTTGAAGGCCGGGTATCAGGAACTGCTCGATGCGGGATTCACACCAGCGAAGAAAAAATGAGGTGGCCGAGTGAATTGGAATGGCACGGTCCCTGCGTGGGTGAAACCGGTGGTTCTCGTGACTGTCCTAGTGGTGCTGTGGTTGTGGGAGTCGGCGCGCCCGTTTTTCGAGAACCCTCACGGGAGATGGCGGCACGCGGCGCGGAGCCTGTGCCTCGCACTGCTGAACACCGTGTTGCTTGCTCTGGCGTTCGGAGTGGCCACTGTGGGCGTGGTCGCTTGGACGGAAACGCATCGCGCCGGGCTGCTGCACGCGTGGCCGTTGCCCGGTGCGTGGCGGTTGGTGTTGGCGGTGTTGCTGCTGGATGGTTGGCTGTACGTCTGGCATCGAGCCAACCATGTGATCCCGCTGCTGTGGCGATTCCACCGGATGCACCATGCCGATCGCGAGATGGATGTCACCACGGCGCTGCGGTTTCACACCGGCGAGTTGGTGTTGTCGGCAATCCTGCGGCTGGCGTTGATCCCGCTGCTCGGAGTCACCTCGACGGAGTTGCTGGTGCATGAAACGCTGGTCCTCGCGGCGACGGCGTTTCATCACGCAAACATTTCGGTGGGCAGACTCGACCGGTGGCTGGCACTGGGGATCGTGACGCCGTTCCTGCACAAGGTGCATCACTCGCGCGAGCCGGTCGAAACCAACTCGAACTATGCGACCGTCTTCTCGTGGTGGGATCGTCTGGGCGGAACGCTGCGCCAGCGCGAGGACTTCCAATCGCTGCGCCTAGGACTCGACGAGTTTGACGATCCGCGCTGGGAGACGCTGGCCGGATTGCTTTCGATCCCCGTCGCTCAACGCCCCATTCCTGTGTTCGGAGTACAACGCCAACAACCCGCCGGGAACTTGGCCAAGTTGGACTCGTCTCAAAAGAAACCGCTTGCCGGAGAAAAGTTCGACGGCTAAGCTGCTGCCGGTCGATCATCAGACAATGTGTCTCCCAGCAAATTGAGGTGCGTGCCAATGACTGTTCAAACCTTTCAACAGTTGATGACCCAACGTCCGTTCAAGCCGTTTCGACTCGTCATGTCGAGCGGACAGACCTACGAAGTTCGTCACCCCGAAATGGCGTGGCTGACACGCAGTGACATCCTTGTCGGCATCGATGTCACTGACGATGGTGTTCCCGCCGAGTTCCGTATTTGCTCGCTGCTGCATGTTTCTGCGATCGAACCATTGTCCGTTTCGGCCGCGAGTTCTGCGTGATGCCCAACATTGGGTTGTTCACGTTCGATTGTTCGACGATCAGACGGTTGTCCCACTCTTGCCTCTCTGTTCGATGCGAGGTTTCCATGACTGAGTCATCTGTTGCCTACAAACTATTACTGAAGGTTGCTCAGCGGATGCGGCTGGCCGCTGTCGGGCGGAGCTTCTTTTGGGCGTTTCTCGTGTTGTGCGGGGTCTTCGCGATGGCGCTGTTGGCCGCGCGATTGACGGGCCTTGCGCCGGGGTTGCTCGATGTCTCGAACACGACGTGGCTGGCGTTTGCTGCCGTGCCGGTGTTGGCGGGGCTGGTGGCTCTGCTCGTTCATCGTCAGCCGACGCTGCCAGATGCGGCGCGGTTGGTCGATCAATCGACGGGTGCCAAAGACCTCTATCTGACTCTGTCGCTGATCGACTCGTCGGCCGGTGAGTATCAGCCGTTGGTCGTGAAGTCGGCTGAGAGCCGCGCGAAGAATGTGTCGCCCGAGCGCGTGTTGCCCTTTGAATGGCAGAAGCGGTTCTGGCATGCGGTCTGGGTTCCGGCGTGCGTGGCAACGTTGGTTCTCTCCCTGCCGCAACTCGATCCATTTGGAAAGGTCGCCAAAGCGAACCTCGTTGAGAAACGTCACGAGCGATTGGAGGCAGCCAAGCTCGCGACACAACTTCGTCTCGATGAAGTTCGCAAGAAAGTCGAAGACCACGAGGAGCAGAACGCGACTGACGACGCGATCGACGAACTCAAACTCGCCTTCAACAAGATGGAGCCGGATCGGAAGCTCGACAATCTCAAGGAACTGATGGGCGAGCAAAAAGACATCGGCAAGTTGTGGCGGCAGATCAGTGCCGAACGGTTGAAGGACTTGATGAAGAACTCGCCGTCGGGCGATCAGCAGTTCGGGGCCAACAACGACGAGAAGCTCGAAAAGTGGATGAACGAACTTCAGCAGGGAGACGCGGGCGGCGTTCAGAAGGAACTGAGCGACATCAAGCAGGCGTTGCAGAAACTCGCTCAAACGAAAGATCCGGTCGAGCGATCCGAGTTGATGCAGCAGCTCAAAGAAAAATTGGCGGCCCTTGAAGAACTGGCCAAAGACAAGCTGAACAACGAGCAACTCGCATCGGCTCTCGAACGGGCGATGGAACAACTCGAACTGTCCGAGCAGAGCGATCTGTCGCAAGAGGCACTCGAGTCGGCGATGAAGTCGCTCGAACTGTCGCAGGCCGAGATGCAGGACCTCGAACAGGCGATGAAAGACCTCAAGGAATTGGAGCAGGCGCTCAAAACGATCCAGCAGGCCAAGAAGCTGAATGAGGGCGAGAAGCTCGACGGTGCGAAGGCGGGCGAGTGCAAGACGCTCGACGATTACGAAAAGCTCTACGCTCAATTGCTGGCCGAGGGCGGGGCCGAGTCCGAAGAAGAGAAGGAAGGCAAGGGGATGGGCGAGCGTGGCTTCGGCAAAGGGGGCGAGGCTCCCGAAGATGATTCGGTCGAGACCGGCTTCAAGTCCGAGCAATCCAAGTCGGCCGTCGTCGCGGGCAAGATGCTGATGTCGATGCAGCAGAAGGGCGAAAACGAAAAGGGCGAGATCGTCCGCGACTACAAGACGCTTGTTCAAACGGTGAAGCAAGGTGCGATGGAAGCCCTCAACACCGAGCAGATCCCGCCCGGCTATCACGACGGCATCAAGAGCTACTTCGACGCGCTCGAGAAGGGCAAAGAGAAGAAGGCCAAGTAAGCCTGTTAGTCAATCGAAACAACTCGCCACGCCTGCGGTCTCCGTCGGTGTGGTTTCGTTTTGGGAGGTAAGACAGAATCGTGAAGTACAGAATGATGAAGACATTGGAACACTTATCTGCACTGATCTTCACTCATTCAGAGCAGTGAGAAATGGGAATGGGGGCGAGGTTCAAGCTGGTAGCGGAACCTTCATCACCTCATTCCTGCCTTTCATTCGCGCTCCCCTCAATTCGCGCGGAATAAAGCGAGACATTTCTGAGCGGGGCGGCGTCAGCCCAATGGCACTCACTTTGGCATTCTGTGAGCGGCACGGCGCTAGCCGCCGGTTCTTTTCCAACTAAGAAACC
>JAYTGQ010000931.1:0-21637 GCA_043733345.1 Schlesneria sp.
CAGCGCCGTCGAAGATGTGTTTTGGACGCTCTACAACTCACCGGAGTTTTGCTGGGGGCATTGAGCCTTGGGGACGTGAGTCCTTCCGTAATCTGAGCGAAGAACCAGGGGGCTGACGCCGCCCCGCTCAGAAGGAGGAAGAAGGACTCACGTCCCCAAGGCTCAATGCCCCCAGCAAAACTCCGGTGAGTTGTAGAGCGTCCAAAACACATCTTCGACGGCGCTGCCTCGGGCATTGCCGTTCTTCCCTTCCAACTGAGGCAACAATTGCAGGCGTTCCTCGACTGTGGGGCGGCGGGTCAGGCAAACCATGAAGCAGAGGTCGAGACACGCATCGTCATTCGGAGCCATCGCGCCGATGCGACCGATGGAGCTGAACGGCGTTCCTTCGGAGCGGTCTTTCGCGAATTCTCCGTTCATGCGGAGCAGGGCTTGAGGAATCGTTCCCGAGTGTTCACCGAGTTCATCGTCGCCGAGGTCGCCGAATTCCTTGACGAAGTTGATTTCGCTGAAGAACCGCAACGCACGCTGGACCCAGTGCGAGTTCTGATCGATGGTCTTGATCGTCGAAGCTTGCAGCATCGCACCGATGAGTTGTTCGGGACGGAGTCGCGTCACGGGGAAGGCGGCCCACTGTTGTTCGATGGCGTCGAGCTTCTCACCCGTCTCAAACGCGGGGTGTTCGGACGAGAGGCGGAACGCACGGGAGGCGGCGATGGTCGCGATCAACCGCTTCATGTCGCAGCCATGCGCGCGGAAGTCGGCTCCGAGGAGATCGAGCAGGTCGGCGGAGTCGTGTCCCGTTTCCTGCGGGTTCGGCAGATCATCGACCGGTTCAAGCCACGGCTTGCCGAACATCAGACCCCAGACGCGATTGACGATCGCGCGGTCGAAGCGACTGTTGTCGGGATGCGTCACCCACGCGGCGAGCTTCGTCCGCTCGGTCCCTTCGGACGGCAGCCACTCGGGATGAAACGGCACACCGGGCGAGACCTCACGCTTGGCCTTGTCCTTCTGTTCTTCGTCCGAGAGTTTTTCACGTTCCTCGTCCGTGAGTTCGGTGAGCTTGCTCAAATCTTCGACCAAATATTTTTTGTTGGCGTCGTCCTCAACACCGACCGCTGAGATTCTGATCTGACCGTAACAGGCGGCCAGTCCCTCGAACTGTCCCTGTTTCCAACTGGCGAACGGATGGTTGTGGCATTGGGCACAGTCGATTCGCTGACCGAGGAACGCGCGCACGGTGCGGCCCGCCAATTTGTTCTCGTTGATCCCGTTGTCGTCTGAAGTGGCCGTGATGAAGTTCACTTCGGGAACGCCGGTCCACAGACCTTTGTGCGAGATCATGCTCCGCACGACTTCGTCATACGGCCGGTTCTCGTGCAGCGCCTGACCGAGCCACGCCCAGAAGCGGTCTCGCCGGAAGAGAACGAACTGACCCTCATCGGCACCGACGAACACGCGGGCCAAGCGGCGAGCGAAATAGTCTGCAAAGCGGCGATCCGCGAGCAGCTTCTCGGTCCAACGTTTGAACCGCTCTGGCCGAGTGTCAGCCTCGAACAACCGCAACTCTTCGAGCGACGGCACCGTTCCATGCAGGACCAGCGACAGCCGCCTCAGCAGTGTCAACTCATCTGCCGCGCGAGCCGGTTCGATCCCGGCCTCCTGCCATTTGTCAGCCAGCAACCGGTCGAGCTTCGTCACGACGGAATCAGTCTCGTTCGCGAGACGACTCGGTGACTCGGGCAACTGCGTCGCGACCCGACTCCGCGCCGCCGAGGCCACCAGCGCGAAAACACCCACGATCACCAGCAACGGCAAGACAGTTTTGGTAAGTGAGCGAGGACGCATGATCGAGGTCTCGTTGGAAGGACGTTTCGTTGAACGAATGCGAGGTGGTTCAAATCTCTGTTGACATGCAGATTTCAGAGGGGTCGGTGCCACTCCAGAACTCGCTTAACTTCCGCCAATGATCCGATGACATCGGTCCCAGCCGTTCGACAAATTGCTGAGGTGTTGTTGTGCGGTGGATGTTGGCGTTCTGAATGTTTTCCAAGATGCCAACAGTTACAGCCGTTCTCACGAAAGAGTCTCCATCGGTGAGTAGAGTTTCGATCAACTCGAATACAGCATTCATGACTTCGTGGTTGTCGGATTCCAGCAGCGTGACGAGAAAACGGGCAAAGTCGGCAAGGAGCAAGTAAAGAGGCCGGTCGTGTTCGTCGGACCAATCCGAAATGAAAGACTCGTAGACGGGAGTAAAGGCCGGGCACGTCGCGACCATTGCCTGCAACATTGCGGACTGATCAATCATTTGCGCGGCATCCTGTGACGAATTTGAACGCCCGACCCCATAACGGCATCTCTTCACCGCCAAAGTCTACATCATCTACTCGGGCCGGGAATGGAAAGTTTCAGGTGGGGCTGCAACCAATCGTGAGGGCTTGAGGTAGACTCGTTCGTGCCGATTCAGGCGGCAGGCGACGGAAAGGAGTGGTGGCGTGAACGGACGGGCATCGGTGGCAAATCTCAACTCTGGGGCAGGACCGTCGCAAGTTGCGTCCGTTGCGGAGTCGTCGCCGAGTGACGAGGTCGAGTTCGCTGAAGCGTCGGCCGATTTGATCGATCAGAGCGCGGGAACGGATGGTCTGACGAACGGCAACGACTTCGACTTCATCCCGCTGGCAGACGTGTTGGCCGAGCAGACGTACTTCTCATTCGACTCGCTACCGCCGTTTCCGCATCCGCTGAAGAGGCCGTTTCACGCGGCGTACTGGGTGTGGGAGTTGTTGTTTGGCGTGGCGAGTCTGTTCGCGTTCTTGGCGTTTCTCGCGGCGGTGCCGGTCGTGAACGTGCTGGCTCTGGGTTACATGCTGGAGGCGCAGGGGCGAGTCGCTCGTACGGGCAAGTTGCGGTATGCGATGCCCCTGTTGCCGTTGGCTCCCAAGCTGGGTGGCATCGCGCTGGGAATGTGGGTTTGGTACTGGCTGGTCCGGCTGGTGGCCGATGCGGCGAGCGATGCCGCGCTGATCGCGCCCGGTTCGGGTGCGGCCATTGGCTGGCGGATCGGCCTGCTCGCGTTGAGCATCGTTGTCACCGTTCATCTCGTGCTCGCGATCGCGCGCGGTGGGAGGCTGGGGCTGTTCTTCTGGCCCACGCCGTTGAACGGCATTTGGCTGGCGAGGCGGCTGTTCCAGCGCGACTACGCCGACATCGCTGCGTCGGCTGTGAGAGAGTTCATCGCCGCGCTGAGGCTGCGACACCACTTCTCGCTCGGCCTGCGCGGCTTCATCGGTGCGTTCGCGTGGCTCTTCATTCCGACAATCTTGTTCGGAGCGTTGAACGACACGTCGAAGCCGGGCCAGATCATCCTCACGTTGCTTGGCGGCCTTGCACTGGTGCTGACGCTCAGTTGGATTCCGTTCCTGCAAGCCCGCTTTGCCGCCGAGAACCGGCTCTCCGCCATCCGCGATCTCCGTACGATCCGCGAGCTTTACCGACACGCGCCAATCCTGTGGTTGCTGTCGATTGTCGTGCTGTACGCACTGGCCTTGCCGCTCTACCTGTTCAAACTATTTGAAGTCCCACAGGACATGCGTTGGATGTTGACACCGATCTTCATCGTGTCGATCTATCCGGCGAAAATTTTCATCGGCTGGGCCTACTCGCGCGCGGTGAAGAAAGAGCGACGCGGCTGGTTCCTTGTCCGAACCGCCTGCAACCTGTTGCTCCTTCCGTTGCTCGGCTTCTACGTCTTCCTGCTCTTCTTCACTCCGGCCGTCGGTGCAGCGGGGCGGGCGATCCTGTTCCAGCATCACGCGCTGCTCTTGCCTTGGCCGTTTTGAGGAAGTGGATGGGATGGCCAGAGAGGACCGTCTCTCAAAACTAGCCCGACGCGCAAGCGAGAGCCAGACGTGAGATGACGCCGAAGCCCTCGCTCGCGCGTCGGGCTAGTTTTGAATACGTACTACCCAACACCCACTCCCACCTGCCTCACTTCGCCTGCCGTCGCTTCAACGCCGCCTCAATGAACCCGTGGAATAGTGGGTGAGGCAGGTTCGGCTTCGATTTGAATTCCGGATGGAACTGCACGGCGACGAACCACGGATGGATGGGGATTTCGATCGCTTCGACGAGCTTGCCGTCGGGGCTGACACCGCACAGGCCGAGGCCCCTTTCGAGGAAGCGGCCTTTGTAGGCATGATTGAACTCGAAGCGATGTCGATGTCGCTCCGAGATCTCTTTCTGACCGTAGACCTTCGCGGCCAATGAGCCTTCCGTCAGCACGCACGGTTGGGCACCGAGCCGCATGGAGGCCCCCTTTTCGGTGACGGTTCGTTGTTCTTCCAGCAGGCAGATCACCGGGTGATCGGTGTCGGTGTCGAACTCGGTGCTGTTGGCCTTCGCGAAGCCGAGGACGTTGCGAGCGTACTCGATCACGGCGACCTGCATTCCCAAGCAGATGCCGAAGTACGGAAGCTTGTTCTCGCGGGCGTAGCGCACGGCTTGAATTTTCCCTTCGATCCCACGATGGCCGAAGCCGCCGGGGACGAGCAATCCATCCACGCCCGCCAGAGCGGAAGCCGCATCCTCACATTCCAGTTTTTCGGCTTCGATCCGCTTGATGATGACGCGCGTTTCGTGCGCGATCCCGGCGTGATCGAGCGCCTCATAGATCGACTTGTACGCATCGCGGTGTTCGATGTACTTGCCGACGACGGCGATGTTGACTTCGTACTTCGGGTTCTTGATCCGGTGAACCAGCTCCTCCCAGTCGTCCATCTTGGAGGTTCCCGCTGGCAGGCCGAGTCGCTCGATGATGAGCTTGTCCAAACCGTATCCGACCAGTCCACAGGGGACTTCGTAGATCGAAAACTCCTTGTCCTGCTCTTCGATGACGGCATGCTTTTCGACATTGCAGAAGAGGGCGATCTTGTCGCAGTCGTCTCGGCCGAGCGGTCGTTCGGTGCGGACGATTAACACGTCGGGCTGAATGCCGATCTGACGCAATTGCTGCACGCTGTGCTGAGTCGGCTTGGTCTTGGCTTCGCGCGCGGCCTTGAGATACGGCACGAGCGTCAGATGAACGAACAGGCAGTTCCCCTTGCCAATGTCGAGCGGAATCTGGCGGATCGCTTCGAGGAAAGGCAGCCCCTCAATGTCGCCGACAGTGCCACCGAGTTCCGTGATGACCACATCCACATCGGGACCGGCCAGCCCCAGCACCGCCGCCTTGATTTCATTGGTGATGTGCGGCACGACTTGCACCGTCTGGCCGAGGTACTTTCCGTCACGTTCCTTTTTGATGACGTTCAAATAGATGCGGCCCGACGTGTAGTTGGACTGACGCGACAACGGGCTGTTCGTGAACCGCTCGTAGTGCCCGAGATCGAGGTCCGTCTCGGCACCGTCGTCGAGAACGTAGACCTCGCCGTGCTGGAAGGGACTCATCGTGCCGGGATCGACGTTGATGTACGGGTCGAGTTTCTGCATCCGCACGCGCAACCCGCGTCGTTCGAGAATCGTCCCGATCGACGCCGAAGTCAGCCCCTTGCCGAGCGAACTCACCACACCACCGGTCACAAAAATATGCTTGGTCACATGCTTGGTCATCGGGTCTCTTCTGAGTGGGGCGCTCGTACTCTGAATTCTGATTTCGGGCGTTAGCAGCCTGTTGAAAAACGTAGGATGGACGCCCTCGTCCGTCCGTCTTCAACTCGAAATCACTCGGACGAGGGCGTCCAAGTTACGTTCTTCATCAGGCTGTTAGCCCTCTTGTTTTGCTTCTGAGCGGGGTGGCGTCAGCCCCCCGGTTCTTAATTTTGCGTCGAACACGATGCCACCAAGAACCGGGGGGCTGACGCCGCCCCGCTCAGACATTCGTCGGGAGGAGCTTACGCTCGAAAACTCCCCACTCGCCCGCGTTGCCGCTCGACAAACCGAGCATAGTCCTCGGGGGTATCGATGCCAACCGAGTGGTGTTCCACGAGGGCAACTTGGATGCGTGCTCCCGCTTCCAAGGCGCGCAGTTGTTCGAGCTTCTCGAATTGTTCGAGACGCGACGGCGGGAGCTGCGTCAGTTGGTGCAGGAACTCGGCCCGGTAAGCGTAGATGCCGAGATGCAGCAGCCACGGGTGGTCGCTCGCCAACGCTTCACTCTGTTCGCGGTCACGACAGAACGGGATCGCGGCTCGACTGAAGTAGAGCGCCCGTCCGTCGCCGGCGACGACCACCTTCACGCACGACGACGCATTCACTTGTTCGAGGCTGGTCATCGGTGTGGCGAGCGTCGCCATGTGCGCGTCCGGACAATCAACGAGAGCCTTCACCACCGCATCAATGTTGGCGGGGTCGATCTCCGGCTCATCGCCTTGGATGTTGACGAAAACATCGCCGTCCGGGCAGCAACGCCGCGCGACCTCGGCGATCCGGTCGGTGCCGCTCGGATGCTCACCCGTCAATTCGCAACGGCCACCAAATGCGGAGACGACTCGTGCGAACTCGTCACTGTCTGCGGCGACGATGACCTGTTTGAGGCTCGTCGCTTTTGTAGCCGTTCGCCAGGTGTACTCGATGACCGTACGCCCGGTTTCCGCCAAGAGGAGCTTGCGAGGCAGTCGCGTCGATTGCAGCCGCGCGGGAATGATTCCATAGACGTTCATGTTCACCTCCGTGTTTTCAGTCGTACTGATGCCACCACCGATTCGCCTGCGAGACGATTCAATAACAAACTGAACGTTCCAAGCACACTGACTTTCAGTCTCCAAGAGTGCCGTGTTCAGAACTTGTTGTTGTGTCTTGGCAAATCTCTCGAACATCAACACGGGACAGTCAAAACCAGATTCGCAAAGCCTACAACACGCGAGTGTTCGTTCGTCCGGTAGGTTGATTCGCGGTCTCTTAACTGGCGGTGGTGACGATCACTGTTGCTGCTGGGCGCGTTCGGTTAGGTTGAGCCTCGAGGCAAATCTCCAACCACCACAGCCTTGTTTGGAATCGTGGCCACATTGACGAAGGGCGTGTTCAATGAGTTCAGCGAAACGTGAACAGGATGAACCTCACGATCTCGCGGCCGTCGGCGATGTCCCCGTGGTCAATGAAAACGGAATGTTGAGTGATCAGACGATCACGCGCATCGGTGGTAGTTCGCCTTCCGACTCTGGACACATTCTTTGGTTTCCACTTGAGTCCGAGTCACTTGAGTCCGAGTCACTTGAGTCCGAGCCACTTGAGTACAGACAACTGGGGCGATACTGCGTCGAGCGGTATTTGGGCCGAGGCGGTTTCGGTACCGTTTATCTGGCCGTCGATCCGGACTTGAATCGTCAAGTGGCGATCAAGGTGCCGAAGCAGGAGCAGTTGAGTGATCCCGTTGTGCGGGAGGCGTTTCTGCGCGAGGCGCGATTGGCGGCGCAGTTTCATCATCCGGGATTGGTTTCGGTGTACGACGTTCATACCGAAACAGAGCCGGTTTTCATCGTGCTCGAATACCTCAGCGGGCAGAGTCTCGCGGACATTTGGCGCGACCCACAGTTATCGCCGAGCCGCGCGGTCGAGTTGCTGATTCCCGTGACTTCGGCCATTCATTACGCCCACCTGCGAGGTTTGGTCCACCGCGATCTGAAACCGTCGAATGTCATCATGAATGCCGACGGCCAGCCGGTGGTGACTGATTTTGGATTGGCTGTGATTGAGCGTGAATTTGCCTCGCTGGCGCAGAGCGTCGCCGGAACGCCGCAATACATGTCGCCGGAACAGGTGCGTGGTGAAACGCATCGCTTGGACGGTCGGACCGATGTGTGGGCGATCGGAGTGATGCTGTACATCGCGCTGACACGCCGTCCCCCGTTCGCAAGTGCGAAGTCGGCCGGGTTGTTCGACGAGATTCAATCGCACGATCCGAAGCCGCCGCGCCAGATTGATGCCTCCGTTCATCGCGAACTGGAACGGATCTGCCTCCGTTGTCTGTCCAAGCGGATGAGTGACCGGTTTCCCACAGCGCTCGATTTGGCGGAGGAATTGGAAGCCTGGCGTGAGAGTTCCCGTTCGATGATCGCGCCGGCGGAGTCGTTCGTTGTTCCTGAGCGACTTGAGCGGCCGGGCATCGAAGCCACGACTTCACGAGTGGGCATGCTCGGCAGTAGTGGCGCGCGTGGCAGTCAGGCCGCAGCCTCCGAAACGCTGGTCATTCCGCGCGGCTTGCGTTCGTTTGACGAGGCCGATGCCGACTTCTTCTTGAGCCTGTTGCCCGGTCCCTGCGATCGCGATGGCCTGCCGGCATCGTTGCGACAATGGAAGCAGCACATCGAATCGCGCGATGCCGACCGGAGTTTTTCCGTGGGGCTGTTGTATGGCCCCAGTGGCTGCGGCAAATCGTCGTTCGTGCGGGCAGGGTTGTTGCCAAGACTCGATTCGCGCGTGCAGACCGTGTTCGTCGAAGCGACGGCAACCGACACCGAACAGCGTCTGCGGCGAGCCGTTCAACGCCTCTTGCCTCAAACACGAAATGCCACGTTGCCGGAACTGTTCTATCAACTGCGCCTCGGCGACGGACTGGCGGAGGACGGCAAAGTGCTGGTCGTGTTCGATCAGTTCGAGCAGTGGTTGCACGCCAACTCGCCGGAGCCGTCACAGGAATTGGTCAAGGCGTTGCGTCAGTGTGACGGCGATCGATTGCAGGTGTTGTTGCTGGTGCGCGACGACTTCGGCATGGCGGCCGTGCGATTTCTGCAGGCTTTGGAAGTCCCGCTGATGGAAGGACGCAACTACGCCACGATCGACCTGTTCGACGAAGCCCATGCGCGGCGTGTGCTGACTGCGTTTGGTCGGGCACACGATCAACTTCCGCCGGGTGAGCTGGATTTCGACCAGTCGCAGTTCCTCAATCAAGCGGTCGCAGGCTTGGCGGAGCAGGGCCGAGTCGTGCCGGTGCGGTTGGCGTTGTTCGCGGAAATGATGCGGTCGAAGCCGTGGACGGCCGCGTCGTTGAAGCAGATCGGCGGCGCGGAGGGTGTCGGCGTGGCGTTCCTCGAAGAATGCTTCGGCCACGAATCGACCAACCCGCGCTATCGCCTGTTGCGTCGAGCGGCCAGCGAAGTGTTGCGTGGACTGTTGCCGGAACCCGGTTCACTGCTGAAGGGGCGGCACCGTTCCGAACCGGAGTTGCGTTTGCTTTCGGGCTACGCCGAGCAACCCGAACAATTTGCGGAAGTCCTGCGAGTACTCGACGGAGAGCTGCGGTTGATCACGCCTACCGATTTGGAGGAACCGGTTGCTCTCGATCAAACCGGTTCCTCTCAAACGGCCCTCGTCCCAGCGAATTCCACGGCGGACTCGAGCCTCGTCGAGCAATCGGGCGGACGCGGGGTGGCGGTGCGGTCGTATCAACTGACTCACGATTATTTGGTTGCGGCGTTGCGAGTCTGGTTCGAGCGTCAGCAGCAGGCGACGTTGCGCGGCCGCACGCGCACACTGCTCGAACGGCGTGCGGCGATCTGGGCCGAGACACACGAGCAGCGGCAGCTTCCGTCATGGATCGAATGGTTGCAGATTCGGTTGCTGCTCCCCGGACGCGAGCTGACGGGAACTCAGCGAACGATGCTCGCCGCCGCGACGCGGATTCATGTGCGGCGCAGCGTGCTGGTGGCGGTGGTGATGTTCGGAGTGGCATTCACGGGCATTCAACTTCGGAACGCCATTCAAGCGGCGGATGCGGAACAGCGGCTCGACGCGCAGATCGAGCAACTGCTCACGGCCGATGTGGATCGCCTCGAACCGCTGATCGAGGCACTGCCGCAGGACTCGCGCCGCTGGGGACCGCGACTGCGCGCGATCGCGGACAATCAAGCCACACCCGCTTCCGAACGCTGGCACGCGCGCATGGCACTGGCGCGAATCGACAAATCGGCGGCGGCATCGTTGGCGGATGACATCACGAGCCGCGAGCCACAACACATCGGCGCTGTCGCCGCGCAGTTGAAGCACTGGTCGGCCGAACTTGCCCCGCCGTTGTGGGAGGCTGTGGCCGTGATGCCACCCTCATCGCAGCAGCTTCGAGTCGCCTGCCTGCTCGCGCAGCTGGATCCTCATGAGGAACGTTGGGACGAAATCGCCGAGGCGACATCACGCGGCCTCATCGGTGAAAACTCTCTGATCGTCAGCCACTGGATCGCGCTGTTGCGACCCGCGCGTGCCAGATTGGTCGATGCGCTCGGACAGCGATTCCAAGAGACGACGTTGTCAGAATCAGAACGCCTGCTCGCCGCGAACGTGCTGGCGGAATGGGGCGGCGGCGATTTGGAGCGTCTCGTCCCTCTGGTCATGATCGCGAATCCTCAGCAGTACGCGGCACTGTTCGCGTCCTTGGCGGCGAAGCGTGACGAGTCGAGTCGGATGTTTCGCGTGATCGCGGACGAGGCTCGAATCGAAGGAATCGCTTCTGAAACGGAGGCGGCTGTTCGTCGCAAAGGGATGGCGACCCTGAGCCTCATTCGATTGGGAGAGGCGACCGAAACGTGGTCGGCTCTGGCCGCGGCGCCCGATCCGCGTTTGCGAAGCTGGCTGATCGACCGTCTCCCGAAGTATGGCGTCTCGGCCGACGAACTCGTCCGTGAACGCGCTCGCCAAACGGAGGGATCGGTGAGGCAGGCACTCGTGATGATGCTCGACGCCGCGTGGCCGCGCGAGCTGAATCGTCAGAACGAATTGCTGGCCGAACTGACGACATTGGCGACCACCTGCGCCGATGCCAGCGAACGTGCGGCAGCGGAGTGGGTTCTGCGCCGTCGCGCGGCTTGGCCACCCAAAGGAGTTTCGTTGGTCAGCGGTCGCGGCATCGCCACGCTTCCCACCGATTCCACAACTTGGGTCCGCAACGGCCAAGGTCAGGTCTTCGTGCGCATTCAGCCCGCTGAATTCCTGATGGGATCACCCTCCGGAGAACCCGGTCGCGAGAAAGAGGAGACGCAGCATCTGCGAAAAGTTCCCAGACCATTTTGGGTGGCGGCGCACGAAGTGACGATTACCGAATTCAAACGATTTCGCACCAACATCGATTTTGCGGCCCCCGTCAGCCCGTCGCGTGAGTGCCCGATGAACATGGTGACGTGGCACCAAGTGGTCGCGTACTGCCGCTGGTTGAGTGAGCAGGAAGGGATTCCAGAAGACCAGATGGTCTATCCGCCTGATGCCGAGATCAAACCGGGGATGAAGCTTCCTGGCGATGTTCTGACTCGCACGGGCTATCGCCTGTTGACAGAAACTGAGTGGGAATTCGCCGCCCGCGCGGGCACAATCACGTCGCGGTTTTTCGGTGAATCAGAGGAGTTCGCTCACGATTACGTGTGCTACGCTCGTGAAACGCTGACACCCGTCGGGGCCTTCCGTCCGAATCCGTTCGGCTTGTTCGATGTCTTGGGAAACGTGGGTGAGTGGTGCCATTCCGACTGGACTGAGTATCCCGAAGTCGCGGGAGCCAGCTTGGTCGGTCAAGCCGATCAACCCGTGTCGGATCGTGCGGAACGAGTTGTCCGAGGAATTGCCTATCGCTATCACGGTCGCGAATTGCGGATCGCGAAACGAGTCAACGCGTCAACGAATGATCGGTTGAGTATCAATGGTTTTCGAGTGGCTCGAACGGGGCCGCTCCCCCCGTAATGAAGTGTGTTTTGAATCAGTTGCATTCAGCTTAAAAGAGAACGTCATGAAAAACCTGGAAATCGTGCAGATGTTGGCTCAGTTGGCCACGGTGGCTGTGGGTTGCTACATCTCAATGCAGCTTGCGCAGGTCATTACGATGCTCCGGCGACAGTTTGTGTGGGGGGCCATGTCGTCGTCGAGCCGCATCGTACTCCGAGACTTTTCGAGCCGCTGTCTGACCGCTCCGCCCACCGGCTTCTGTGTGTGGGCGTGGGGAGACGGGATTTGGACTTTGGAACACGATTGCTGTGAGCCAGGCCACGTTGCCGGCGATCCTCCCAAATGTCAGGGAACCTTCACCGGTGAGCGCGTGCGAACTTCGAGCGTGCCGAAATCCTGAGACTCGACATGCCGCGTTTGCCAGATCAATGCCCTCATCGTGTCGTCAGCGACAGCGCTCCTTCAGCCGATCACGTTCACTGCGAAGTTCTGCGGCAACGCTGTGAGTTGCCAACGACGGAACATTGCTGGATCGCGATTGAGGCTTGCGTGGCCTGCTGCCGTCAGTCCGTATCGCTGGACGATGTCGCATCTGAATCGCCGCTCTCGCCCGTGATGGCTTCGCTGATGCTCGAGCAGTTGTCGCAGACCATTCGAGTGGCGAATTGGACGGACGAGCGGCGGCAGGCCCTCTCGCGCGAAGCCATCGAGCAGTTGAGTTGCATCGTCCCCGACTCGGCATACAAGCCTGGCGTCTCAGCACGGACGATCGTCTGGGCCGTGGGAGTGCTGACTGCGCCACGAAAACGCCCGACGCTCGAGGCCACTCTGTTCGACTTGAAGCGTGCCGGATTCGCCGACGTTCAACTCTTTGCTGAGCCTGGCGCTGACATCCCCGCCGGGTTTCAGCATCTGCCGGTCACTCGGCAGGGACGCGCCTTGGGTGTTTTCGGCAACACGGTCACCGCGCTCAGTGCGCTGTATTTGTCGCAGCCACAGGCCGAAGCCTTCGCCCTCTTTCAAGACGACATCTCGGTCGCAGAGGGCTTGCGCGCGTGGTGCAACCGCGAACTGTGGCCGAGCGGTCAGGGGCTGGTGTCGCTCTTCACAATGAAGGAGCAATCGGGAACGGCCACGGGTTGGCAGGTCGCGCAGCGAGGAATGTTCCGCACATTTGGAGCACTGGGCTTCATTTTTCGCCGGGACGTGTTGCTGGCGTTCTTGAGCGATCACCGCGTGTGGCTGCATCGCCAATCGAGGCGTCACGGGTCTGATGCGGCCATTGGCGAATGGGCGACTCGCACCGGTCACGGCATCGCGTATCACACGCCATCGCTGTTGCAGCATCGGGGCGAGACTTCGGCTGCGGGTCATTCGTTTGATGAGATCGAACTGGCTCACGCGATCCCGCATGTCCGCCACATTGCGAATTGGCAACGCCCGAAGCGACAGCCGGGGCGAGTCGGCTTGGTCGGTTGGAACACGGCCAGCGGTTTGGGTTACGTCAACCGGGAACTCGCGACGCATTACCCCATCGAACGCTGGCTGGCTCCGCAGCACCCCTGCTTTCCCTCGCTCGAACCGTTGCGTGTCTGCCGCACGGATCTCGTTCCGGCGCAGCTCGATTCACGACATTTGTATGACTGGCTCCGAGGACTCGACTGGGTCCTGTTCGCCGAGCTGCCCTATCTCGAACGCTTGGCTCAGCACGCGCGCGAACGATACGTGCGCGTCGCCTGCATCCCGATGTGGGAGTGGCTGCACCCGCAGCTCGACTGGCTGAATTACGTCGATGTGATGCTGTGTCCGACGCGCTTCACGTTTGACCGGCTGACCGATTGGAAGCGTCGTCATGGCTTCTGCTGGGACGTGGTCGAACTTCCGTGGCCGATTGATGCCAGCCGGTTTGCGTTTCGACAACGACGGACATGCGAACGGCTGCTCTTCATCAACGGGACGGGCGGCGGGCGCGGCACTCGCGCGGATGGAACAGAAACAGGCTATCACCGCAAAGGAGCCGAACTGGTAGCCGAGGCCGCGCGTCTGCTGCCCGATGTGCCTTTCATTTGGTACTCGCAGACCGACGACCTTCCACCGCTGCCCCCGAATGTGCGTCGCCGCCCCACTCCTGCGGACTCGACCCGCCTTTACGACGAGGGAGACGTGTGCGTTCAACCCAGTACGTGGGAGGGAATCGGCTTGCAGTTGTTGGAGTGCCAAGCGGCCGGGATGCCGCTCGTCACGACCGAGGCCGCTCCCATGAACGAGTTCCAACCACTGCGAACGGTGCGAGCCACTCATGTCGAGCAAGTGCGTGTCTTCGGTTCGGCCCCGATCTCGTCGCACGTCGTTTCGCCAACGGACTTGGCTGCGACGCTGCGGCTGCTGCTCGGCACCGATCTCACAGAAGCCAGCCGATCCGCACGCCGCTTCGTGGAAAGACAGCACTCGTGGTCCCGTGCCAAAGCCATCCTCAGCGAACAGTTGTTCCGATGACGATTTCGTTTAACCGCGTGGACCACGCCCCGTGCGTCTAACAACGTTGAAGTTGGTTTTCCCCTCGACACGCGGGGCGTGGCCCACGCGGCTAGCAGCCTGTTGAAAAACGTAGGGTAAGCGTCTCGCTTGCCCATGAATGCAGATGAAAAAGGGGCAAGCCAGAGGCTTACCCTACGTTTTTCAACGGGCGGTTAAACGAGGCCCTCTACGATGAACACCCCTGCGAGTCCTCGAACATGCCTTGGCTGCCCGCGCGAACCGTTGAGAACTGTCCGTATCGCATCGACGTGGTTCGCGAGGGCACACCGGAATCGGCTCGCTGCGGCTTGATGTGCGAAGTCGCCAGCATCGCCTCAAAACTTGTTCAACCCGTGGGCCGAGAGGTCTGCGAGGCGTGTTGTCTGTCGTTCCCTCCCACCAGGGAACGACAGAATCCGGTCACCGCCTCGTTGCTGGCGGAGTTAGCGGGCGAGATTCAATCGCGCGGCGGCGTACCAGGCTGCGACGCGGCTCGTGCTGGTCAACTGCTGAGTTCCGCGCTGCGAGACCTCTCGTTCGATGAAGAACGCCGCTCGACCGCTGCCGACATCGCAATTTCACTTCAAGCAGCGCGCGAGCCGCTGGCAGCCACCGTTCCGCCACCGAGTCACCGTTGCGGCAGTCGCGTCCAAGCGTGGGCCGTCGGAATTACCACGGCTCCACGCCGACAGCCAACATTGGAACCCTGCTTACAAAGCCTGCGTGCTGCGGGATGGGACTCGATGTTCCTGTTCGTCGATGGACCGGTCGCACCGCCACGAGAACTCACCGGCGTGACGACCATCGTGCGTGAAACGCCGGTCGGAGCGTGGTCCAATTACTGGCTCGCCCTCGCGGAAATGTTACTCCGCCAGCCGTACGTGGACGCCTATCTCTTGGTCCAAGACGACGCGATCTTCGATGCTCGTTCTGGCTTAAAAAAATATCTGGAGCAACTCCTCTGGCCGGGATCGCGGCAATGTCTCGTCTCTCTTTACGGATCATCAACCTACACGGCGAAGCGATCCACAGGTTGGTCGATCCTGCCGGAAAAATGGATCTGGGGCGCATTGGCCTTTGTCTTCCCGCGCGAACTCGCCAAGCGGTTTGTCACCGATCCGCAGGTCTTCGAGCATCGCTGGTCTCAAACCAGCGGATCAACAGGCAGCCTCACTCCCGGATCGCCCGCCGGGATTGATGTCGTCATCGGCTACTGGGCAGACATTCACGAAGTTCCGATCTGGTTCCCCACCCCCAGTCTCGTCCAACACATCGGCCACGCCAGCTCACTGTGGGACGAGTCACCGGCCGAAGGCTCGCGTCGTGCCGATCGGTTCTCGGGCGATGGATCGCAATGCAGATGAAAGAAAAGGCGGGCGGCATGAGTTGCCTGACCGCAGATTGAAGCCTGACGCGCAAGCGAAGTCTCGGTTACCAAGCATCTTCTACCAAGCATCTTCGCTTGCGCGTCAGGCTTTGATGGGTCAGCGCGGCGGCGTGACGCTCGACAGGTTCTTCGTGTGTCCTGTCTGTGTTCCGACGCGGGCTGAGTTCCTGACTGGGCGCTATCATCCGCGCGGCGGCGTGCGCGGAGTTTCCACCGGACTGGAACGGCTCGATTTGGATGAACGCACCGTCGCCGACGCTTTTCACGCGGCGGGCTATGTGACGGGAGCATTCGGCAAGTGGCACAACGGCAGCCAGTGGCCTTACCACCTGATGGCACGCGGGTTCGACGAGTACGACGGGCACAGTTCGGGGCATTGGGGCGAGTACTTCGATCCGCCCCTCAAACAGAACGGTCGAATGGTGCGCGAGCCGGGCTACATCGTGGACCTCTGCACGGACAAGGCACTCAACTTCATCGACCGCAACGCGGCGAAACCGTTTGTCTGCTACGTGCCGTTCACCATGCCCCATTCGCCGTGGGCCGCTCCCGAGCGAGACTGGCAGCGATTCAAGAACAAGCCGATCACTCAACGAGCCACCGACGCCGACCGCTTGCCCCAATTTGAGTGGAGCGAAGAGGGCGGCTCACTCTCCGAGCGGAACGCCGTCTTCGACGTAGCGCCAGTTTTTCAGGAACGTCAGCAGGTCGGCCATCTGTTCGACGGAGATGTTCTTCTCCAGACCAATGGGCATCAGGGAGAGGCCGTTCGATTTGAGTTCGTCTACGTCAGCACGGAGGATCGTTTCCTCTTTGCCTTCGGGCAAACGGAGCGTGATCGACGAAGCGGTCTCATTTTTGACGAGGCCCGTATAGAGCTTGCCGTTCGTGGTCACGAGCGTGTAGCCGAAGTAGTTGGCATCGACCGCCCGGTTCGGATCGAGAATGTTTGTGAGCAGATACGCGGGTGTGCGGTTATACGTGTCGGCCACGTCCGGGCCGACGTTCACGCCGAGACCCGCCACGCGGTGACAGGTGACGCAGTTCTTCTCGAAGACGGCCCGGCCGCGAGTGACATCCCCCTTGTTCTCGATCGCCGGTTGATACGCCGTCACGACAGCCGCTCGGTCCAGAGAGACGTTCGCGGCGAAGAGCTTGTCGGCGCGCGAGGCCAGTTCCTTGTTGCGGTGTTTTGTCAGTCGAGCCTGCCGCGTTGCATCCAGTTCGTTGGGCTTAACGGTCCCCGCTTCGAGGTCTTTCAGCAGCGAGTCGCAACCGGCGTCATCAGCCAACAGCACGTCGAGCATCGCGCGGCGGAGCGGCGGCGTTTGAGAGGCATAGGCCGCGAGCAACTTTGGCCCGACTGACGGCTCATGGTGTGCGGTGATCGCTTCGAGAGCCATCAGCCGCAGCGGGGCACTTGCGTTGGAAACGGCCAGTGCGAGCAAAGCCTCAGTCACGGCGGACTGCCTCGCAAACTGAAGCGTCTTCAGGGCCGCGAGTCGTCGCGGTTCGGTCTCTTCGGGAGCGGCAATGATCGCGCGGGCCGAGTCGATCATGGCTTGAGCCGCCTTCGTTTCGACCTCATCCAGTTGTGCGAGATGCTCGCCCAGAGATTGACCTCGCCGCGCGAAGCCATCCGACAAGCCGCGTATTCCGGCGAGACGCACGTCGAGAACGACAGCGTGATTCCATCCGGCGGGATCAAAACTGAGCAACCGCTGGAAGACCGCACCGGAGGCACCGGGTGCCGTTTGCCGCCCCACGATGGCACTCAATTCTTCCACGAGTTCCGCGGCGGCAACGACCGTTTCGTGGGTCGTGTTCCAGTCGTTGAGCAGTTCGACGAGAAACGCTTCCGATGGCTCCGTCTTGATGGTGCAGATCGCAACCCGCAGCCACGGATCGGCTGCACCGCGCCGCAACAGTCGGACGAGCGATGCACGGGCCTGATGATCGTCGATGCTACGACCGGTCAGATCGAGAGCCATCCGGAACCGAACGCGATCATCCGCCTCGTGACTCGCCAAATCATCGGTCTCGTCCGACAAGAGTTCGTCCAAGTTGTCGCCAATCGCGGCGACAACTTGCTCGCGCACGCGGGCGTCGCGGTTCTCGGTCTCACTCCACGCGAGGACTGCCGGCGTCAATCGCGGCTCCAACTTTTGCAACAGCCACAGGGCGTGGAGACGGCTGCGTGTCAGCCGGTTTTTCTTCCAATCAAGCTTGAGCGCGGTGAGAACTTCATCGGGGTTGCGTTCGAGCAACAGTCGCGCGGCGGTCTCACGATGCCACGCGTTGCGGTGCTCCAGCAGTTCGATCAGGTCTCCGACGGAGAGCTTGTTTAGCGGCTCATCGGGCCGCACTTGGAGTGACGGCGGTTCGGCCGAAGTCACGCGCCAGATGCGGCCTCGATCATTGCCATCGTTCAAATCCTTGCGAGTCCGCAGTTCGACCGGCATCCAGTCCGGATGCTCGATGACGGCGCGATACATGTCCACGACGTACAGCGCACCGTCGGGACCGTTCGCGATGTTTACCGGTCGGAACCAGGTGTCGGGACTCGCGAGGAACTCTTGACCCTGCTCACCCGGATGACTGACGAAGGTTGCTCCCTGCGGCAACATGACTTCGCGATGCACGAGACTGCCTGTCGGATCGCAGGTGAAGGCGTTCCCTTTGTATTCGGGCGGCAAGGCGTCGCCGCGATAGATCTGCACGCCGCACGCCGCCGTGAACTGATGGTCATGTGTGAGCGAAGTCGTCCACGTCCGGCAGATGGGGTAGAGCTTCGAGTGCTCCGCAAACGCGGCCACATCTTGAACGGTCTTCTTCACCGCGAGGAACGGGTTCCGTTTGACGAAGTGATCTTCGAGAACGACGTGCTGCACCGGATTGCGGTTCGAGCAGACGAACCGGTTGCCGTAGTCATCGAAGCACAAACCAAACTGCCCGTGTCCCGAGACCGCTCCGTACTCGCCGGTCAGCGGATTGAAGCGGAAGTCGAACCCGGCGAGCGGCAGCGGCTGGCCCTTCGCTTTCCATTCGGGCTTCGCGGCGACGACCGTTCCACCCCGCAAGCCGTTCGCCACATAGACCCAACCATCGTGACCGAGCGTCGGGTGATTGGCGCGCAGTTGCGAGTTCCCCTGATCGAAGCCGGTGAACCACGTCTCTTTGACTTCGGCCTGCCCGTCGCCGTTGCGATCCGCGAAAAAGGCGATCTCACCGGCGAGCGTCACGATCACGCCGTCTCTCCACGGCAGGATGCCCGTCGCGAACAGTAGTTCATCGGCGAAGACCGTGACCGACTCGTACCGACCATCCTTGTTCACGTCGAGCAGCCGCTTGATGCACGACTTCGGTTTCTCATCCGAGCCAGCCTTCGGCCCATAGGGATAGTCGCGCATCTCGACGACCCACAGCGCGAGGTCATCTCCAAACGCGATGGCCACCGGCGCGATGACATCCGGCTCCGCAGCGACCAGTTCCAGCTTGAGGTCCGGCGACGCGAGGACGAAGCTCTTCAATGCGTCGCTCACCGAGAGCGGACTTTTGACGATAGGGTGAGGAGTGACCGGTGCTGGCTCGGCCACTGATGCAAGCGGGCCAAATCCCACGCCGAACACGAAAAGAATTCCCAATCGAGCTAGCGTCATACGCCAATCCCCAGAAGCCGAAAATACACGTCGTAAAAATATCTAACCCACTCGAAGTTCTGATAAGCCCATGCCAGCGGAAGGTACGCCAACAGTAAGAGTGGCCTCACTGATCCGGGAATAAATCCTTGTTTGTCGAGCAGCGTTGCAGGACCAGCACTCAGCACGTAGCTCATCATGGACGAGGCGATCCCTCCCGCGATTAGACAATGCCAGTGGTGACGCCGACGAGCCTCGGCTTGAGCGATGGCGATGTCGGCCGGATCGGGAACGGTGTCCGCTGGTGTGTCGGGAGTCTGCATTTTCATTCTGACTCCGGGTATTCTCTCGCGAGGCTTTGCCTCAGACCAAAGTAGCCATCATCGCTCCGCGTGATGAGCCTGTTGGGATCAGACATCCACCTGTGAAAGGCTCATCACGCGGAGCGATGATGGCTACTTTGAAGACGATTCCAAAACGTGATTCATTCTCAACCCTTTGCCCGCCGCATGATAGACCGACCGATCAAGGAATCCCATGCCTCACGCCGCGTTGTTTGTTGCCCGGTTTTGTTCGTCCGCGTGGATTGGAGCGGCAGTTCTGTTCGTGACCGTGGGGATCCTCGAAGTAACGCGCGGTGGCTTCGACGCGGCGACCAAAGACATGCTGGTCGCCATTCGGTTTCCCGCCTTCTACCTGACGGGGGCAACCCTGATCGGAGCGGCTTGGCTGGCGACGTGCCTCGCCCGCGATCGCGTCGAGTTGTCGCAACGACGCCAAATGATTGCGGTCTTCGCGTTGTTGGCCGTCCTCGCCGTGATGGCCCTCGACTACGCCTTCATCTATCAGCCGCTCTTGGCGATGGTGACACCGCCTGGAGTTGAGAAGACCGCCGCGTTCAAGCAGTACCACACTGCGTCGAAGTACGTGAACCTGCTCGGCCTCGGCCTGACGCTGGTCGCGAGCGTCTCGTTGAACTGGCCGCGAGCGAACATCAATCGCCCGAGCAACACTCAGTAGTCGCGAAGCGACGGCAGCAATTAGCCGTGGGCGTCAGCCCACGGAACACGGCCAGAGCGAACCTCTTGAGCCGCGAAGCGGCGGCAGAGATAAACTTGTTTCGACGGTGCCTGTCGCTCTGCCGCCGCTTCGCGGCTCAAAACACGCGTGTCAGCAATCTGCGGGCTTGCGCCCGCAGCTATTTGCTGACATCGCTTCGCGATTGGAAAACAGACTCACGCCAACTCGGCCAGCACGAGCGATCCCATTTCGACGGTCCCAATACTCGGTCCACCGGCGGCGAGGTCGGCGGTGCGGTGGCCTTTGGCGAGGACGCGATCCACGGCTTGCTCGATCAGCTTGGCTTCGGCTTCCAATTTGAGTGAATGCCTGAGCAGCATCGCTGCGGCGAGGATCGTGCCGAGTGGATTGGCGATTCCCTTCCCGGCGATGTCTGGAGCAGAGCCGTGGATCGGCTCATACAGTCCCGGTCCCGACGAACCGATCGACGCGGAAGGCAGCATCCCCATCGAGCCGGGAAGCATCGAGCCTTCGTCGGTCAGGATGTCGCCGAACAGGTTCTCAGTCACAACCACGTCGAAGCTGCGGGGCCTTGAGATCAGGTGCATCGCCATCGCATCGACGAGGACGTTCTCAATTTGAACATCGGGGAACTCGGCCTTCATGACGCGCTCGAATGTCCGCCGCCACAGGCGCGAGACTTCGAGAACGTTCGCCTTATCAACTGATGTCACCTTCTTGCGCCGTCCGCGCGCTGCCTGCCCGGCCAGTCGCACGATCCGTTCGACCTCATGCGTGCTGTAGATCATGGTGTTGTAGGCGGACTCACCCTCAGCCGTCGTTTCCTTGCCCGACTGGCCGAAGTAGATGCCGCCGGTCAGTTCACGGAAGAAGAGGATGTCGGTCCCTTGAACGATCTCGGTCTTCAGCGGTGAGGCACTGACAAGATGTGGCGAGACGGAAATCGGCCGGAGATTCGCGAACAGCCCCAGCTCCTTGCGAATCTTCAGCAGGCCGACTTCCGGGCGAGTCTTCGCGTTCGGGTCGTCCCACTTCGGACCACCGACCGCACCGAGCAGCACCGCTTGCGATGCCTTGCACGCGGCCAACGTTTGCTCGGGCAGCGGATCGCCGAACTGGTCGATTGCACAGCCGCCGATCGGGCAGGTCGTGAACTGAAACGAATGCCCGAACTTCTGAGCCACCGCGACGAGAATCCGCTCACCCTGAGCGACCACTTCCGGACCAATCCCGTCACCGGGGAGCAACACGATCTGAGCTTGCACTGCGAATCACCTTTTCAAATGGGAGGACATCCAACATCGGGGCCGCACTCTAAGAACTTGTCCAAGAATTACGCCGTGTTTTGAACAACACCAACCCGAAGCGTGAGCGAGGACGGATGTCGCTCGACTCTCGTCCTCGCTCACGCTTCGGG
>JAYTGQ010000932.1:0-3297 GCA_043733345.1 Schlesneria sp.
GCTCCTGCCGAGCCGCGAGAAACAAGCGACTTTCCTCACGCACACGGCTCGGCGGGAGCCTCGCCCTCCCTTTTTCAACAGGCTGCTAAGCCGGACTTCCGTGTCGGAGACACTCGGTGCGCGGCGCGGGTTCGGTGCCCCACTTCACACATGATCCTTCTTGTTGATCAGGTCGGGACCGTCGCCCAGAATCTTTTCGTATTTGCCGGTCGAGGTCTTCTGGTACTTGGTGAAGCCCTGCTTTTCGAGGTTCTTGTTGCTGATGTCTCCTTTGATCCGGTCGCCGGGGGGCATCGGGCCGTTGATGATCGAGATGATGCGTTCGACCGGCTCGCCTGTTTCCGGGTGAACGGTCAGCGGCGTTTCGCCGAGACGTTGCAGAACTTCGAACGTCTTTTCGTGGGAACCATCGGGCCGGATGACGGCGTATTCGTACAAAGGCATGACTCGCACTCCTTCAAAGGGACGGGCATTGTCTTGCCTCGGGCAAACGTTGCAAGTCTGCCTCGGCAATCTTGGTCGCACACTCACCACAGGCGAGCGGCAAGAAGGATTCACCCGACACATCCACCCGAAGTGTGAACGAGGGCAAAGTCTTTCGGCGGCCTCGTTCACACTTCGGGTTGATGGGAGCAGGCAACACTTGCCGTTCGCCTGGCTGATTTCTTCCGCAGCAATTGGCGACCACTTGATGCCGCGCCTATACTCGTCGCGTCCAAAAAACCTTGCCCGAGGACGGGCCATGAAAGAGCAAAGACTGTGACTCAGACCACGCTGCCGCTTCAGGATGTTCACGTTCGCGAAACCATTCCGCTGGTCTCGCCCCGCTATCTGAAGCAGGAAGAAAACATCACCGATGCCGCCATGAAGACGGTGTTTGAAGGCCGTGAGGCGGTGAAGAAGATCATTTCAGGAGCCGACTCGCGCGTGATCGTGGTTCTCGGTCCTTGCTCCATTCACGACCAAGTGGCCGGGCTGGAATACGCCCGTCGGTTGAAGGCTCTGTCCGACAAAGTGGCCGACAAACTGCTGCTGATCATGCGCGTCTACTTTGAAAAACCGCGCACGACGGTCGGCTGGAAGGGACTCATCAACGACCCGCATCTGAACGACACCTTCGACATCCAGACGGGGATTCGGATCGCGCGTCGGATTCTGCTCGAAGTGGCCAACATGGGGCTGCCCGCCGCGACCGAATTGCTCGAACCGATCACGCCGCAATACATCGCCGACCTGATCTCGCTGACGGCGATTGGCGCGCGAACCACCGAATCGCCGACGCACCGTCAGATGTCGAGCGGGCTGTCGATGCCAGTCGGTTTCAAGAACGGAACCGACGGCAGTTTGCAGGTCGCGATTGATGCGATGCTCTCCGCCAAGTCGGCTCACAGTTTTCTCGGGATCGACAACGACGGTCAGACGTGCATCGTCAATACGGCGGGGAATCCGTGGGGCTTCCTCGTGCTGCGCGGCGGTCGCTCGGGACCAAATTTCGATGAGAAGAGTCTTGAACTGGCGATCGCCGGTTTGGCCAAGTCCAAGCTGCCGTCGCGACTGATGGTTGATTGCAGCCACGCGAACTCCAACAAGGAGTTCGCGCTGCAGAGCGTCGCGTGGAACAGTTGCATCGCGCAGCGTGTCGCCGGGAACACGAACATCGCCGGGCTAATGCTGGAGAGCAATTTGAACGCGGGTGCCCAACCGTTGCCAGCAGACCTGTCACAGCTCAAGTACGGCGTGTCGATCACCGACGGCTGCATCGGCTGGGACGAGACCGAGCGACTAGTCCTCTCGGCCCATGAGCAACTCGGCGGCGCGGTCTGAAGTGGCTCGGCCCGAAGTCCGGCTTAGCTTTGTTAGCCGGACTTCTTTAGATGGCCGGCAACAAATGGTTTACCCGTGTAGGCACCAACCCGAAGTGTGAACGAGGACGCCGATCGACTTCGCCCTCGTTCACACTTCGGGTTGGTATGGGTCAGGCAAGTCTTGCCGGTCGCGTTATGGTGAGTCGCCTGTCAGAGTGAAGTCCGGCTTTAAGAAAAGCCGGACTTCAAGTGGTACTCAACTTGGCGGCATTCCCCAGATGCGCAACAACTCGGTCAATCCAGTCGCGTAATCACCGGTGAAATCGACCTGCTGCATGCTCGACAAGGTCCAAGAGAGCTTCTTGATCTCACACGGCCGATAGATCACGGGAATGATGCGCTGATTGAAATGAGCGTTTTCCAGAGCAAACAAGAGTTCTCGCTTGACCCACGTCGATCGCACTGCGGACGGAGACAGGATCAAGAGGAACCAGTCACACCGTTCGAGACCTTTGCCGATTTCGTCGTGCCATTGCTGGGCACCCACGATTTGGGTCTCGCTGTACCACACGGGAACACCGTACTACTAACGTTTTGTTTCTTCGCCGGGCGCGCAGAATTTCGGCAGACCAGATTAGGCAAAATGATGAAGTACAGAATCATCAAGCTAGGCGGTCTGCTTGCGGGCCACTTCCATCATTCTGTGCTTCATCATTTTGCCGTTCCAGTTCTCGCTGCGTTGGGTTGCGGGTATCCCGCGCTGGGCTCTTCCAACTCGGCCTTGAGTCGATTGGCAAACCGACGATCTTGGCTCGAATGAGACAAGAACACCTCGCGCGGAGTCTTGACCTTTTTGCGTCCCATCGCCGGTCACCCCACTGCTGCTGGCTGCAAGGCGTCAGCGATCCGGCGTGCGGTGTCTGCGCCGGTTCTGCCCGGTCGGACGACGTTCAACGTCTCCAAGATCCACGGGATGTCCGGTGTCGATTTGACGATGACCGGAATGAGTCGCCCTTCAAAACGCGGAGTTGTGAGTGCGTACTGAATTTCCTCGCGCTGCCACGTCTGCATGCTGTCGGGCGTGACCAGCACGACCATCGCGTCCGCTGATTCCAAGGCTTTACCGACGGCTTTGGCCCAGTTCTCACCCGGCTGCAAATCCCATTCGTCGAACCAGACGACGAAACCCAAATCAACCAGCCCTTGGGCGATGTTTCGGGCCAATGGCCGATCCGACATGGAGTGGCTCAAAAAGATTTTCATGGGCGACTCGCTGAATTGGCCGGGAGGAAACCGCCGTCATGATCGACCGGCGGTGCGGAGCATCCTATGCAACGATGGGTGTCGTCGGAAGCACGTCCGCATGAGTTGTTGATTGGCTGGTCATGCGTATACGGCGTTTCTACTTCGCGCGGGACAAAGTGAGACATTTCTGAGCGGGGCGGCGTCAGCCCCCCGGTTCTTCCAGCGAAGGGCTAACGCCCAAGAACCG
>JAYTGQ010000933.1:0-8957 GCA_043733345.1 Schlesneria sp.
CTCCTGCCGAGCCGTGTGCGTGAGGGAAGTCGCTTGTTTCTCGCGGCTCGGCGGGAGCCTCGCCCTCCCGATCACCGTTTTTCAACAGGCTGTTAGCCCACTTCAGCCCCGAACGGCCGTCAGAAGACCTCAACCAGAAAATGGTGGACAAGAAGATGAAAGCGAGGTCCAGATGTTTCCTCTCTGATCTTCTTGTCCGCCATCTTCTTGTTCCTTCCGTGAACTTCCGTGTTTTCCGTGGTTCGTTCCAATTCTTTAGGCGACCAGCCGACACCCGGAGTCATCCGGTCTCTACCGACTTGATTCTTGTTCCCATTTCGTGTCTTTCGTACTACTCACGTTTTGTTTCTTCGCCGGGCGCGAAGAATTTCGGCAGACCCGATTAGGCAAAATGATGAAGCACAGAATCATCAAGCCGGGTGGTCGGTCTGCTTGTGGACCTCTTCTATCATTCTGTGCTTCATCATTTTGCCATTCCCGTTCTCGCTGCGTTGGGTTGCGGGTGTCCCGCGCTGGGTGTTTCGTGGTTCACCTTCTTCTCCTGCAAGGAGCCTCCCGATGGAGACGATGCAAGAACTGTTCGGCATTCTGCCTCAAGTCGGCCGCCTCGAATGGATCGGTCTCCGGTCGGCACGACTGGGGGAGATCACCATCGTCGATGAGGCGGTCCTCGTCGCTGATCGTGGTCTTGAGGGGGACCACAAAGTGGCTGGCCGCGCGGGAACGAAACGGCAAGTGACGCTGATCCAGCACGAGCACCTGATCGCCGTCGCCGGGATGTTGCACCGCGACCAAGTCCCTCCCGAACTGACGCGCCGCAACCTCGTCGTGTCGGGAATCAACCTGCTGGCTCTGAAGGGAAAGCAGTTCCGAGTCGGCGAGGCTCTGCTGGAGTTCAGCGGCCCGTGCGAACCTTGTTCGCGCATGGAAGCCAATCTCGGCCCCGGCGGCTTCAACGCGATGCGCGGTCACGGTGGCATCACAGCCAAAGTGATCGAAGGTGGGACGATTCGTGTGGGGGAGAGCATCCGGATCAATACTCCGAATCGCGGATGAGCCACGCAACAATTGATCGACTCGGCGATCAGGTGCCGATTCAAGTCATCAGGGGTAACAGTTCCGCTACGGGAAGTTCGACAGTTCCAAACTCCGAAATCGTGAACTGAACCACATCACCGGCGACCAACCGCTTCGAGTGGCGGTACTCACCCTGGACCGTGGCGGGGTCCGAGTAGACCTCAAGGCAATCCGCTTCGACATTGACGATCCAAAATGCGGGAACACCTGCACGGGCATAAAGCCGCCGTTTCTCACGATCTCTCCCGACGGAAGAGTCTGCGACTTCAATGACGAGTGCCGCATCACTTCCTTGTGGATGACGCCGCAAATAGTCCCGACCCGCCCCGCGCACAATGGCGAGGTCCGGTTCGGGAACGCTGTCCGCCGTCACCAGCGTGTTCTGCACGCGGACGTACCAGCCTGCGGGAACCACGGCGTTCAAGACAGCCAACACAACATCGATCATGCCATCATGCGGAGGGTTTTTCGGCATCTTCTCGACCACCCAGCCTTCCAAGAGTTCGATGGGATCGTCTTCTCCAAACGCACCGATCTGAACGAACCGTTGGTACTCGGCGACCGTGAAGCGGTGAAGCGGCCAAGGCGAACTCGGCGAGGGTGTCACGGAGGGGTTGAACGGCGGAGGCGTCGCGATCGACATCAAATTTCTCCCGAATGAACCGGCCCGAGACGACGATCCGTCTCGGGGCTGTTTCCATCATCGACCCAACTCACTTCGCGGTCACGATGACTCGGGCCGAGTTGATCTTCACTTCCTTCAGCGGGCGGTCGCTGTGGTTGGTTTCGGACGCTCCGATGGCCTTCACCACGTCGAGGCTCGACTGGTTGGCTGTCTTGCCGAAGACGGTGTACTGATTGTCGAGAGACTTGGTTCCGTCACGGCTGAGGCAGATGAAGAACTGCGAACCGGCCGAGTTCGGATCGCTGGTCCGAGCCATCGACAGGATCCCCGCGTCGTGCAGCGTCTTGTTGAACTCGGCCTTGATCGTGTAGCCCGGCCCGCCCGTCCCCGTCCCCTGCGGGCAGCCGACCTGGATCATGAAGTTCGAGATCACGCGGTGAAAGATGATCCCGTCATAGAAGCCGATCTTCGTCAGCCCGATCAGATTCTTTGCGTGTCCCGGCGCGACATCGGGATACACGTCGAGCAAAATCTTCCCCAGCGTCGTATCGAACTCGACCTGATAGGTGTTCTTCGAGAAATCCACATCGGCCAAAGCCTTGTCCACATCAGCACGTCGATTGGCAGCCACGGAGCGATCCTTTGTTTCAAGAAGAGTTGTCCGCTCACGAGGTGCGAGCGGGTCGGCATGATATCGGCGTCATTGGCAAACGTCATCCGGTCACGAAGTCGCCGACGTGACAGTGACAGTTCGTACAACCTGGCCGTTCTCGGACAGCCGAAACGGAGCACCGAGTTCCATAAGGCGGTTCATCACCACACCGGAGATGCGAATTCCAATGTTGCGGGTCTTCTCGAACTGAAAGATCACGGGGCCACTGTATTCATAGCTGCCACGCCTTGCCGTGATTTCGACTTCGTTCCAAGGGGCAAACAGAGACTGGAATCGAACCGGACGCAACCTGATTCCAATCCAACTGATGGAGACGATTGGAAACCAAATTTCGAGTCCAGTGGTGTGGACACAAAGTGTCGCTTGGGGGAAATGAGCGTCTGCGAAACCGCTGATTCTCCAATTCTGGTCACGATGAAACCGCTGAACATCAATCCAGCAACTCGGAATCGACGGTGCAGCGTCTCGGTGATCACTGCCGTAATACCGTCCCAACTCCCTCCATGGATTGTTCAGGATTCGATAAACAACGACGACCGTCGTGATAACCCAGCCGGTCAAGATGATCATCAAGCCAGCATCGATGTTCGGATTGGAGGACATCTCGACCTCGATTCGCTCCTCAGCGAATACGCTTTTGTTTCTGCTTCGCGGGCTGAGGCAAGTTGATCGACGCGGCGATTACAAAGCGGATCATTACGCAACTACGGTCGCAAACAGTTCGCTCACATCAATGGCGAACTCGGGAAGCAATGCGGAAGTTGCGGTCGATCCCGGTGTGAATTCGCCGTGAACGCGATAGCTCTTCCCTTTGAGGCACAGCACGGTGACGTGCCGTTCGTTGGGATCGACGATCCAGTATTCACGGACCTTGGCCCGCGCGTAGTCGCGGCGTTTGTCGATGAGGTCGCGGTCTCGATTCGCGGTGCCGGGGCTGACGATTTCCAAAACCCACGACACGTCGGCGGCATCCGGCGGATTGTTGTCGGACTGCTTGACGACGAACAAATCGGGTTCGCGAAACAGTTCCGGCGCGAGACGAATGGGACACGGTGCAAACAAAACTTCTCCCAGCGAACTTCGTTTCACGACCGGCTCCAGCAGTCCCAGCAAGTACCGAAGCAGGCGCTGATGGCTTCGGGTGGGCATGGGCAGAAACTCCAAACAACCATCGACAAGTTCGACCGGAAAATTGGCTGTCTCAAATTCGAGATAGTCCGCTTCCGTCCAATCGCCCTGCTTCGGGAAACAGTACGCGACTTCCCAAGCCGGTTCTCCGCGCGTGGAAAGGCGAGGCCGCTCGCTGACATCAATCCCATCCGAGATCGCACCGCGTCCAATCATGAGCCTGCTCCTGTTTCAATTCAGATCCGAAGCGGATGGTACTGGTCGCACATTGAGGTCTCAACCTCCTGCTTCTGCACTCTTGGAGCCGAACCCACCGCCGCCCGGCGTCTCGATCGTGAGGACATCGCCCGCTTGGACATCGAGCGAGACTTTGCCGCCGAGGTCGATGACTTCCGTTGAACCAGCCCGTTGCAGCGTGTTGCGGCCGAGTTGGCCTGGCTCTCCGCCGTGGAGGCCGAACGGCGCGTATGGCCCACGGCGTTCGGAGAGGATCGAGACGCGGAGCGGTCTCAGAAATTCGAGGCGTCGCGTGATGCCGTCTCCGCCGCGATGTTGCCCCGCTCCGCCCGAGCCGCGACGGATCGAGAAATCGTGGATGCGGACCGGGTAGCGGCGCTCGATCACTTCGGGGTCGGTCAGCCGCGTGTTGGTCATGTGCGTGTGAACGGCATCGGCTCCGTCGGCCTCGGGCGTGGCTCCGCTGCCGCCGCAGATCGTCTCGTAGTAGCCGAACGTCCCGTCGCCGAACGTCAGATTGTTCATCGTCCCCTGACTCGCAGCGGCCACTCCCAACGCGCCGAGCAGCACATCGACGACGCGCTGCGAAGTCTCGACGTTCCCTCCCACCATCGCCGCGCATTGGGACGGGTCATCGTGCGCGGGCGGGTTGAGCAGACATTCGGGCAGCACAATCGTGACCGGTTCCAGCACGCCGCTGTTCAGCGGAATATCGTCCTTGATGAGGCACCGAAAGACATACAGCACTGCCGCCGTGACGATGGCCCGGTTCGCGTTGAGGTTCGTCACCAGCACCGGCCCGGTCCCGGTGAAGTCCACCGTCGCGTGGCCGCCTGAGTCGGAGTCGTTGGTGATCGTGATCGTCACGCAAATCGGCGAGCCATCGTCGAGATGATCGGTGCGGGAGAAGACTCTCGTCAGAGAGGCGTCTCTGGTCCCCTCGCCCCTCGCTCTGGGGGGGAGAGGGTTAGGGTGAGGGGGGCTTTCTGCAGGAGGTTGATAGTCGATGGTTGAGAGTTGAGGGGCAGAGGTGGTTTGAAAATGGATGGCGTCCTCACCGTTCGGCCCCCTCACCCTAGCCCTCTCCCCCGAAGCCGGGGGCGAGGGGACAGCGGTCGCTGCGCGACGCGAGGACTCGACTGGCTCTCGACACAACTCGGCCAGTGCCAGCCGCATCTTCGCCGCTGCCGAAGCTTGAATGTGACCCATGTACGCTCGGACAACGGGCCAACTCTGTTTCTCAACGAGCTGCTGAAGCTCCACCGCACCCGTGTGATTGGCCGCGACTTGAGCCGACACATCCGCCAGATTGTCCTCGACCGCGCGAGACGGATGCGGTCCCGATTGGAACAACGCCCGCAGTTCGGCCTCGCGGCTGTGTCGAGTGTCGAGCGTCGAGTGACGAGTGCCAGAGAAGACGTGCCCGTTGCTGCTGGCACTCGCCACTCGACACTCAGCACTCCACTTTTCTCTGGCACTCGTCACTCGACACTCGTCACTCGCCCCGCCATCGACCAGCAGGAAATTGCGGATCAAGACGCCCTCATCCGCGAGCGTCTTCGAGAACGGCGGCATCGAGCCGGGGACAATGCCGCCGATCTCGGCGTGATGAGCGCGGCTGGCAGTGAAGAACATCAGTTCGCCGGTCGCTTCATCATGAACCGGCGTGACAACGGTGACATCGGGCAGGTGCGAGCCGCCGCGATACGGATCGTTGGTGACGAAGACATCGCCCGGTTTGAGGCTCGGATTGTCTTCGATGATCCGCCGCACGGTCTCACTCATCGCACCGAGATGGACGGGGATGTGCGGCGCGTTCACGACCAGCTCGCCGCGCGCCGAGAAAATGCCGCACGAGAAGTCGAGCCGCTCCTTCACGTTCGTCGAGAGGCTTGTTTGCTGGAGCGCGATCCCCATCTGTTCGGCGATGGATGCGAAAAGGTGGTTGAAGATTTCGATGCGAATGGGATCGGCGGAGGGTTGAGGGTTGAAGGTTGAGAGACAAGAGCCAGCAGCCGAAGCGGCGGCATTTCCTGTCCCCTCTCCCCCCGCCTTGGGGGGGAGAGGGTTAGGGTGAGGGGGGCTTTCGAGGGAGGGTTGATGGTCGAGGGTTGAGGGTTGAGGATCGGAGGAAGAGGCTTGTTCCTGTTGGAGAGCGTTGCCACCGCTCGGCCCCCTCACTCTGGCCCTCTCCCCCGCTGTGTTCGTTTCCCTGAAGACAGGCGGGGGCGAGGGGACCACGGTCGCTGCGCGACGCGCGATGACGAGTTCTCCTCGTTCAAGAATGGTCGCTTCGAAGCCGGGATCGATCACGACGGTTGATGTCGGTTCGCAGACGATGGCCGGGCCGGGGATGCGGTGGCCGGGTTGAAGCTGCTCGCGCAGGAAGATCGCCGTGCGATGAGGCTGATTGTCGAACCACGCTTCGGTCCACGAGTGAGCGGTGAGCGGCACGGCGCTCGCCGCCAGTTCCGAAACCCCACCGGGCTTGCCCCGGTGGTTCAAAGGTTTCTGCACTACTCGCACTGCATTGCTCCGGGCTGCGTCACTTCGTTCGGTCTCAGTTTCATCTGCCACATCGCCTTCGACTGCCGAGAGACATTGAGTAGTGCCAAGACCTGTCTCCACCGGGGCAAGCCCGGTGGGGGGGCGGTTGATTGTTGGACCGGTGGCGAGCGCCGTGCCGCTTGGGGTTGAGGTTGAAGCGTCATCCGGATCGGGGCGATGTCCCACCACTTCGATCCGCGCCGCGACGACTTCCATCGGGCGGTCGGGTCGTGTGTAGCCGTAGAGTTGCTGATGCCGTTCGGCATACGCGCGGGCGTAGTCTCCGTCGCTCGGTTCGGTCACGTTGAGAGACGCTTCGATCCCGCGATACCTCAAGTCGAGAGACCGGATCTGCGCGTCGATGCGATCAGCGGGAATGCCCTCGGTGAGAACGGCGGCTCGCGCGGAGTTCGCCATCCCGACGAAGTGCGATTCCAACTCGGCGAGCAGTTCGCACGAGAACGGCTTCAGCACTCCCTGCTCGCGCAGTTCGCGAACGTCGGCCAGACCGATGCCGTAGGCGCTCAGCACTCCCGAATACGGATGCGACAGCACGGTCGTCATACCGAGCGACATCGCGAGGGCACACGCATGTTGAGCACCCGCGCCACCGAAGGTGACCAGCACGTACTCGGCCGGGTCGTAGCCCTTCGAGACCGAAATTTTGCGAATCGCGCGGGCCATCGTCGTGTTGGCGATGTCGATGAAACCTTGAGCCAGTTCGTGCGGCGAATAACTTCGACCCAGCGGCGAGTTCGCGACCTGTTCGCACAGTTCAGCAAGCCGCATCTCGACGGCTGCAAGATCCAACGGGAACGGGAACCGCTCGGCAATGATCTTGCCTAGAAAAAAATTCACGTCGGTGATCGTGAGCGGGCCGCCTCGGCCATAACACGCCGGGCCGGGGTTGGCTCCGGCACTTTGCGGGCCGACGAACAGCTTCACGCCATCGAACCCGCAAACGCTGCCACCTCCCGCCGCAACGGTCTCGATGGCCAGCATCGGCGCGACGACGCGCACGCCCGCTTTGACCGTTTCAAACTCGCGCTCGTACCGCCCGTCAAAACGAGACACGTCGGTACTCGTCCCTCCCATGTCGAAGCCAATCGACTTCGCAAAACCCGCGCGCTGAGCCACGCGCGAGAAGCCGATCACGCCGCCCGCCGGTCCCGACAACACGCTGTCTTTCCCGGTGAACCGATCCGCATCGACAAGGCCGCCGGCCGAGGTCATCAGCTTGAGGGAAGGTTGAAGGTTGAGGGTTGAGGGTTGAGGGGCAGTAGGGCAGGAAGTGGTGTCTTCTCCGGTCCCCTCGCCCCCCGCCTTGGGGGGGAGAGGGTTAGGGCGAGGGGGGCTTTCGGGGTGAGGTTGATGGTGAATGGTCGAGGGTTGAAGGCCGGAAGAAGAGGCGTGTTCCGAGTGGAGAGGTTCATCACCGTTCGGCCCCCTCACCCCAGCCCTCTCCCCCGAAGACGGGGGCGAGGGGGCAGCGGTCGCTGCGCGACGCGCGGTTCCGCCAAGTGACTCTCTCAATTTTCCGACGTAGTCGCGCAGGATCGGGTTGACGTAGGCATCCATCACGGTCGTGTCGCCGCGTGAGACGATCTTGATGAGCGGCGACAGGCGGCTCGACGTGCTGATCTCGGTGAAGCCGACTTCCCGCGCGATTCGTTCGACGATCTGTTCATGCAGCGGGTTCGCGAACGCATGGAGCAAACAGATCGCCAGCGACTCGCAACCGGCGGCCTTCAGTTCGAGCAGCCGTTCGCGCACGGCGGCTTCGTCGGGCGAGTGCAACACTTGGCCAGCGGCATCGAGTCGCTCGTCGATCTCGGCGACAGCGGCAAACAGCGGCTCGGGCTTTTGAATGGCGAGGTCAAACAATCGCGGACGGTCTTGATTGGCAATCAGCAACACATCGCGAAAGCCCCTCGTCGTGACGAACCCCGTCCTCGCTCCCTTCCGCGTGAGAAGCGCGTTCGTCCCGCGCGTCGTTCCCAAACGAACAACGACCGGCGGGATGGCTTGATCGAGTCTCAGCCCGAGCGCCGTGCGGATGGCGAGGATCGGCGCTTCTTCGCCCGACGCGAGTTCGTAACGATTCCTCACGCGGCACAAAGTGAGCGGTTTCGGAGCGGGGCGGCGTAAGCCCCCCTGTATTTCCAAAGCGGGCTTACGCCCAAGAACCAGGGGGCTTACGCCGCCCCGCTCAGATGTCTCATCGCTGACCGCGTGAAGTATTGAGGGCTGAGTGGTGTGCGTTCCATCGAGCGTGAACGTTCCCGTGGAAGCATCGAACGCGACGACACGCCGCGACTGCGAGGCCGCTCCCGATTCGTCGAGCAATGTCAGCGCGTAGCCGATCCAGAAGTGGGAGCCATCGCCGATGCGGGCCTCGTCTCGCAGTTGATCTTCCGCGATGAACGACGTGACGCGACCCTTCGTGATCCCGGACGACAGCACCTTGTACGTCGAAAGCCGTCCCTCGGGAGACTTCATCAGGCAGTCGGTGAAGGTGCCGCCCACGTCGATCCAAAATTCAGTCAGGTCTGCCATCGGGATTCTCGTGCGTCGTTGTGAATGGTGACGTGCCCGCAGTCACAGGCGGTCGGATGAAGACGAAGCGGTGGGCAATGAAGCCGTGACCGACAAAAGTCGGCGTAGGGTGGG
>JAYTGQ010000934.1:0-8917 GCA_043733345.1 Schlesneria sp.
GAGGGCGAGGCTCCTGCCGAGCCGCGAGAAACAAGCGACTTTCCTCACGCACATGGCTCGGCGGGAGCCTCGCCCTCCCTTTTTCAACAGGCAGTTAAAGTTGTCGGACCACGAGTCAGCCGGGGATCATCCACGTCAAAACGTAGGCTTGCGCCATCGTCAATGCGCCGACCAACGCGGCCAGGACCACGCTGTGCAGGAAGACGAATCGCAGAATTTTGCCCTCACCACCTCGTTGCCCGGTGGCGACCGCCGCGACCACGATGCTCTGCGCGTCGATCATCTTCCCCATCACGCCACCGGTACTGTTGGACGCCACGATCAAGATCGGATTCAGTCCCAACTGTTCGGCCGTGATGCGTTGCAGGCTGCCGAACAGCGCGTTCGATGAGGTGTCGCTGCCGGTCAGCGCGACTCCCAGCCAGCCCAGCAGCGGCGCGAAGAACGGGTAGAACCAGCCCGTGTGTGTGAAGGCCAGCCCCATCGTGGCATCGCTGCCGCCATACTTGGTCGTGAAGGCCAGCGCGAGCATCGACGCGATCGTGAACAAGGCCCAGCGCATCTCCCACACGGTCTGACCGAACTGAGCGACGAACTCTTTGGCCGGGATGCGCAACCACAGCGCCGTCAGAATCGCCGCGAGGAAAATCCCCGTGCCGGTGGTGGCCAGCCAGGGAACTTCCATCACGGCCTTCTCGGCCTTGGCAGCGCGGTCGGCTCCTTCCACAACGGGCGCGACAGGTGCCGTGCGATAGACGCGGTTGTGCAAACCGGGCACGGGAATCGTGAACTTCGTGTAGCCCGCCAAAGCATTCGGCCGATCGGCTGGTCCGCCATTGAGCGTCACCTTCACCGCAGGCCAGCCCCACACGAAGACGAGCACCGACAGAAACACCCACGGCATCCAGGCCGTCACGACCTGCCGAGTCGTCAGCGGCGCATCGGCCACCATTTCGGCGTGAGGAGGTTCATCGGGGAATCGCCAGATCACACGCGGTTGCCAGAACCGCAGCATCACCGCCAGAGCAATCAACGATCCCAAGCCACCGACAACATCGACCAGCGTCGAACCGTGATAGTTGGCCGTGAGGAATTGCAGCAGTGCGAAGACTCCGCCGCAAACAACAATCGCGGGCCAGCACCCGACGACGCCTCGCCAACCTGACATCACCGCGACCAGCCAGGCCGGCACGATCAGCGAGAAGAACGGCAACTGACGCCCGGCCATCTGGCACAGCGCCATCTCATTCAGGCCGGACACCTCGGCCAGCGTGATGATCGGTGTTCCGAGCGCCCCGAAAGCGACGGGCGAGGTATTCGCAATCAGCGCCAACCCGGCGGCATACAGCGGCGAGAAGCCCAACCCAATCATCAGCGCCGCGCAAATCGCCACCGGAGTCCCGAACCCGGCCGCCCCTTCGATGAATGTCCCAAAGCAAAACGCGATCAGCAGCGCCTGAACCCGCCGATCCGGAGACAGCGCCGCCACCGACCGCTTCACAATCTCAAAATGCCCGCTCTTCACGGTCAGTTGAAACAGGAACACCGCCGCGACGACGATCCACCCAATTGGCAACAACCCAAAACCAGCCCCATACCCCGCCGAGGCCACCGCCGCCCCCACCGGCATCCCAAACCCAAACACCGCCACCCCCAGCGCCGTGATCAACCCTGCTAACGCCGATTTGGGAGCATCCAACCCCGCCGCCAGCAACCCCAACAAAGCGATGATCGGCAACGCCGCCATCACCATCGACCACAACGGTGAACCAAGCGGATCATAAATCTGAACCCAGTCCATCGTGGAGAAATCCTTGGTGTTTGATCTGTTGATGACTGTTTGGCAGAAGTTCATCAGTCAGTAAGGTTGGGGGCCACTCTGCCCGCACAAAGATGTCGTACCACCACACAATCTCCAGCCCCCAAGCCCGGTCAACCGCAATCGTGCCAAAGATGATAGATCGTGATGTCGGTTGCTTGGCCTTTTTCATGGGGCCACGAAAAACTACGGCGATGCTGGCTGACGTGTATCGTTTCAGCCTGAATACTGCCTGCTGCGTCAGCGGTGGGACACGGCTGAGGAAGCTGTACAGTGGCGAGTGATGTCATGCGATTCGGCTCGCTCATAGCTGGAATCAAATGACCGGCGATGGTTCTTCCGTCGCGAGCGTAGGCGAGCATCATCCCTTCCTGCATGGCCCAGGCGTAGTCGCCATTCACGAAACGGATGAGGCCCTTGTCGCAGTATTTCCCACCGGCTGCGTGTGTCGCGTCCACGGGTTTGCATTCGACAAACAGCGCGTCGAACTCCGACAAGACGAAACATGCCTCGAAGTCGTCGTACCGGAGCTTGAAGCACAGGTCAGGCGTCTTGGCCCAGCGAGTTCCATCGAAGTTGGCTACCTCTCCTTGCCGAACGACAGATTCATACGTTCGACGATTGAAGCCAGGCACGCTACCGGACTGACGCAGGTCGTTTTCGATGACCGAACGCAAGGCGGCAGTCACTTCGTCTTCCTTCGCTGCGGCAAGTTTGAAGTCTTTCTCTCGCAACGACTCGAAGGCGCGACAGAGGACTTGGCAAATCAGCAGAATCATCGGCAAGCCGAATCGCTTGTGCGGGAGGTGATAACGATCGGGCGAAACACCGAGCGTGAAGAAGCCGACCTGCTTGTCTTGGGTCATGCTTCCTCCGGGAGGCCGCATGCACCGAGCCGTTCACGGATGATGTGCTGAGCACAAATTCGCGCGCGAGTGATGGTCCACCAGCGCTGCTGATTCAGTAACCCCAGCAGCAATCCTCGCTTTCCGGGGGCCTGCACGATGATCCGGCTGCAACCATTTTGGTTGGCGGCTTCCATCGCTTTGTGCATCAAGCTGGGGTTGATCGAGACGGCTTCCGCAGCGCGTGAGACCGCTAGGAAGAACCAAGGCTCTCGCCAAGTATCGGCTTGAAACTCGGCCTCACTAACGGAGACGTGTTCGCCACAGACATCGAAATACGGCTCTAGCGACTCGGCCAACATCTTCACGAAATCGGCGCGAGTTTCGCGAGTCGTCCGTTCGACCGCCGCTCGCCCCGCCTTGCGATACGAGGCCGCCGCAAAGAGCGTGTCCTTGGCAACCTGCACCGCGTCATCGTCGAGGCCATAGAGGCGGAAGATGACTGTGTCGATTTCCCGCCACGGCTTTTCGGCATCATGCTGAAGCCGCTCCGCGAGACTTCGGATGGTGGCCTTGGTCGCAGGAGGCAGCTTCGCAATGTCGGGAAACGGCAGCGCGTCGAATTCTTCTTTGTTGAATGTCTGCCGATCAAAGCCACTGCGGCGACTGGTCATCAAACAGAAGTAAGCAAAGAGCGTCGAGTGTGATAGCAGATAAATGAGCGCGGCGAGTGTCTCGGCCTCTGGATGCCCGGCGCACGAATAGCCGTAGTAGCTCTGCGAAAAGGCCAAGGGCCGGTTCGATAAATACGCTCTTGGGACTTTGTCGCCATCGCCGGGTGACTGCGGCAGGATCACGAGAGGGGGTTGGTAAAGGGCTTCTTCCCGTGGGCAATTTGCCGCATCTCGTTTGTTCCGCTCCTCAAAAGTAATCAGCTTCAAATATTCGATGGCAAAACCCTTGGACGGCTTCACAAAGTCCAACAACTCCGAAAGGAAGCCCACCGGCTTCATGGCCACGTTCGTAGAGAGGTCGTATCCCTTTCCAGTCTTGTCGCGTTTGGTATTCCAAGCCAGCCAGCATTTCTTCAACGTCAGCGGATTACTGGTGATCAAAGTCTCCATCACTTCGACGTCAAGCCACGTTCCGAATGACAGGGTCTTCAGCAACCACGGCTGCTTCTCCACTCGCGACGTGCTCATGGGCTGGGCGGATTCGTAGTCAATGCGGAAGCGACCGCCGCCGTTGAGGTCGGGTTCGAAGCTGGGGGCCGCATAGTGAAAGCGATGGTCGGAACCAGGAATTGAGTTCTTCGCAAAGAAGACGCAGAACGGCATGTCCATGCCATCCCATACGGCGGTCTTTCGCAGATCGGCTCCGTTGATGAGTCCAGTCATGGCGACGCTGCGTAGTACGGCTCGCCAGGCTTCAAAGCCCTTCCCGGTCGTCCGTCCAAAAAGCCGGGCATGAAGTGCGAGGGCGATGACGCCCCCCTCTTTCGCCCACTCCGTTGCTCGCCACAAGAATGGGAGGTCGGGATTCTTGTCCGGATTCTGATATCCCTTGGCCAATTCGGGAAAGCCGCGAGCCTCCAATACTCGGCGACCGATTGCGGTGAACTCGTCGTTCAATGCGTCGGTGACGGATTTGCCGGACGACTTCTTTGCGGTTCCCTCGTCATCGCTTTTGTCTTCGCGCAGCCGAGTCCAAGGCGGGTTGCCGATGACGATGTCGAACATCTTGTCGAAATCCGGCGAAACTTCGGGACCGAGACTTCCAAGCTGGAATGCAACCGGATTCTTCTCATCCGCTTGATCATTGCCGAAGCGATACAGCACTTCGTTCCGCAGATTGCGTGGGAACTTGAGAGCCTGCGGCGGTCGTGGGCTGGCGTTGAGTTCAATGGCCGTGATGTAGAGCGCCAACGCCGCCAGTCGCAGGGCCGATTCGCTGATGTCGAAGCCGCGAACTTGGTTGTAGAGGATGTCCTGAATGACCGCTGTCTTGGGTTGTTCGTCGTCGTTCAGCCAGCGTTCGCGAATAAGACGACGAAAGGCAAGTACGAGGAAAATGCCCGCACCGCACGCGCTGTCGAGCACCTTGGCTTCCGCCTTGTCTTTCACGGCGGCGAAGGCTTGATCCACCATCAGCGACGCGATTGTGCGCGGCGTGTAATGGACACTGGTGTCTCGCGCTGTGCGCGGGTCGGCTCGATGACTGAAGCTCTCGTAAACCTGACTCAGTACACCGACCGGGATGTGCGCGAAGTCGAGGTCGCCCCAGTCGATCTCTTTTTGAAACGCATCTCCGACCGCACGCCAGCCGCAGAGAATGGCACGCAGGTGCGTGAAGATTCCCTTGCCCACCAAATGCTCGGTGCGGTTGTAGAAACGGAGATATGCCGCCTCGCGCGCGGTTCGATTGCCTGCGGGAATGGACTCGTCGATCAGCGAGAGGAAGTCGCCGTTGAAAGTCGCATCGAGCCATGCCGAAGTCTGCGCGGCTTTCTCGGCGGACGAGAACGTCTCTTTCAAATCCGTCGCGGCAGGGCAGATGCCATCGGGGCCGCTCAGTTCTTTATCCAAGACGATGCGGCGATCGATCAGAAACCGGAAGAACAGCGCCCGTCCGGCCATTGAGAGGACTTCGAGGGCGTCGAGTCGTCCATTGCCTGCCTTAGGAACGAACTCGTCCATCGTCTGTTCGAGCAACTCAAATATCTTGTGATAGACGTAGTCCGTCCCGCTGAGCCGGTGATTCTCTTCGAACGTGCCATGCACAAGGCTCTGGAAGAACAAAGGCGCGGTTGTGTCGCTCGCATTGATGATTTTGACGGGTCGCGGGTCAGCACCTTCATGGAAACCAATCGGGAAAATCTCCAACGATCCGGGTTGCAACACACCGAGCCACGCTGGATCGCTGCGGTTGGCAAGTTGCCGACGCAAGGCTAACAGCGACGCAGCATCACTTTTTGCGTCGCCGCACGCATCGACAAGATAGAGCAACGCCGTCCCTTGATGCTCCGCAACCGCCGTCAGCGTCGGTGGCTGATTACTTCGCTTCGGGAGTAGATCGAGGTAGTCGAGTTGTTCCGGGAGGGAAAGCTTTTCGTCGAGCGGAATGATGTCCGTGCAGCCGTAGCCCGCCAGGCGTTTCGCCAACGGCTTCCGGTCACTGTTTGCGGACTTGGCGGACATTTCAGGACATTCCCTGTCAAAGTACTTCTCGACTCGTTTTCGACCCGCATTTTACTCGCACGCAATTTGTCGGGAATGCGAGTGTTATTCCATCTCTGGCAATCACGCGAGACCGGAAAAGCTCGACAACAATCTCACCGCTTCGGCCAGTTGAGATGTCGGTGCAGGAACTCGTAGGTGGCTTGGCCGTTGATGGTGTGGGGGCCGTTGAAGAATTCGATTTCGGTTTTGTCGCCGAGGCCCAGCTTGTTGTAGTGGCGGCGGACTTTGGCGTATTCCCACGCGACCCACTCGTCCTCGCCGACGCCGTCGTCGTGGCCGCGTTCGACCATGAAGGGGCGCGGCGTCATCAGGTTGGATAGTTCGGCGTAGTTCGCGATGTGGCCCATGTTCCACTCGAAGATTTCGTACTCGTTCGTGAAGACGTAGCTGTACGGGTCGTTGGTCGAGGCGTTCTTGGCGACCCATTCGTTGTAGTCGGCTGAGCAGATGGACAGGCAGTAGCCGGGGAGGTTGAGGGTTGAAGGTTGAGGGTTGAGGGGAGAAGACGAAGTAGGCTCATTCGGTCCTTGTTGTCCCTTCGGTCCCACAGAGATGCGGCCTGGGGAAAGCATCGGCGGCACGCGCATGGCCGTCTTGCCGCCATACGACAGTCCGTAGAACGCCATCCGATCCCGGTCCACGTTCGGCAGCGTGGCGAGCCAGTTCAGTGTGACCTGATGCTGCGGGATGATGTAGCTGAACAGCGACCGGCCGAGCGGGTTCGATTTGCGCTGGAGCGTGCGGAAGAGGTCTTTGCCGCGATACGGATTTTGCGGGGCGTAGGTGATGAAGCCCCGTTTGGCGAGTTCGGCGGCGAAGCTCTTGTAGTACTTGTAGCCATCCGCCGGGGGACCACTGATCGTGTCCATAGGGACTCCTTCGAGACCGTGCTGACAGACGACGACCGGCCGTTTCTCGCCCGGTTTCAGATCGGTCGGCAACAGCAGGATGCCGGTGGCGACCACGTCGGGGTAGACATCCAAGACCACTTCGTAGCCGGTGTACTCTTTCTCTTCGAGCACCTTCCGCGTGCGCGGGTTCAGCGGCATCGTCGGTTCGGGGAGCCTGCCGATCAGTTCCTCATAGACCTTGTTGCGCAGGACATCGGCGGTCGCCACCCACTTCTCGACACTCGACCGATCCGCCGAGGCCCAGTACTGATTGCGAACCCGGAAGCTTTTGCGAAGGAGCTTTTGGGTGAACTCGGTCAGCTCGCGGACCTGCCGCTGCTGGCGGTCTTGGGGTGAGAAGTTCTTGCGGGCGTCGGCGCTGACAGTCGGGAACGGGGAACGAAGGTCTTTCGGAAAGACGATGCCGAGCTTTTTGAGTGTGAACTCAATCGGCGATGTGGTTAAAGGATTTTCCCCATGTCTTGGACCGGGCTTAAGCGAGGTGTTTGGATTGTCGAATCTCATTCGGGCGAATGGGATTTCGACAATCGTCGCCAAGCGATCACGTTCCTTCGTCGCGGTCTGATCATTGTCGGGACCGATTCGTCCCGGAGCCGCTCCGGCACCTCGTCCCTCGCGTGGCTTAGGTGGTCCATCGACGACGGGAATCGAAACGCCGCTTTCTGTCACCATGATGCGAGGGGCAATCATGCTGGCGATGTCGGCGTCACCGAACTCCTTGAGCAGACCCCAGACGTTGCGGTAGATCGGCTCCTGCCAGACTCCCTCGCGCTGGTTGAAGTAGCCGCTGACGACCGCGCCGTCGATGCGTGTGTCGATCGCCGCGCTGTAGAGGGCGAGCAGTCCGCCTTCGCTGACGCCCATTACGGCGATGGGGAGCTTTTTGTTATCGGCCTCGTTGCGGAACGTGAACTGATCGACGGCGGCCATCACCTTTTGAACTTCGTAGCCGATGACGTGCCGGCCCATCTCGAAGGCCGAGCGATAGACCCACTCGCGGTGAGTCTGATTGGTGTAGCGGTTGAGTTCCGGGCTGCCCGAGAACGTGTCGTCGCGGCTAATGAGCGTCGGGACGAGCACCTCGCACCCGAAGGCGGCCAGATGCGCGGCGAAGTGCGACGCGGGATCGACTCCCGGTGCAAGCCCCACGATCATCTCGGGCGTCCAGTCGGCATCGGGGAGCGCGACGACGCGGGCCACCGCCAGTCCCTTCGGCTTGAGGAACAGTCCCTCGGCCGTCACGCCATCCAACACGGGCCATCGCACGGAGTAGACCGAGTACGACCCATCGGCCGCCGTCGCGACGAGCGCATCGTCCACCGTGGACGAGATGAACTCCAAGCCCTTCGCGGGGACTCGCGGATCGACGGCCCCGATGATCGTGCGGAACTTCTCGCGGTACGGCGCGATGCTCTTCTCGTACGCTTCGAGGCTGCTGTAATCGCGTTTCCATAGCGAGTCCCTCTGCTCGCGAGCCTTCTCAATTTCCTTGAGGCAGAACCGGTCCAGCCCCTCGATCATGAACACATCGAGCGGCTTGTCGAGCGTCAGCGGCTGAGTCCCCGGCACCTGAGCCGGTCGATCTTGGGCGGAGGCGGTTGTCACACACAGACAGATCGCCAGGGTCAACACGAACGGTCGCATCAGGCTTCTCCCTCGAACGGTTTTTCAAGCGGGACATCACCAACACTGTTCGGCACTCGTGTTGCTTTGGTTGTCGATGTTAGCGGTCGGGCGTGTTTGAGTCGCGGTCGGAGGGGTTGGGCGGGGGTTCGAGCGGCGCGGACCTGTGGTCCGGCGGGGGGAGCGGCAGGGCCATCGCGCACTCTGGGGGAGCGAGAGGGGGATGGGTGGTTAGCGCGATGCTGATTCAGTTTGTAATATAGCCAAGGCCAGCGCACACTAAGTCCTTTAAGCACAAATGACTTAGTGTGCGCTGGCCCTGGCTGCTAACCCCCACAGTGGGCCGAAGTGGAGGAAGCCGAGACCAAAGCTAGGGCAGCGACCAAAGCTAGCAGCCTGTTGAAAAACGGCTGTCGGGAGGGCGAGCTCCTGCCGAGCCGCGAGAAACAAGCGACTTTCCTCACGCACACGGCTCGGCGG
>JAYTGQ010000935.1:0-21556 GCA_043733345.1 Schlesneria sp.
CGCTAGCCGCCGGTTCTTTTCCAACTAAGAAACCGGCGGCTAGCGCCGTGCCGCTCAGGATATTTTCCCAAAGTGAGTGCCATTGGGCTGACGCCACCCCGCTCAGAGGTCTCATCACAGACCGCGCGAGGTATCTGTGACAAACGCCGATTGCGCGGATGGAGCGTCCTCCTACCACACGTTCGAGTCCGTGTGACTCTCAGAAGTCGTGGGCGATTCTCATCCCGAAGCCGTGGATGACCCCCGCGCCGGGAGCGGTCGGGCTGCCGAGTGAGTCTCGGTCGGTCGCCACATAATTCGCCTGAATCTTCATGTTCGGATTCAGGAACCAGTTCAAGCCCGCCGTGTAGTCCTGCACCTGCCCGCCGTTGATCCCCGCATCGGTGAGATCGAGGTTCGAGTACCGTGCCAGCACCTGCCACGCGCCCCAGCCTCCTTCGGAGCAATCTTGCGGACACCAGCGGGAATTTTTGAACGGGATCACACGACCGAACGAGCCAGCCTTTTTGTCGTAAGCGCGGTGCTCGCCCGTCAGGAAGTACGACGCCATCACGTAGTAACCGTGGGTCGAGTACGTCCCGTGGTTGCCCCCTGCGTTGGTTGCGTCGAACGCGTTCGACAGGATGTACTCCGACTGCAACTGGAACGAACCGAGGACCATTGAGAACTCGGCACCGGCCAAGTCTTGGGCGTCGGTCTTGAAGTTGCCGCTGTCGGCGAAGACGGGATTCAGCGGGCCGGGACCATTTCGCAACGAGCCACGGCTGCGGATGCGGAGCTGGTTGAGGATCGGATCGCGATGGCTGTACGAACCACCGATGTGCATCAGTTGCTCACCGTCGCACTCGTCCCACAACAGATAGGCCAATCGCCCATCGACGGCATAGGCTCCGTCATCGACGGCATAAGCAAAAGCGTTGGTGGAGTTCTTGAACACGCCCACCGTCCACAGCCCGCGATCATCCTCACTGAAGTTGTTGAAGGCGGACGCTCCTAATGAGAACCCGTTGTTGGATGGTCCGGTGTACGCATCCTGATTGAACGACCGTTCCATGAAGTCGAGATACCGGCTGCTCGTCAGGTGCTCGAGTCCGATCGGTTCCTTCTGCAAACCGACGCGGACGTTGCCGACGATGGGCGTCTCCTTGAACGTGAAGTAGCCGTCGGTCGGAGCGGGAACGTGGATGACGTTGCCCGCGCTGTTCGGTTGACCGGGCAGTCCTCCGACCAATCCCGCGTTGTCGTTCACGCTGTTGGCGAAGTCGTATTCCACCACGTAGTCGATCGTCTTGTAGATCGTTCCGTCGGCGCGCAACCGGGCACGTCGGAAGTTGGCGGAATCGTTGTCACCCGCGTTGTTCCCTGCCCCAAACGCGGCCGGGTTCGACTCCAAGAAAACCGTGTCGATCTGAGTCCGGCCACCGAGATGCACAGCAAAGTTCTTATCGTTCGACTCGAAGGTCAGCCCGTGTTTCCACGTTGCCTTGAAGGCTTTCGGGTCGGGCTTCTCTTCCTTCTTCTTTACTTCCTCTGCGGCGGCCATGTTCAGATGTGAGATGTTCCGAAACACATCGGAATCGCGCGACTTGCGGGCCGACTCGACCTCTTCGAGCCATTGCAGACGCTCTTCCGCCGTGAACAGGCGGTCGATCAGCTCCTCGTGCGTGAGCGAACTTCGATCGCGCTTGGCCACGGGACGCGAGGCGACGGGCGGCGGCAAGACCTCCGTCAGGATGTCCGCCTCGGGAATCGGCGGCTCCGCACCGCGAACGTCCGTCATGACGAAAGCTGACATCAGCGCCGCGAGCAACAGCCCGTACCAGCGCGCAACGGTCCCACGATGCCGCACCACGATCCGCCTCCTTGCGATGTTTTTGTTGAGCGCCCGATCACCCTGATCGACACCTCGAAGAAGTGTGAACGCCACAGAGACCGCAGTCTCGCTAGTTCGCTTCCCACACTGTTTGAATCGGCTTCAAGGGAACACACACAGATTCCTGAAACACGCGGCGAGCCATTCTTAACACTGTTCTCGATGATCGTTGTCAGAACCGTTCCGCACGGCACAACCCGACCGGCAAGGCCCGCCGAAAGACACAGACGCGCCCTGTTCGCGCCGTTCATTCGCGCCCCCCTCAATTCGCGCGGAATGATTTCCGCGCGAATTGAGGGGAGCGCGAATGAAAGACAGAGTGGGGCATGATTGCCCGGGCGCGGATGTGGGATCGGGGACTCATTTCGATCCGGCGTAGCAGAAGTCGTAAGACTTCTGGCGAGTCGTCAGAAGTCTTACGACTTCTGCTACAAAAAATCCTTAACGGTGTTGCCCCGCGAGGCTCATCACCGATCCCGCTCAAACTCCAGCAACACATGTCCCTCGGGCAGCTTCTCTGGATCGGTGGCGAACTCCGTTGGCCGAGCCAGCCCCGGCTGGGCGAACTCGATCTTCAGTCGGTCGCCTTTCAGCTCGTAGATGCCGAACTGCTGGAAGTCCTTCCGGTCCTCTTCCACGAGTGTGATCTGCTTCGGTGTCGTGGACTCGTCGATGACGTAACTCCGAGGGTTCGTGCCGCAGCCGATGAGTCCGATGATTTCGGCTTTCACCTGCTGTTTTCCTGAGAACATCACGACCCGCCCAACACTCATCCGAATCCCTTCGATCGTTTGCCCCGGCTGGGACGAGGTCAGTTTCCAGATCGCCGTGAGGTGGCTGAAGTCACTCAACTGGGGAGGAGTTTCGGGACCGCCGACATCCGCCGTGTCCCCGATCACGTGCAGCGTGTCGTTGATGGCGGACTTCATCCAATGACGATGTTGTCGCACGTTGTCACCGTCTTGGTCTGCGGGGCAGATCGAGAGTAACTCCTTCAAGATCGGTACGGCAGCCTTGGCCTTGGGGCCGATCTTCTGAAGAGCGTCGAAGACGAATCCCATTTGACTATGCCAAGTGCCGTCACGTTCGCTATCGGGAGACCCACGACCAGACGCCGTTGCGCGATCAATCTCTTCGCGTGACTTCCACACGGTCACCAAGCGAGCCACCAGCTTCGGCACGGCGGGTTCGGCCAGTGGACCGAGGGTACCCAAGTCTCTCACGAGGACATCGGGCTGCTTGTCGAACTGCTCCGTGAGAATCGTGACGATCTCGGGGAGTTGCACGGCGTACTCGCGAGACTTCAACGAGCGCCACGGCCAATAGCGACCGTTAGCAACGATGCGAGACTCAAAGCCTTTCATCACGAACGGGCGGAGTCCCTCGAAGTCGTCGATCGGAGCCTGCGACAACATCCAGACTCCCGTCGCCGCATCGGCCAGTCGCGGGTCGAACTGTTTCAACGCGGCGTGATGACGCAGCAACGCCGCGATGATTGGAGCGGCATGAACTTGTAGCGACGGGATCGGTGCATCCGTGTTGACCAGCGATTCGGGACTGCCGAGTGCGCTGAGGAATAGACAAACAACGCCATGTGTCCCAATGAAGCTTCCATTGTCGATCCGCGACTGAACCTCGGCGAATACGAAGTCGGTCCCGTGAGCTGTGTCACTATTCAACAGTTGCCCCAACCCACGACACCCTGCCGACAAGACGTTCATTCGCTCACTCGTCTCGGCCGTTTCAAACGGCTCCGCCGCCGCGATGATGCTCCGCACGATGCGCGGCACATCCGCTGGAGACGCCAACCGCGAACAGGCATCCATCGCCGCCGCCAACTTCTCCGGCTTCCGCTCCGTATCCAGCATCTTCAACCACTGCGAATACGCCGTGCCATCGAACGTCGGTTCGACAGATGAGGCCGCTGTTGGAGTCGCCGTTGTCGTTGTTGGGTGGGCACTGCCCACCCTCTTCTCGGCCCCGCCGAAGGGGTTGCCGCCCGCATCGCCTTGGTGGGCAGTGCCCACCCTACGGGATGCGTTTGTCCTCGAATCCTCGTTCGTTTGCAGTTCGTCCCAACGCAAATCGGCGTTCGGATCGAGGAGGTCTTGAACGCGCTGCTGAATGACGGTCGCTCTGTTTTGTCCGCGTCGTTGGTGAGTAACGCGGAGGACATCGACGCGATGGGCGAGGTCGTCGATCTCCCGCTGACGGCGTTCTTGCCGCTGGTCGAAATGCCGTTCGGTCAGTTGTTCAAGCTGCCGCCGCAATGCCGCCTGTTCATCGAGCTTCGCCGTCCGGAGCTTCGTCGCAAGCTGACGAGCCTCGCGATCCAACGCCGCTTCCTGCACATCGGTCTGTGGGTTCGACGCGACACGCGGACCATTCACACTTCCCTCCTGCGCACCACCTCCACCCATCATCGTCGCGAAAGGATTGCCCGTCACCTTGGGTTCCATCGCCTTGGCCGCTGCTCGAACTTCCTCGACCACCAGCGGCTCGGCATCCACGCTGATCGAGTCCAGTCTTGGCCCGAAGTAAATTATCGCCCGCGTTCCAAACTTGGCCCGCAACTCATCCACCACGACCCCTTCAATATCGGGGTGAGTCATCCGGATGATTGTCGCATTGCCAATCTTCTCGACCGCCTCGACATCACCGGCCGCGTCCGCCGCCCCTCCTATCAGCGTCGTGCGCCGAGAGGCCACGGGTTTCAGCTTTGCCTTTGATCCTGGCTTGTCGAGTTTGATGACGGCCACCTGAATTGCTTCCATCACGGCTGGCTGTGATGTCACTTGAAGTGAGTTCGTAACGTCGTCCGCCGAACACAGTACTTTGCCAGGCCACTCCGATTGGATCATCGGAACAAGGTCGCTCGCTTTGGCGCGCTTGAGATGAGTGACCCAAGTAATCAAGTTGTATTCCGAATCGATGGTCTCTCGATTTGTCATTACGGCCTGTGGCGTTGAGACGCTGACAGGCGGGGCGTCGCTTGGGGCAGGCTCCGTCGGCCGACGATCATCATTGATCGCGATGAACCACCACGAGACGAGAGCCAACAGTCCGGCAGCGGCAATGGAAAAAAGTCGTGTCATGGTCATGGCCTTCCTGTGAGACGAAGGGATGAGGCTGTGAAGGAACGGCGATCGCAGTTCGAGGTCTGGTCTCGCGAGGCGTGAGTCACGACGCGCGTGTTCATCAGTCTCGAAGCGGATGTTTGTGAGTTGCGAAGCGACAGTTTTTCAGTCGCAAAGCGACGGCAGCGATTAGCCGTGGGCGTCAGCCCACGGAGAGTGGTCCACAAATTTCATTGAGCCGCGAAGCGGCGGCAGGTGTGCAGTGATGTCGATCCAAAATTCCGCCACCGTTCAAAACGGGTCGCAAATCCGATTGCTCAACGCCCCTGTCTTTCATTCGCGCTCCCCTCAATTCGCGCGGCAATGGTTCCGCGCGAATTGAGGGGAGCGCGAATGAAAAGCAGACGCTCTGTCACCATTCGTCCTCCTGTTCGAGTCGCTTCGTCCGTTGATCGAGATCACCGGCTTCGGCGTCTTGGTTGTCGAGCCAGCGGGTGTCGAGCGGGGCGGGATTCGATGCGGATGTCGGTGGACGCTGGACTGTGCCGTCTCCCACTTTGCTCGACGGGATGCGGCTCGAACTGATGAGGCCACTTTGCATGAACGCGATCACGAGCACTGCGGCCGCCACGAACATACTCGCGACGAGAGTGGCATTGCGTGAGATGGCCCTCGACCAGAAGCCGCCGCGCAAAACAGGCTGCTTCACCAATGACGCGACCTCATCAGGCAGCGGCGCGGCGTTCGGTTGCTGGAGGTGGGCGAGGCATCTCGTCAGCAGTTCGCTCACCTGCGAGGCCGATTCAAACCGATTGGCCGGTTGTTTCGAGTGCAGCTTGGCGACGAAGGCATCGAGCCACACGGGGACATTGGGATGGGCTTCGGTCAGCGGGCGCGGGGTGTCTTCACAAACGCGACGCAGGACGCCCATCGCGGTCTCGGCACGGAAGGGGGAGTGTCCGGCGAGCAGCGTGTAGAGGACCGTTCCCAAACTGAAGAGGTCCGTTCGCGCATCGACCTGCTCGCCGCGCGCCTGTTCGGGCGACATGTACTGCGGCGTCCCGGCGATGACGCCGCTTTGTGTCAGGCTCGCATCATCGGCCGCTCGGGCGAGGCCGAAGTCGGTGAGCAGGACTCGTTCGACATTCCGCTCCAACAAAATATTGCCCGGCTTGATGTCGCGATGAACGAGACCTTGGGCGTGTGCCGCCGCCAAGCCGTCCGCGACCTGTTGTCCGATCCGCAGGACATCGATCACGTCGAACGCTCCCTGTCGCGTGAGTCGTTGTTGCAGGGACTCACCCGGCACGAAGGGCATCACGAGATACGGCGGGTGATAGTTCGGATCGACCGCATGAATCGCGACAACATGCTGGTGGACGACGGCCGCCGCCGCTTGTGCCTCGCGAGCGAACCGCCTTCGCGCGGCGGCACTCGTCGCACAGTGCGGATGCAGCACCTTCACGGCGACGTACCGATTGAGTTCGTGGTCGTAGCCCTTCAGCACGATCCCCATCCCGCCGCAGCCGATCAGTTCGAGAATTTCAAACTCACCGAGCCGCCCGAGCATCGCGGGGTTGTCGCTCTTCGCAAGGAAGTCGAGCGGGATGGAAGCGATGGCGTCGTGAGCAGCCTCAGCCGTAGGGTGGGTCCAGCACGCTTCGTGCGCCGGACCACCATCAGGGTTTGCTGGCGAATCGTGGTGGGCCGGCGCGGCGATGCGCCGCTGGTCCCACCCTACGGCTTGTTCCTCCACACTGGAGAGCATCTCGCGCGTCTCACGCCACCAACTCGGATCGGCCGCGAACGCATCGAGCTGCTCGCGGCAGGTCTCACACGTTTCGACATGCACGGCCACGGCCGTCTGATCCGCATCCGACAACCCGCCGTCGAGCAGCCGCTTCAACCGCTCGCAATCACAGTTCTTTTGTTTCGCCACCACGATGGGCGTCTCCTGTTGTCAGTAGCGCATCCCCAACCCCATCGGGCTTGCCCCGATGAAATCAGGTCTTTGCACTACTGATTTGTTCGCCGGAATGGCGATGTGAGTAGTGCAGAAACCCGCGAGCCATCGGGACAAGCCCGGTGGGGTTGCTTCATTTGCGTTCGGTTATTCTCGCACCTCTTCCACCTTCTCGCGCAGCCGTTTCATCACTCGGCTGCGGGCAACGTAGACCGAGCCGACGGACATCTTCAACTCGCGAGCGACATCGTTCGCCGAAACGTCATCGACTGCCGTCATCCAGAAGGCCCGCCAAGTCGTCTCGCGAAATTCCTCGCGCACTTGGTCGGCGGCCCAGAGAAACATCTGCCGCTTCGCCTCGACATCGAACAGCGCCGACAACTCGCCTTCCGGCGCGGGCTGTTCGAGCAACCACTGGTTCACATCGCTGTCACCGCTGCCGCGCGGATGCCGTCCCTGCTTGATGAGGAAGTTGACGACGAGGTTCCGTGCGATCGTGTTCAACCAACTGCGAAAGGCGCCTCGCGCGGGATCGGCCTCCCATCGTTCGATCGCTCCCGCAACGGCGAGCAACACTTCCTGAGTCACCTCGTGCGCATCGGCCTCCTGCAATCCGCGCCGCCGCGCCAGCCGCAGAATCACCGGCTGATACAGCTCCCAAAACAACGACCATGCCTGCTGATCGCGCGCGTCACGCAATCGCAGCAGCAGGCTGGGTCGAGTCTCCGGAACCGGTGTCATCCCTGTCGCTCCCCCGCGCCGAATCGGTCGTCTCAATCACTCGTCACAGGTCTACACAACGGCCGCGTGAGAATCTTGCATCCGTCGCGAAAGTTTTTCTCGTCGGCAAAGTGGCGGGTGATAAGAGTCTGCTGAGAACGTAGGGTAAGCGTCTCGCTTGCCCGTGATTGCCGTTGGAACACGGGCAAGCGAGACGCTTACCCGACGTTTCCCCACGGGCTGAGATGAGAGCCGATCCCGCGCGAAACAAAAATTACAAAGCGGCGTCGAGCCGGCGCACCCCAATGGGCTGTTGACCGATTTGCCGGACGGCATCGACCAGCGCGCGGACTCGCGCGAGATCGACCGGGTTCGAGACGCGACCGTCGAGTTTGAGCGACGTGCCGACGATCAGGCCACCGGCTCCGTGAGCGATCAGATTGGGGATCGACTCGACTGACACACCGCTACCGACGAAGACGGGAGTTTGAGCGGAAGCGCGCGCGGCGGCGACCAAAGTCTGTGTGTCGGTCGCGCTGCCGGTGGCTGCTCCCGAGACGATGATCCCGTCGGCGTGACCGCGTTGAATCACGTCGGAAATCTCGACCTCAATGGGGCGCACGGCCAGTGGGGCGGAGTGCTTCACGTCCACATCGGCGAGGATGCGAATCGACTCGGCTTTCAAGTTGGCTCGTTCACGCAGCAGATCGTGAGCGATTCCTTGCAGCAGACCTTGATCGGTCACGCGAGCACCGCATAGGACGTTGACGCGAATGAACGACGCCTCACTCGCCACTGCGACCGACAGCGCGCTGAGACCGTCGTTGCGCAGCAGGTTAATCCCGAGCGGCACGTCCGTCGCGCGACGGACTTCACACGCGAGAGCCGTCATCGCCGCGACCGTGATCGCGGGGACGCGACCGGGATAGAACGGAGTGTCGCCGAAGTTCTCGATCATCAGGCCATCGACGCCACCCGCGCAGAGCGCTTCGACATCGCGCAGGACGAAATCACGAACGGCATTCAGATCACCGATCCCACGCGCCGACCCCGGCAGCGGCGGCAGATGCAACATGCCGATGACGGGAACTCGGACCGAAGACCATTGCGGTAGCAGAGACATGTTCAGGCTCCAGTCAACAGGGAATGTTGCTCGACACAGGCCTCACGCGGCACAAAGTGAGGCATTTCTGAGCGGGGCGGCGTAAGCCCCCCGGTTCTTTCGGCGTAGGGCTGACGCCCAAGAACCGGGGGGCTTACGCCACCCCGCTCAGAGGTCTCATCACAGGCCGCGCGAGGTGTCGCTTGTCATGACTTTGCTTGATGCAATTGCAGGACGATGCCGTCGAGGAAATCGGCGAGACGGTCGGCGGCGACGGCGGCTTGTTCGCGGAGTCGCCACATGTCTTTGATGCTCGACGGCCGTTTGAAGAGGGAGCCGATCACCGCGCCGAAGCGGACGGCACCGGTCTCACCGACCAAGCTGAGAACTTCGGGGGGAAGATCGGCCGAGAGGTCATCGCTGATGGCGCGAATGGCCATGCAGCGCGTCTTGGCTCGCTGGCAGACGGTCGCCACCGCGAAGCTCTCCATCTCAACGGCTAGTGAGTTGGTTTGTTCGGCGAGTTGCTTCTTTTCAGCGACAGTGCGGACCATGTGATCGACGGTCAGCAGGCGTCCGACGTGAAGACCGCGCGCTGCGTCGGAGTCCATTCCCACGTCGATGGTCAATTCGTCGCCGCTGGTTGTCACGATGCAATTGGCGACGACGAGATCGCCGGTCTTCAACTCGGGCTTGAGCGCACCAGCAAATCCCGTCGAGATGATCCACTTCGGTGAATGAGCATCGAGCAATGCTTGAGTCGCTCGCGCCGCCCGTGACTGGCCCGGTCCCGACTCCACGACCGCGATGCGAATGCCGTCGTAGAGGCCGCCGCGAAATGTGAAGCTGCCGCCGGTGTACTTCTTCACATGCTGGCAACGACTGAGAAACGCAGCCAATTCCAACGGGAGGGCACAGACCAAGCCAATGTCAGCTCGCACGGTATCGACGGTCGCGACAGCAGTCTGTGTCATGATGGCATTCGTTTTTGACGGGCGAACAGAATCGTGGGTCGTATCGAATGGGGGCTAGGCGTTCAGATTATCTGGCGCTACGGAATTGTAGGTTTGTTCTCAGATCCCATCCGCCTCGTGCGGATGGTGAACGAGACGGCGAGCTACTTGGCGACCATCGCGAGTCGGGCCTAGACCCCATCCAGCTTGCCTGGATGGTGAATCAGAGGATCAGATCGCGAGGTCATTCGCGGCGGCCCATCTGCTTCACCATCCGCACGAGGCGGATGGGGTCGTCTTTCGAGCAACGCTGTCTCCCGATAGCTCTCCGTCTCGTTCACCATCCAGACAAGCTGGATGGGGTCGAATTCTGACCGCCTGTTTCACACATCGACGCGCGGGGCGTTGCCCACGCGGTTAAACGAGCGTCGCGCCCCCCAATCACGCCTTCGGGTTCTCGGCTTCAAACTTCTGGAGGAACCCGATCAGTGCTTCGACGCCCGCTTCGGGGAAGGCGTTGTAGATACTGGCTCGCATCCCGCCGACGCTGCGGTGTCCCTTGAGGCCGTCGAACCCGGCCTTCGTCGCCGCCGAGCAGAACTTCGCGTCGAGATCGGCATCGCCCGTGACGAACGTGACGTTCATCTGCGACCGGCTGTCGGCGGCGGCCGTCGGTTTGAAGAGCTGGCTCTGATCGAGGTACGCGTAGAGTTTGCCCGCCTTGCGATGATTGATCTCGCCGACTCCCGCCAGTCCGCCGTTGGACTTGATCCATTTCAGGACCAGTCCGACGAGATAGATCGCGAACGTCGGCGGCGTGTTGTACATCGACTCGTTTTTGGCGTGCGTCCGGTACTGGAGCATCGTCGGCAAGTCTTTGGCTCCGCGTTCGACGAGGTCATCACGCAGGATGACGAGCGTCACGCCGGACGGGCCGAGATTCTTCTGGGCACCGGCGTAGATCATCGCGTGCTTCGAGACATCGACCGGGCGCGAGAAGATGTCGCTGCTGGCGTCGCAAATCAGATCGACGTTTGCGGGGACCGGTGGCATCCCGGGCGATGCCGAAACGCTCTGCCACTGCGTCCCGAAGATCGTGTTGTTCGAGGTGTAGTGCGCGTAGACCGGGTTCGCACTGAACGAGCATTCGTGCGGGATGTACGAGTAATTCTTGTCCTGACTCGAACAGGCCGTATGCGTCCCGCCGAACCGCACGGCTTCTTCGAGAGCCTTCTCAGACCAGACGCCCGTGACGAGGTAATCGGCCATCCGGTCCTTCGTCAGGAAGTTCATCGGGATCTGAAAGAACTGGCTCGACGCGCCCCCTTGCAGGAACAGCACCTTGTAGTTCGACGGGATGCCGCCGATCTCGCGGCAGAGAGCTTCCGTCTCTTCGTATACGGCGAGAAACGCCTTGCCACGATGCGAGTGTTCGAGAATTCCGATGCCCGAGTTTCCGAGCGAGAGCAGGTTGTGCTGTGCCTCTTCCAACACCGATTCCGGCAACACGGCCGGGCCAGCGGAGAAGTTCCAAATCCGTTGAGTCATCCGAGTCATTTCCTTGGGCAACCCTGCGGGCTGCCGGTGATGAGAACGGGGAATTCACCCCGAGAAAACGGCGAAGTGGCCGATTGGCGGCTTCACCTGCGACAACGAAATCGGCCGCACGTTTCTGCGGCCGAAGCAACGAGAGTAGTATGTCCGCAGTGAGATGAGTCCGTCAATCAGCGGGCCAGGGCCATCGCCTGTTTGAATCTCGGGCGTCTGTAGGGTGGGACCAGATCGCTTCGAGCGCCGGCCCACCATGATGAAATCGCGGGTAATCATGGTGGGCCGGCGCGGCGAAGCGCCGCGGGTTCCACCCTACTTCAAAAAGGCGATGGCCCTGTCAGCGGGTCGCCCCCGTTTGATCGAACAGCGTCTACAAATCTCTCACAGTTGAGGACCACGCATGAACACCCTCGGTCTCTTCGGCAAACATCCTCGGCCCGGACACGTCAAGACTCGGTTGGCGACCGAAATGGGAGAGGATTCCGCCACGAAGCTCTACGCGGCGTTCCTCAATGACTTGGCCTTCCGGTTCCGCGCGACGGGTGATCGCCGCGTCTTCGGCTACTGGCCACGCGATGCCGCAGGGTATTTCAGTCAGTTCGAGAAGCTCGGCTATAAGCTGTGGCCGCAGCCGGAAGGTGATCTGGACTCCAAGATCATCTCGTTCTTCCAGCACGCTCTGTCAGGACCGGCCCGCCGAGCAGGGCAGGGGAGCGAACCGGACCAAGAAGGCACGGTCGTTGTGGATGCAGCGCCCCATCAAGGTTGTCGCGCAGTGCTGATCGGCACCGACAGCCCCACGTTGCCGATCGAGTTTGTCGAGCAAGCGTTCGCCATGCTGTGCGAAGTGGACTGCGTACTCGGCCCGGCCACCGATGGCGGCTACTACTTGATCGGCCTGCGACGCCCGGCTCCATTGTTGTTCGAGCAAATGACGTGGAGTGGCCCCCATGTTCTTCGCCAAACCGTTCAACGTGTTGTTGCCACCGGATTGACGCTGGGCGTGCTACCCCCGTGGTACGACATCGACACCTTGGCCGACCTGCAAATGCTCGCCGGGCACATTCGCGCGATGACTCACGCCGGACAAACACATCCGTGCCCGATGACGGCTGCCGCTTTGGAGCAACTGCGACTGCTTGACCGCCCAGCGCGAGACATTCATCGCGGCTGAGCCTGACCGATTGAGAGCAGCGTGCAACTCCGGTCTACGGACGACGGAGACCACTCGATCGCTCCGACCTCGGCCGGGATCAGCACAGTCGAACCAAATGGGAGTTCGCGTCGTGTGTCGTTCGCACGATCGTGCAACGCTGCGTTCCCGTCGAGAACCATCCACGCCGTCAGCTCGCCGGAGAGCGATGCGGTCCATGGTCGGTTCAGTGTGAAGCGTTTCAACCGCACCCAGTCCGTTTCCAGCAGCACTTCGCCCGAGACACCCGCGCCTTCGAGAACCAATGGTCTCGGAGCAACCGGAGCAATCGGACCCTGCTGCCAGTTGATCGCGTTCAGTCCCCATGCGAGATGCAACGAACGCGGACGGCCAGCGGCATCGAGACGGTCCCAATCGAACAGCCGGAACGTGGCATCGCTCGGTTGTTGAATTTCCGCGAGCAACACGCCGCGCGCGGTGTGAACGGTTCCGGCCGGAAGGGACAGGCAATCTCCCACATGCGGCTCAAACGAGTGCAGGCATTCTTCCACGGTTCCCGCTGCCAGATACGATTCAAAGTCCGCGCGCGTCACGTCCGCGCGCAGTCCCGTGCAGATTCGGGCGTGAGGTTCGACACGCGCGACGACCCACGCTTCCGACTTTCCATGAGGTTGCCCGAGGACCGATCGAGCGGCTGCGTCATCGGGATGGACTTGCAGCGAAAGGGGACCGTGACAGTCGAGCCACTTCACGAGCCACGGGAACTCGGCGCGAGTAGCGTCGCAGGCGGATACTTCGTGACGAGAGCGCAACCACACGTCTGACAGCATCTCACCCGGTTCGTCGCCCGCCACGACGCGACTGACATGCTCGGGCAGCGTACTCAGCACCCAAGCCTCGCCGAACGGAAGCGGCTTCACACCACCATGAGGTCCGCCAAGAACCGAACAACTCACAGCCAGCTTTCCCAGCAGACGAGCCAACTCCACACCGCCCCAAATCTGCGGCCGCAAGTACGTGTCGAACAGCAGCGGCTCGTTGAGTTTGGTCACGTGAGAGGTTGGCCAATTACGGGTTCAGCAGACGAGATTCTTTCGGAGCGAACGGGCACCTCACTGAGGCAACATCCAGATCATGAGTGCCCCGGAGGATGGACGCCTCGTCCGTCCGAGGTTGCAGGAGCGGACGGACGAGGCGTCCATCCTCCGGGTCGATCTATACTTCGCGCGGCCGAAACTGACACATTTGACGCTGAGTCACACTAACCCGAAGCGTAAGCGAGGATGTGAGTGGCGTCCTCGTTTACACTTCGGGTTAGTGTCAGTTACGGCCGCGCAAAGGATATTAGCGAGAGTGGCCTGAACGAACACGCCGCGCGGCTCATTCTTCCGACTGCGACTCCGCAGCGGAAGGCTCAGTCCGCCTGTTCTCCAAATCTTCCTCGCTGAGTGACTCGACGATGGCATAACGCCCGTCGGACCAGCGGAAGAAATCGACCTCGCGACAGCGTTGGCTGCAAAACGGAGCCATCCCTCCCGACGGATCGGTCGCGGGCGGAACGGTCTTCCCACAGATCGGACACGTATTCAGACGGACCATTTCTACCTCACGCGGTACGCGCCGACACTAACCCGAAGCGTAAGCGAGGATGCAACACACATCCTCGCTTACGCTTCGGGTTAGTGTGAAATGTGCCATCCTCATCCGTGCGCGGTATCAGTCCTTCGACTTGCTCGACGACTCGCTCTTGCCACCCGAGTCCGACTTCTTGGACTCGGTACTCGGCGCGGGAGCTTTATCGGCATCGGACGACTTCTTGTACGAGTCGCTGCGGTAGTCGGTCTGATAGAAGCCGGTCCCTTTGAAGATGATGCCGCCGCCAGCACCAATCAGCCGCCGCGCCTTCTTCTTGCCGCAGGTCGGACACTTCTTCGTCGGCTCCACCGTCATCGAATGGAACTCTTCCCAAGCATGGTCGCAGGAATCGCATTTGTAGTCGTAGGTTGGCATGAGCAGGCTCCGGGGAAGGGAGGAGTCAGGGGGCAGGAATCAGGAACGACAACCGTATCACGCGCTGGTCACAGATTTGAAACTCACCTCACCGGGCTTGCCCCGGTGGAATCAGGTCTTTGCACTACTCAATGTCACCGCAGGTAACGGTTCTGGAAGAGGGCCGGTCTTTGCCAGAGTAGTGCAGAAACCTGCGAGCCACCGGGACAAGCCCGGTGGGGTTGCGGGTTTCAAAACCTAGTCTGCGCTCGGTGGCGCGATCGAGACGATCACCTTGCTCGGTCGCACGATGCGATCATGCAGAATGTAGCCACGCTCGATGTCGTGCAGCACGGTCATTGGAGGATGCTCAGCAGAAGGGGCCTGTGAGATCGCCTCGTGCTGGTTCGGGTCGAACGGTTGTCCCAGCGCCGCGATGCTTTTCGCGCCCATCCCGTTCAGCGCCGCTTCGAGTTGCCGGATCGTGAGCTGCACGCCGCTGATCAACTCATCCGCGTTTTTGGACTGAGCGGCCGCGAACACCGCGCGGTCCAAGCCATCGAATGCCGGGAGCAGCGTCTTGAGCAAGGGCAGGGCGGCGTACTTGCGATCTTCGTCCATCTCACGATGGATGCGGCGACGATAGTTGTCGTGATCGGCCAGCGCGCGCGTCCACTTGTCCTTGAACTGATCCCGCTCAGCCAACGCCGCCTGAAGCTGCTCTTCCAAAGTCGGTGCCGTGTCCATTTCGTTGACCTCGTTCGTCGAAGCGGCTTCGGCCGCAGTGGTGTTCGTTTCGTTGCTCATGCGTGTACCTCGTTGTCACTCAACTCAATCAAGGACTCGTTTAACCGCGTGGGCAACGCCCCGCGCGTCGATGGGCAAAAACAGACTCCAACATCGCTCGACGCGCGGGGCGTTGCCCACGCGGTTAAACGAATCTGCAAGTTCGCCTCTCACTCTTCCGGCTTCGACGTTCCGAAGAATTCCGTCACCGATTCAAAGAACGACTTGCGATGGGCACTCACTTGCTTGTCGTCCAACTCGGCCAGTTGCCTCAGCAACTCTTCCTGCTTCTTGGAGAGTTTCTTGGGAACTTCGACATCAAACTGCACATGCAAGTCGCCGCGTGATCCACCTTGAACGTCGGGCATCCCCTGGCCTCGCAGCCGCAGGATCTCACCCGGTTGAGTCCCCGCTGGAACCGCGATGTGGTGCTTGCCGGTCAAGATCGGGATGTCGAGTTCCGTGCCGAGGGCCGCTTGAGCAAACGTGATCGGAACCTCGCACGTCAGGTGCTTGCCGTTCCGCTCGAACAGCGGATGCGGCTTCACGCGCACATCGACGTAGAGATCGCCCGCTGGCCCGCCGCCCTCGCCCGGTTCGCCCTCACCGCGCAGACAGAGCTGCATTCCATTGTCGATCCCGGCCGGAACTTTGACTTCGAGTTTGGAGGATCGGGAGACGACTCGATTCCCTCGGCAATCGACGCACTTGTCTCGAACGACATCGCCCTGGCCACGACACGCCGGACAGGTCGTCTGCACGCGGAAAAAGCCCTGCGACTGAATGACCTGCCCCTTGCCGTTGCAGTAGTCGCACTTGGTTGGCTTCGTGCCGGGCTTGGCTCCCGTTCCTTTGCAAGTCACGCACGAGACGTTCTTGTCGATTTCGATCTCGCGCGTGCAACCGACGGCCGCGTCGAGCAGTTCCACGGTGAGTGACGTTTGCAAACTGTTGCCACGTCGCCCGCGTGAGCCTCCGCCACGGCGGCCTCCACCACCGCCGAGCATGTCACCAAACATGTCCCCGAACGCTTCAAAGATGTCGCCGACATCGCCAAAGCCACCGGCTCCGCCGCCGCCCGCCGCGCCCTGCACGCCCGCGTGACCGAAGCGGTCGTAGCGCGCGCGCTTGTCAGGATTGCTCAGTACGTCAAAGGCTTCGGCCGCCTCCTTGAACGCCGTGATCGCAGCCTCGTCGCCCGGATTGCGGTCGGGATGATGCTTCCCCGCCAGCTTACGGTACGACTTCTTGATCTCGTCGTCGGAAGCCGTCTTCGTGACCGACAGCACCTCGTAATAACACCGTATCGTCGCCATGCCAGCCCCGCTCCAAGCGTAGGGTGGGCTGTGCCCACCAATTCATTCGCTCGCTGATTCAAAGGTGGGCAATGCCCACCCTACGTCAAACCTGACAACGCGACGGACTCAAACCTGCCGCGTGTTCCTTCAATGCTTCATTCGCCAACTTCGCGAGTTCATCCTGAGACGCCGCGAATGACTCCTGCCAGCGCTGCTCGGACTGCAATTCCGCCAGCCAGCGCTCGGCGAACTCGTCCTGTTCATTCGGCGGTAATTTGTCCGCTTCGGTGAAAGCTCGTTCGAGCAACTCGGTCATGATCTTCCTCTCCACCAAGCAACCCGGCGACGAGCAAGTCTTCATCCAAGTCCGGCCAGTGCAAACCAACCCCGTGACCACCGATTCGCCAGTTCGCTCGCTGCTCGGCAGTGGCGTGAAGCAAAGAGGGAAACCAAGCCAACGGCGTGCTGATGACTCGGCCATCCGTCAACGCGACGTGCACCATCTCGTCACCGAAATCGACCGACTTGGCCAGAGCCGTTGTCGGTCGAAACGAACGTGGTTGGGCTAGTGGCATCGCACGCTCCTCCCCGCTGAGAAAGCTCACCTGTTTACACAACGAACCGCCGGGGGGAAGCCCGGCGGTTCGGCAGTTGTCAATCAAAGTCGAATGTCGCGGGCGAGTGAAAAACTCGCCGAGACGTTAGCGCACCGCACCTTCCACCTTGCCTTTGGCCTTGCCATCGGTGTCGTCACCGCGGGTGACGAGGACCGAGGTGGTCAGCATCAGGCCCGCGATCGAGGCGGCATTGCGGAGGGCACTCTTCACGACCTTGGCCGGGTCGATGATGCCAGCCTTGTACATATCGACGTACTTGCCGGTGTTGGCATCGTAGCCGGTGTTCACCGACATGCTGCGAACTTCGTCGGCCACCACGCTGCCGTCGAAGCCGCTGTTGTTCACGATCTGGCGGATCGGAGCCTCCAGCGCCTTGCAGACGATCTGGACGCCGATCTTTTCGTCGCCCTTGGCCTTCACTTCGCTGACCGCTTCGATGGCTCGCAGCAGCGCCACGCCACCACCGGGGAGGATGCCCTCTTCGACGGCGGCACGAGTTGCGTGCAGGGCGTCTTCCATGCGGGCCTTGGTCTGCTTCATTTCGGCTTCGGTGGCGGCACCGACCGAGATGATCGCGACGCCACCCGTGATCTTGGCGAGACGTTCCTGGAACTTCTCGCGGTCGTATTGGCTTTCGGTCGCTTCGATCTGGCGGCGGATCTGATCGACCCGAGCCTTGATCTCGGCGGGGTCGCCGGCACCTTCGATGATCGTGCAGGCATCCTTCGTCACTTCAATCTTCTTCGCGCGGCCGAGGTGACTGAGTTCGACCGACTCCAGCTTGATGCCGAGGTCTTCCGAGATCAGTGTTCCGCCGGTCAGCGTCGCCATGTCGCCCATCATCGCCTTGCGACGATCGCCAAATCCGGGAGCCTTCACGGCACAGATTTGGAGCACGCCACGCAGCTTGTTGACGACCAGTGCCGTCAGGGCTTCGCCGTCGATGTCTTCGGCCACCACGAGCAGCGGCTTGCTGCGCTGGGCGACCTTTTCGAGGATCGGCACGAAATCGCGGAGGCTCGAAATCTTCTTCTCGAACAGCAGAATGTAGCAATCGTCGAGGATGCACTTCATTTCCTCGGGGTGCGTCACGAGGTACGGCGAAATGTAGCCCTTGTCGAACTGCATCCCTTCGGCGGTTTGCAGCGTCGTCGAGTTCCCCTTGCCTTCCTCAACGGTGATGACGCCATCACGACCGACCTTCTCCATCGCGTCGGCGATCAAGTCACCAATCGCACGGTCATTGTTGGCCGAGATCGAACCGACCTGGGCGATCTGATCTTTCGAGGAGACCGGCTTGGCCATCTTCTCGACGAAAGCGATCGCGGCATCGACAGCCTTCTCGATCCCCTTGCGAACGATGGTCGGATTGGCTCCCAGCGTGAGACCGCGAAGTCCCTCGCTGTAGATCGCCCGGGCGAGGACCGTGGCGGTCGTCGTGCCGTCACCGGCGATGTCGCTCGTCTTGGACGCGACTTCGTTCACGAGCTTCGCGCCCATGTGTTCGTAGGCGTCTTCGAGTTCGACTTCTTTCGAGACGGTCACGCCGTCCTTGGTCACGACGGGATTGCCGAACGACTTGTCGATGATGACGTTTCGCCCGGTCGGACCCATCGTCACAGCGACAGCCTTCGTCAGCGTCTCAACGCCACGCAGCAGCTTGAGGCGAGCACGATCATCGAACAACAGTTGCTTAGCCACGAGAGGCTCCTGTGGAGAAAACGAGTGGAGAGTGGAGAGTGCATAGTGGGTAGCCAGAAGAAGGCGGGAGGGAACCTATCCACTACCCACCATCCACTACCCACTTCTTGATCAGGCTGTCACTTTCGCGAGAATGTCCGACTCGCGCAGGATCTTGACTTCCTTCTTTTCGACTTCGATTTCGGTGCCGCCGTACTTGGCGAACAGCACTTCATCGCCAACCTTCACGGCGACTGGGCAGCGTTCGCCACTGTCGAGCAACCGGCCGGGGCCGACGGCGAGAACCTTGCCACGCTGTGGCTTTTCCTTGGCAGCATCCGGCAGCACGATGCCGCCCGCCGTCTTCTCTTCAGCCGTCAGCGGCTCAACCACAACACGATCATCGAGAGGCTTGAGATTCATTGATAAGTCCTTTGGAGAGCTGTTAGCGATTCGCTTTGAGCGGTTGGCCAGAGCCAAGCCGCGATTTGTTTGTCATTGCCGCCTCACGCGGCCCAGCGAGACTTTTTCGAGCGGGGCGGCGTTAGCCCCCGGTGTTTTGGGCGTTAGCCCGCTTTCTCAGACCTCGAAGAACCGGGGGGCTGACGCCACCCCGCTCAGAGGTCGAAATGGCGAGATTTTCAGAACCCGCCCATGCCACCCATTCCCATGCCGCCCATGCCGCCGCCCATTCCTCCCATGCCGCCGCCATCGTGGTGGTCGTCGTGGCCGCCGTGGTCATCGGACGGAGGCTTCGGAGCTTCCACCACGATGCAGTCGGTGGTCAGGAGCAGGCTCGCCACGCTGGCTGCATTTTGCAGAGCTGAGCGAACCACCTTCGCGGGATCGACAATACCAAACTCGAACATGTCGCCATATCGCTCGTTCAGAGCGTCGTAGCCGTGCGACTTGTCCTTCGACTTCTTGACGTTGTTCGCCACGACGGCTCCGTCGAGACCAGCGTTCTCGGCGATCGTGCGAATCGGCATTTCGAGGACGCTCTTCACGAGCGACACACCGAACCGCTCATCGCCTTCCAGCTTGAGCTTCTCCAGCACGCCAGCACATCGCAGCAGTGCGACGCCACCGCCGGGAACGACACCCTCTTCGATGGCGGCTCGCGTGGCAGCGAGTGCATCGTCGATCAGGTCTTTGCGTTCCTTCATCTCGGTTTCGGTGTGAGCACCGACGCTGATCTGAGCCACGCCACCAGCCAGCTTGGCGAGACGCTCTTGCAGCTTCTCGCGATCGTATTCGCTGTCGGTCTTAGTGATTTCCTGACGGATCATCGCAGCCCGGCCTTCGATTTCGGCCTTCTTGCCACCGCCTTGAATCACCGTGGTGTTCTCGGCATCGACCTTGATCTTCTTCGCGGTGCCGAGGTCACTCAGCTCGACGTTCTCCAGCTTGACACCCAAGTCCTTGAAGATCGCCTTGCCGCCGGTGAGGACGGCGATGTCTTCGAGCATCGCCTTGCGGCGATCTCCGTAACCGGGTGCCTTGACCGCACAGATTTTGAGGATGCCGCGCATCTTGTTCACGACGAGCGTGGCGAGGGCTTCCCCTTCAATGTCCTCGGCAATGATGAGCAGCGTGAGGCCGGCCTTCGAGGTCTTCTCCAAGAGCGGTACGAGCTGCTTCGCGCTGCTGATCTTTTCTTCGTAGATCAGGATGCGGCAGTTGTCGAACTCGGCAATCTGGTGATCGACATCGGTGACGAAGTGCGGCGAGAGATAGCCTCGCTCGAACTGCATCCCTTCGACCAGTTCGACCTCGGTCGAAACTTGACGGCCTTCTTCGACGGTGATGACGCCGTCTTTGCCAACCTTCATCAGGGCGTCGGCGAGAATCTTGCCGACTTCCTTGTCGTTGTTTCCAGCGATCGAGGCGACGGTTTCGATGGCCTTGCGGTCATCGGCCTTGACGGGCTTCGCGAGCTTCTTCAACTCAGCTACCACCGCATCGACAGCCTTCTGCACACCGCGGCTCAATGCCATCGGATCGCATCCGCTGGCGACGTAACGGAGGCCGTCGCGATAGATCGCTTCGGCCAGAACCGTCGCGGTGGTCGTGCCGTCACCGGCGACATCGCTCGTCTTGGAAGCCGCTTCCTTGACGAGTTGCACGCCCATGTTCTGGAACTTGTCTTCGAGGTCGATGTCCTGAGCGACGGTCACGCCGTCCTTGGTCACCTTCGGGGCACCCCAGCCCTTGTCGAGTACGGCATTCCGGCCGCGAGGGCCGAGCGTACTCTTGACGGCTCGTGCCAATTTGGACACGCCTTCGAGAAGACTCTTCCGAGCCTCATCATCGAAACTAATCAGCTTGGCCACAGCGACTCCTCAACCATCAGGACGGGCTTGGTCGGACAACATCTTCGTTTGTGAAACTTTTTTCAGGCTGTCGTGAAACCGGCGGCTCCATGACAGAGACCATCTGCCAGTGAGGCGGATTCCACGACAGTCCTTCGATCAAAGCAACCAACGTGCCGACTGAGTTCTTTCGTCGTAAGTCTTTGCCGCAGTGAGTTGTCGCAGCGGCGGTCAAGCTTCCACCGCTTCGGCCTCTGCCAAGATGACAGAGCTTCCCGCGTGAGTCTCCCGGCTTTTGACAGGGAACGGTTTGAGCTACGCTGCCGCCGCACACCCACCCGCAGCGTGAGCGAGGACGAGTGCCGAACGACATCAGCCCTCGCTCACGCTGCGGGTGGGTGTCCTTCTTGGACTCTCTTGGTTTCATCCGTGCCCCGGCCTTGCCATCCGTGCTAATTCTTGAGCATCCCTGTAGCACGGAT
>JAYTGQ010000936.1:0-3271 GCA_043733345.1 Schlesneria sp.
CGCTCGGACGAGGCGTCCAAGCTACGTTTTTCAACAGGCTGCTAGGAAGCTCGTGGTCTATGAAGAGATTGACGAAGACTCGATTCGAGTGGTCACAGCTTACGAAGTCCCCGAACCGCGATGAGGGCAGTCAACATGAACCGTAAACTGGAACGAGTCTTCCGCACTCGCCCCCTCACAGCGGAGGAAGCCGCCCGCGACAATGAAGTGCGTCGTGCCGTGCAGGCCGAATTCCCACCGGCGACGACGCCTCACGAGTCCCGTTTCGATTCGCTCGGCGAAGCTCTGCGAAAGGCCATCCGAGACAGCCCACAACCGGCGGCCGAGATCGCCGCGAAGGCTCACCTGTCACCGCTGGCCCTGTCGAAGTTCCTCGCCGGCGAACGGGACATCCCTCTGGAAACCGCCGACCGACTGGCCGAGGTTCTCGGAATCAAACTGGCCAGCAGTTGAACAACAATCTGGGGGCGAGCGAAGACGCTCGACTCCAGCCACCCAGCCCGAGACAAAGAAGGGGAGACAAACAAATGATCCCAGGCGCGGAAATCGTGACTCCAACTCCAGCACTCACGACAGCGCGAGGAATGATGCCGCCGGATCACTTTCAAACGCCAACAGGTCTGTCAGATGGGTCCGCAACAAATCTGCGACATCTTCGGTAGAACAGTTTCCGAGTCGCACCCAGACCACCTTGGGAGGATGACCCCGCAACACGGCGCGCTGTTGAAAATCCGTGTCTTTCGAGGCAATCACGAACCCCTGCTCTGCCGCACAGGCCCAAACATCCAAGTCTGACGCGGCGGCCATTCCGAGGTTTCGCACGTGTTGCGAGTCGGGAAACTCGGCGGCCAGCAGTGCGACCAAACGATGCGACAGGTTCTGATCGAACAGCAGCTTCATGAGAGTGGGATCACGCGCAACCGCCGTTCGCGATTTGCGGCGAACGCCAGACATGCCCGGATGTCCTCTTCGGTGAGGTCGGGAAAATCGGCGAGAATCTCGTCGTATGACATGCCGGACGCGAGGTATTCCAAGACATCTTGAACGGTCATGCGCAGCCCACGGATGCACGGCTGCCCGCTTCGCTTGTCCGGCTCGATGGTGATCAAATGCGCGTAGTTCATGGAGCCGACGGTAGTCCTCACCCGACAGACTGTCAACGAGTTGCTTCACGGCTCTTCCCCGTTTCAACGTAGGGTGGGTCGAGTCTTCGAGGCCCACCGATTGCCTCGAACTCGCCGTGTACGACAGCAACTTCGACATCGGCGGCGTCCGCATGGCGTTCGCGAAGGCCGAGGAAGTCTACTCCCTGTTCGAGCCACTCGACGCCAAGCCGCCTTACGCGCGTCTCAAGCTCGCCACCCCCGACGCCCCTCACGACTTCCCCGAACCCGAACGCAAAGCCGCCTACGAGTGGCTCGATGGATTGTTGAAGTGATATCCAGTAGGTCAGGCTGTGCCAGATTTCATAGAAGTGGTTAGAGTCTCGTCCACAAAGTCAGGCACGGTCTGACTGGAGTGCTTGTTATCCGTTTTGCATCGGCCACCGCATGTTGTACAAGGTGAAGGTGAAGGATGAGTTCACTGGGAACGTACGGGAGTTGGAAGTCGTGGCACCCTCCAAAGAGGAGGTGCATCGGCTGGCTCGGAAATATGGGCAAGACACGGCGCGGCGGGATGAAGCGGCCCGTGCAGAATTGGAGTTGGCTCAATATGAATCTTTGATTGCCGCTCGCAAAGCCGAAGAAACCCGCTTGGTGGAGGAGCCCCGTTTGGCGGAGGAAGCACGGCAGGCAGAGGCAAGTCGTCAAGCAGAGGAAAACCGCCTAGCTGATGCGGCCCGTCGGATTGCGTTTGATAAGAATGCAGCCCACGAGGCACAAGTCCGAAGAGTCGAGGCCGAAGCCCGAAAAGCCGAGGCCGAACAGCAAGTGGCTGGTGCTGCGAGTAACGAAGTGGCGGCCAATGTACTTCAGTATGCTGATATCGTCCACGTTTTCGGAGTGATCACGATCGCGCTGTCCGTGATTGGCGGTTTTATCTATGTTGCATCGGCCAAGGGAGAGACGAGTGGTGTGATCACGGGGTTATCGCTGGCGATGGGTGGGGTGGTATGTGGGGTCGGTTATCTGACAGCGGCGGCGGTCCTCCGTTTGTTGGTTGGGCTAAAAGCGGATACACGACAGTTGTGCAACCAAGTGGCTCGACTAGAGCAGAACAGACCCGACGCCAAAGCATAAGATGCGGGGAGATGGCAATAACAACTGACTTCATTGGGACGCTTTCAATGTCACAGGGTAATACTCGTAAAAACATAGATGAGGGTGACCATTTCGTTGCACTCCAAAAAATTGAAATTTGGTCTCCCAATGACTACGGGGGTGACTTTCTTTGCGAAATGACCACGAAATACGAGGAGTCGAAAAAAGAATTGGTTGAAAATCGTCGCATCCGCATGACTGTATCGCAGTTATTCGAAATCCAAAGGTTGATTGCTGCGGAAATCGAGAAGCGAATGTGCGGCGGGGTGGCAAGACCAATGTGAGGCTGGGTGGCCAGGACCGACCTCGCGAACAACTCTCGACGGGGCGGGGTGGCTTAGGTCGGGAGTCTTCGACCGCCCCCAGTGGTGTGATGGCACCAACGCTGGGGACTCGAAGACTCGACCCCAGCCACACCGACTCGATTGAAACAATTCAGTCGCAACGATTGCTTGACTTGCCTGCGCGTCATCGGCATCGTTTCCGCACATCTCTGAATGACATTCAACACAACTCTGATTGACCGGTCTGTCTGGCGGGCAAACACTGGGGCCAAGCAGACGCAAATGATGGCCAAGTGGACTTACAGCGCGGGAATCTTGGCTGATGGCCTCGTGAAATGGACGGACTTCGCGGCGGAATGGACTCACTTCTCGAAGGAATGGACTGACATCGTGAAGAAACGGACTCATTCTGTCGGGGAATGGACTCATTCCCTCGCGAGATGAGTCGAAACGTCGGCCGTTTGAGTCCATTTGTCGCCGGTTTGAGTCGGTTCCGGCCTGGGTTCGACGGACACTTCTGAGCTGTAACGAACTTCACATCATTGACTTGAGACATTTCTCCACGATCACGTCCGTCCCACCGACGGATCGGGCGGAGAATCCAAACGTGTTCACGATCTTCTCACTCACTCGTTTCCAAGGAGTCTCGAGATGGCCAAGGTGAAGCTCGCACTGCAACAGTTGACGGTTCCGCAGAAGGTGCAATTCCTGCGGCAGGTGGTCACG
>JAYTGQ010000937.1:0-8872 GCA_043733345.1 Schlesneria sp.
CCCCCCCCCCCCCCCCGCTCGGAGGCCTCTTCACTGATCGCGCGAGTCGTAGCCGTGTTCAGCCTGCTCGGGTTGGCTTGGGTTTGTGTGCTGCCTCCGACGGATGTGTTCGGTCAGGCCACTAAGCCGGTCGCGATCTCGCAGCTTGGGGTGGATGTGGTGAGTCTCAAGTCAGGGAAGGCTGTTCGCGGGGCGATTTTGAAGAGCGAGGTCAAAGGTGCGGTGACGATGGCCGTGCCACGGGAGTGGCTTCAGAAAGCGAACCCCGAGTTGTTGGCCAAGCTTGCGACCGACGAGGCTGCATTGCAGCGCGAGGCTTGGGAACAACTGCGAGATCGACTGAAGGCGTTGCTCGCCACGTCCCCCTCGTCGCGGCAGATGGTCGTGTTCATGGAGCAGGAACTGGAGCGGGTTGAGAAGCTGCTGGCTCAAGCCGAGCCGCCGGAGCCGACGCAGTTTGTCTGGTTCGAGACGCAGCGCGAGGCCATCGCGAAGGTCACGCCGACTGTGTTGGATCGGCAGCGAGTCGCACTCTGGGCGTGGAGCGAGCGATTAAAAGAGGTTGCGACGCGCGATGTCGCTGATTTGACGAAGGAACTCAAACGGAAAGAAATCGATCCGACGCAGCCGCCGCCCGAGTTGTGGGATCAACTCGCCGCGCGGCCTCAGGACGAACGCGAATGGGCGGCGCGACTGGCGATTGTCGAGTATGCCTACGGGACGCTGATCGACTTTCAGGGAACGGGCGATCTGTTGGTGAGGTCCAACGGCGAGCGTGATCTCAAGGACATGGCTCCCGTGATCGAGAAGGTCTTGCGCGGGCAGGTCAGTTCGCTCTTGAAAGACCTCATCGGCGGCGGGCGTCCCGCCAAAAGCAATCCGGCGTCGAGCAAGGACTGGCTCAAATCGGCGATGCTTGAAGCAGAGCTGCAAAGCGCGACCGGCTTCCGCGCCACGCGAGTCGATCTGAACGTCGAAGGCCGACAGGTTGCCGTGCAATCGGTGTTCGTGGCGCGCGTCGGATCGGGGCCGCGCGAGCAGACTGAGTGGGAGACGATCTGGTCTCACCGCGAGACGGCCGACGCGACGCAGCCCCGCGCCGAGCTTGAAGCACGCATCACCAACGACCCGCAGGTGAAGCAGGCTCTCGACAAAGTGAAGTCGCTGGGCTTGGGGGCCGACGATCAGATCAATCAAGCGATCCGCTTCGGAGCCGCGACGATGGCCGCCCAGCAGACAGCCGACTCGCGTTTCTTCGAGTTCCGCGACCGCCACCTCAAGCACCTCGACGGCCCGCAACTCTGGTGGACCAAGTAGCCGTCATCGCTCCGCGTGACGAAAGCCGAGCGCGATTCGACGCCGATCAGAGAAGCCGTGTCCACTCGCAATCGGCTTTCGTCACGCGGAGCGATGACGGCTACTTTGGAGACGACGGAATCGGCATTGCCCGATTGCTTCATCGCGGGGCTTGATGCCGTTTGGCGGGCTGCTCACAATCCCGCCTCGCATCGCCCGACGAGCTGTAGGATGGACGCCCTCGTCCGTCCGCTTTTGAACAGCAAGGCGCTCGGACGAGGGCGTCCAAGTTACGGGCTGGTGACTCGATCCGTCTCACCGGTCGTTACGAATACGTTGGTCAGAACCTCACACTTTGGAGTTCCCGTTCATGTCGAATGCTGTGTCGAAGTCGTCCATCAAGAAGGTTGCGATCCTATTTTCGGGAGGACCGGCACCCGCCGCGAATGCGGTCATTTCGACGGCGGCCGCGTCGTTCATCAAGGCGGGGATCGAAGTCTTTGGGATGAAGCACGGCTATGCGGGGCTGGTCCGTTTCAAGCCGGAAGAGGGTCTCAAAGAGGGCCGCGATTACATTCGACTCAACTCCGAGAAGCTGCGTCGGACGCGCTGCACAGGCGGGATCATGATCGGCACCGCACGCGAGAACCCCGGCAAGGGCGTCGATACTCCGGCCGATCTGCACGACACGACGAAGACCGCCAAGTTGCGCACGGTCTACGACGGACTGCGGTCGCTGGGGATCGACGCCCTCGTGTCGATCGGCGGCGATGACACATTGCGAACGGCCTACAAAATCAAGGTCTTTCAAGACACGCTGCCCGCCGACCTGCCGCGCATTCCCGTCGTCCACGTCCCGAAGACGATCGACAACGACTACAACGGCATCGACTTCACCTTCGGCTTCTTCACCGCGGTTGAACAGATGGCGGGCGAGATCCGCAACCTGCTGGCCGACGCCGAGGCGAGCCGTGCGTACTTCATCGTCGAGTCGATGGGACGCAGCGCCGGCTGGCTGGCCTACGGCGCGGCGATTGCTAGTGAAGCGAGCCTCGTCATGAGCATCGAAGACCTCGACGAGAGCCTGCTCACCACCGAGCAGGTCAAGAACCCGAAGACCGGTGAGATGGAAACACGCACAATCATGATCGTGTCGAAGGTTGTCGAGAAACTCGTCGCGACGATGCGCTATCGCGAGGAGATTGAAGGGAAGGAGTTCGGTGTGCTGGTGCTGGCCGAAGGGTTGGCCGAAAAGCTGCCAATGGAACTGCTCGGCGAGGTCGAATACGATCCATTCGGACACATCGCCGTGGCGGGAGCCGATCTCGGCAAGAAGCTGGCCAAGCTGGTCGCGAAGGAATTTGAAACTCAAACGAAACGCAAACGCAAAGTAAACGGCGTGCAACTCGGTTACGAGACCCGCTGTGCTCGGCCGATCGCGTTCGACGTGATTCTCGGTAGCCAACTCGGTGTTGGGGCGTACCGTGCTTTGGCGGAAGACGGCAAGACCGGCGTGATGGTGTCGGTCGAAGGCCAGTTCGATTTGCGTTACGTCCCGTTCACCGATCTCGTCGATGAAGCCTCGCTGAAGACGATCGTCCGCTTCATCAAGAAAGACAGCGACTTCTACAAGCTGGCGCGGTTCCTCGAAACGAACGTGATCGATCACAAGGATCAGTGACCGGCGGACGATGACGCGATTTGTAGGATGGGCACTCTTGCCCGTCCTCTTTTGAATTCAAAGAGAGGACGGGCAAGAGTGCCCATCCTACAGTGGCATCGCGATGCCGAATTTCGGGAGTACGAGTGATGAGTTTCGGTAATCAAGATGGCAACTACCGGCAGAACCGAGGTCCAGGGTTCAATCTCGGGACGCGGATGATTCCGATCGTGATCGGCCTGATCGCGGTGGGTTTTACGATGGCGCGGGGCTGCCAGCAGGGGCCGTTCGGTCGCGCACAGGTCGTGGCGATGAACCCGCAGCAAGAAGCGCAGCTCGGGTTGCAGGCGTTTCAAGAAGTGCTGAGTGACTCGAACGTGGTGAATCGTGGGCCGACCGTGGAAGCTGTGCGTGAGATCACCGCGCGGCTGGTGAAGGCGACGAAGAATCCCGAGTTCCAGCGCCGCATCGGCGTCAAGATTCCCGAGTTCGATTGGGACGTGCGCGTTCTGCACGAGAACCAGGTCAACGCATTCTGTCTGCCGGGTGGCAAGATGGTCGTCTATACGGCGATCCTGCCCGTCGCCGAAAACGATGCGGGACTGGCGACGGTGATGGGGCATGAGATCTCGCACGCGCTGGCTCATCACGGCTCGGAACGCATGGCGCAGACACAGATCGCCAACATCGGGCTGACTGCGGCCGGAGCCTCAATGGGAGACATGGACCCCGGCAAGCGGCAGCAACTGATGCAACTGATGAATGCCGGTGCCAAGTTCGGCATCCTCGGTTACAGCCGCAGCCACGAGTCCGAGGCGGACCACATGGGTTTGTTGCTGATGGCGGCGGCAGGCTACGACCCGCGCGAGTCGATGGAATTTTGGAAACGCATGGGGGCGGCATCCGGCGGCAAGTCTCCGCCCGAGTTCGCCTCGACTCACCCCAGCCATGCGACGCGCATCCACGACTTGACCAGTTGGATTCCCGACGCGATGCCGCTGTACGAGCAAAGCGACATGAAGACGCGCCCGCGCGCGCTGCCCGGCGTCGAGTGACAACTCGTAGGGTGCGTGAAGTCTGCGGAACGCACCGCATCGAGAGTTGTTCGTCTGGTGCGTTCCGCAGACTTCACGCACCCTACGACTGAAGACGACGCGACATGCCCAAAGGAAGATCCATGCAGCTCGGTTTTGTGAGTGCCATCCTGCCCGAACTGTCACTCGCCGAAGTGGCGAGCGTGGCCAAGTCGGCGGGGTATTCGTGCGTTGAAGTGATGTGCTGGCCGGTCAGTCAGGCCGAGCGGCGTTATGCGGGAGTGACGCATGTGGACGTGGTGGACTTCACTGCGGCGAAGGCCGATGAGGTCAAGGGGATCATGGCCGAGGCGGGTGTCGCGATCAATGGCCTCGGTTATTACCCGAACCCACTCGCGCCGGACCTTGATGAAGCGCGGCGGTATGTCGAACACATCGGTCGCGTGATCAAAGCGGCCTCGCTGCTCGGGCTGACTCGCGTCAACACGTTCGTCGGTCGCGACTGGACCAAGTCGGTCGATGACAATTGGCCGCGCTTCTGCTCGACGTGGAAGCCGCTTGTGAAGCTGGCTGAGGATCACGGCGTTCGGATCGGGATCGAGAACTGCCCGATGTTGTTCTCGAAAGATGAATGGCCCGGCGGGAAGAATCTCGCCACATCACCGGCCGTTTGGCGGCGGATGTTTGATGAGATTCCCAGTCCGTCACTCGGGCTGAACTACGATCCGTCGCACATGATCTGGCAGCACATGGACTACCTGAAGCCGCTCCGCGAGTTCGCCGACCGGCTCGTCCACATCCACGCGAAGGACGTGCGGATCGACCGCGAGAAGCTCGATCAAGTCGGGATTTTGGCTCATCCGAATCTCTACCACACCCCGAAGCTGCCGGGCTTGGGCGACGTGAATTGGAGCCAGTTCTTTAGCGTGCTGACTGACGTGGGTTATCGCGGCCCGGTCTGTGTCGAGGTGGAGGACCGCGCGTATGAAGGATCGCTCGAACTGCGAATCGAGTCGCTCAAGCAGAGCGCCGCGTACTTGAGGCAGTTCGTGGTGGGATAGGGGGCAGAGCCAAATCTCAAGAACCAAGAACCAAACGAACACCAAATCTCAGAGTGGGAAAACTCAAACCAAGAAGTCAGGTCGGAGCAGGAGCGGCTCTTCGGTCACGGGTTGAATTGGGGTGTTAGGTTTCTTAGCCCGGAGGGCGACAGAGTGGGTTCAGTTTCAGCAGGCTCCGACAGCCCGGAGGGCGACACTTCAGTGAGACTGGTTCCTTGTTCGCAGAGTGTCGCCCTCCGGGCTAAGACGGGGACTCGTCCACCCACCCCACGGCTCGCGCCGTGGGCTACCCTCTGTCGCCCTCCGGGCTGAAGAACAAGCCTTTGAATCGTGAGTCCTTGTTCTTGGGGTGAGTTCTAAATTAGCTCTGACTCACTCCTCTTTCCAAGCCTTTCCCCCTGTCAAGGAAGTCGATCTCAATGACCTACACCTACGATGACATTGCCAAGATGATCGACCACTCGCTGCTGAACCCGACGCTGACGGAGGCCGATCTGATCGCGGGCTGCAAGCTGGCGGTGGCGTACAACGCGGCGAGCGTCTGCATCATGCCGTACTACGTCGGCCGCTGTGCCGCGCTGCTCAAAGGTTCGACGGTCAAGCCGAGTACCACGATCGGGTTCCCGCACGGTGGGCACACGACCGCGATCAAGTTGGCCGAGGCGAAGCAGGCTCTCGCCGATGGGTGCCAAGAACTGGACATGGTCGTGAACATCAGCCAAGTTTTGAGCGGCCAGTGGGACTACGTGCGGGAGGACATTCGCGCGGTGGTCGATGTCGCGCACGCGGCCGGTCAAAAGGTGAAGGTCATCTTCGAGAACTGCTACTTGAAGGACGACCAAAAAATCCGGCTGTGCGAGATCTGTGGTGAACTGAACGCTGACTGGGTGAAGACCTCGACCGGGTACGGCACCGGTGGCGCGACACATGATGATTTGAAGCTGATGCGCCAGCACGCGCCCGCTCATGTGCAGGTCAAAGCGGCGGGAGGCGTCCGCGATTTTGACGGGCTGCTCGGAGTGAGAGAGATCGGCGTGACTCGCTGCGGCGCGAGTAAGACGGCTGAGATTCTCGACGAGTGCCGGAGGCGACTCGGGCTACCGGCGATCACCGCGCCGAAAGCCATCAGTACTGGGTATTGAGCCTCGTAGGATGGGCACTCTTGCCCGTCCGCTCTTCCAATCCACGCCATATAGCCGGACGGGCAGAAGTGCCCATCCTACGCGGTGTGTTGGAGCGAATTTCACGCGACGGCGCGCAGCACGAGTGACGTGTTGTTGCCGCCGAAGCCGAAGGAGTTGGAGACGGCGACCGACACGGCATGACTGATCGCGTGATGTGGGACGTGTCGGAGCATCGCGCAGTCGGGATCGGTTTCGTCGAGGTTGATCGTGGGTGGAAGCATCTGCCGTTCGAGGGCCACCAGACACGCAGCCGCTTCGACGGCGGCGGCGGCACTGAGTAAGTGGCCCGTCATGCTCTTGGTCGAACTGATGGGAATGTCTCCGACCGAATTGCCCAACACGGCTTGCAGCACGCGGGCTTCACCGACATCACCGACGCAGGTCGAGGTCGCGTGGGCGTTGATGTAGCTGAGTTCACTCGGGCTGACATTGGCGTTGCGCAGCGCCTGCCTCATGGCGGCAATTCCCTGCGCGGGTTCGGGGCAGGGGATGACGAGGTGATGGGCGTCGCTGGTCCCGCCGAATCCGGCGACCTCGGCATAGCCGTGTACACGACGGGCACGGGCGTCCGTTTCGCGTTCGAGGACGAAGAGGGCACCGCCATCGCCGAGCACCATGCCATCGCGATTCTTCTCGAAGGGGCGCGAGGCCGCTTGCGGTGTCTCGTTCTTGCGCGAGAGTGCTCGCAGATTTCCGAAGCCCGCCATCGAGAGCGGCGACACACCGTTGTCGATCGCTCCCGCGACGCACACGTCGGCCCAACCGAGTTGCAGCCAGCGGCGTGCTTCGGCCAAAGCCCAATTGCCGCTGGCGCACGCGGCCGAAATGGTCAGAGTCGGGCCGCGCAGACCGAGCCGGCGCTGAGCCATCGTCACGACCGAGTCTTCATCGAGACTGGAGTCTCGCAAACGTTGGCCACCGCGCTGACGATCGGGTTCCCACATCTGCATCCACTCGGCACCCATGCCGAGAATCAGGCCGACTCGCAAACCGTGCGTGTCGAGTTGTGCATGCTGAATCGCCGTCCGACCGCACCAGTGAGCCAATTGCTCTAGTCGCAGGAGCGTTGCGAACTGAGTTTCGTCGTCGCCTGCGGGGCAGCAGATGTCTCCCGCGAGACCAGCGATCTGACTGGGATGTTCATCGACGTTGAACCGTTCGACACGATGAATGCCCGAACGTCCCGCGAGCAGGTTGTTCGCGAACTCGTCGTATCGGTGTCCCAACGAAGTTGTCAGTCCAACACCGGTGATCCAGACAGCAGGTCGCTGTGACATGAGCGGCTCGAAGTGGCAAGAGGTGTGGGGAAGGGATGCGGATCAACTCGCCGCGCGAAGATCGGCTGCGGCGTGATCAGAGGAGGTGGTCGAGTTGGCTGCGGAACTGGCCGAGTTCCACACGAGTTCAGCTCGCAAGCCATCACACAGTTGTGCGATGACGTTGAGGTTCTGAGGCTCCTTGTGGAGCAGCGCCGTCAGCAGTGAGAGCCAACTGGTCGAGAGGTTCTTGCCGTTCGAGGCGGTTGCTTCTTCAAAGACATCGTGATCGGGAACGATCCGAAAATTTAAGCCGCCACGGACATCGCGAGTTGGTTTGAGAGCCAGCGCCAGCGCGTGGCAGCGGCATTCTGCCGTCGGCGTTCCACTGGCATCCACGTTCAATTCGGGAGACCAGCCTGCCATTACGAGCCACACGCCGGGAAGGTCAAACTCGTCCAACAGGGCTGTGGCCGCCAGCAGTGCCTGTCCCTCGCCATCGCTGCCGCCACCGACTCCCACGTTCGGACCGTGACTGCCGAGTGCGAGGCTGATGGTGCTGGATGTCGAGTGCAGCGACCGGTGAGGGACGACTTGCACCGAAGTGTTCCACGGTCCTTCGCGATCAAATTTCTCCAGCGACTGGGCGAAGAACGAGCGACCGATAAAGCGTGTCGAAGCGACGATGCCCCACGCCTCAAAATCGGCCGTGGTGGATTCCAGCTTGCGCATGGCCTCGCCGACCGCGAACAGGGACGCCAGTGTTTGCTCATCACAGTGCCGCGCGACTGACGGCGCGAGCGGCATCGCGGTGTGTGCTTCCGGTGACTTACGGATGGAGGCGAGTAGCTCACCTGTCAGGTTGGCGACACCAAATGCAGCAATGCCGCATTCGAGAGTCACGCTGTTGTCGGCACTCGCACCGAGAGAGGAACCGGACTCTGCCGACAACGGGGAATGGCAAGCGGCAGACACGACGGACTCCTTCCCGTGCGGGGCAGCATTCAGGACTCGAACCACCGTGAAGCACGGCAGTTCCTGACGCCCAAGCGAGTGGGGCGAGTGAGTTTAGTGATACTACCGTTTGCGGATAGGCCGGTTTCCAAGTTTTTGAAGACGCGGAAAATCGGCTGAGCGATTCCGTCCGAGGCCGCGGCCAAGAGGCGTTCTACTCGACACGCCACGACGCGACCGCCGAACAGGTCCTCGGCTGGTACGCCAGACGCTGGAGCATCGAAGTCACCCACCGCGACAGCAAGCAACACCTGGGCTTCGAGGAACCGCAAGGCTGGTCGCGCCGCGCGGTCGAACGGACGGCCCCGCTGGCCATGCTGCTCGACAGCCTGATCGTGCTGTGGTTCGCCCGCGAAGGCCATCGCCA
>JAYTGQ010000938.1:0-3257 GCA_043733345.1 Schlesneria sp.
CCCGAACCATACGCACCCGAACCATACGCACCCGAACCATACGCACCCGAACCATACGCACCCGAGCCATACGCTGGGGACGAGTAGCTCGAATAGCCCGAGTAAAACGCGGGACGCGCGTAGCCTGTGTTGTAAACACCGACCGAGTACGCAGGTCGCGCGTAGACGACCCGCTGCGAATAGGCTGGCTGCGAGTACACCTGTTGTGAGTAGGCTGGCTGTCCGTAGGCACTGGGCTGCGAGTAGACCATCGGCTGCGAGTACTGAACTTGTTGTGAGTAATCCACGGGTTGGCTGTAAACCATCGGCTGTGAGTAGATCACTGGAGAATTTGAGCAGTTCGTACACGAAGGAACGCTGTACGAGTTGTAACTGTTGACGGCATACGGCGAGACGTACCCGTAGGAGTACGACGGCCGGTAGTTGTACCGCACGACACTACGGTAAGGCCGCACGTTGCAGCCGTAGTACAACGATGGGCGACCGTAGTTGTAGGAACCCCAACTGCGAGAGCTGTAGCCACCGTGCCACCGATGAAAACCGACGACGGCGGGCGCGACGGCCTGACCGATGTTCGGCTGAGCCACCAGCGGAGCGGCCTCAGCCGAACTCGCAAACACCCCGGCTGCCAGCAGGCCGACTGCAATCAATCCACCACGCACCATTTCATTGACGTTCATGATCCCCTCCTCAACTGATTTTGAAGCACATCCCCCCGCGACGGTCGAGCCGTCGGTCCGATTGGCTTCCTGCCGCCGAACATCGTAGCGCGAGAAAATCCGAGGGGCAAGCCGCTCACAGTTTGTGACGGTTAGAAAGAGTGTTGCGACGGGGTGAGATCGGTGGTCGCTAATGCAGTCGGGTATCTCGAAAGCACGGTGAAGGCTAAACACTGGCCTCGCCACACCCACGACAGGACCAGCGATTTTTGAACGTAGGGTGGGACCAGCTCGCTTCGAGCGCCGGTCCACCATCGAACACCATCGAGAAATCAGGGTGGGCCGGCGCGGCAAAGCGCCGCTGGTCCCACCCTCCAGCTTTCGCAGACCAAACAATTCGATGGCACTGCTCGAACGATGTCGTGGCTGGCAATCGCAAGTCGCATTACTCACGATGCAGGCGTGTTGAGCCGCACCCAATTGCCTCGATTGTGAAAGAACGACTCGATGATGGGGATGCCCGATCTGACAGAGAACATTGAGTCACACACTGTTTCGCGGCGAGCGGCCAGTTTGCTCATCATTGTCATCGCCGTTTCCATTCACGCCGCAGCGCTCTTCAACGCGAAGCCGCTGCAGAGCGCAAACGACCGGTCGCGTTGGTGTACGGTTTGGTCGCTTGTCGAGCGCGGCACCTTCTGCATCGACGAGATTCGCCAACGACCCGGTTGGGACTCGATCGACATCATTCACGACGACGGTCACTTCTACTCGACGAAGCCACCGCTGCTGACCGTGATCGTTGCGGGAATCACATGGTGCGTATCTCGAATCACAGGCTGGACACTGTTGGCGGATACGCACGCCATCACGACCGTGGTCCTGCTGTTCGTGAATCTTCTCCCCTTCACAGTGTCACTCTGGTTGCTGAACACGCTTCTGGAACGTCATGCGCGAACCGACTGGTGTCGGTACTTCGTACTCTCCACCGCCGGGTTTGGGACGCTGCTCACGCCGTTTCTGATGACGCTCAACAACCACACGGTTGCGGCGGCGGGAGTCATGGTCGCGGTGTTCGCATTGATGCGGTTGCTGTCCGACGAAGTGCCTCATGCCGGAATGTTTGCGCTGTGCGGCTTCGCGGCGGTCTGGACTTGCGCGAATGAACTCCCCGCCAGCGCGTTCGCGCTGGCTACGTTTCTGCTCGCTTGGCAACGCTCTCCACGGCAGACGGCTGGTTGGTACGTTCCCGCCGCGCTGGTCCCGCTGGTCGCGCTCTTGGTGACGAATGTGATCGCGACGGGAAGTTGGCAGCCCACCTACGCTGGCTACGGTTCATCCAAGTACAACTTCGTGATCGACGGCGTGCCGAGCTATTGGATGAACCCTCAAGGAGTCGATCGCAATCTCGATTCGCCTCTGATGTACTTCATTCACTGCACGGTGGGACATCACGGCATTTGGTCGTTGTCGCCCGTGTTTTTATTGGCCATCTTGGGTTGGCTGATGAGTCGTCGCGTGCCAGACATCGCCCTGCGTAGTGTCCTGCGCTGTGGAGCGCTTCTGACCGCGATCATTCTCGCGTTCTATTTGACTCGCACGCAGAACTACAACTTTGGCGGAGTCAGTTGTGCCCTGAGGTGGTCACTCTGGCTGACGCCCCTCTGGCTGCTGGCATTGATCCCACCGTTGGACGCCGTTGCGAAGCGCCGCCCACTTCAATTCCTCGCCACGTTGCTGCTGGTCGCTTCGACGTTCTCTGCGTGGCAGCCGATTCCCAATCCTTGGCAACAGCCGTGGTTGTTTGATCGCCTGGAGGACTGGGGCTGGATCGACTACCGCGAAGAACCGGCTCCGTTGCCACGGCCCCTTTGGACATGGTTCGCATCACTTCCCGAGGCTACTGACGCTACCGCCGAGCCGACTTGGATTGAGTTTGAGTCCTTCACACCCGATGGCCACACTGCGCGGCGACGACTGACCTCCCGCCCCGATGCGACACGCGGCTTCGTGGCGATCGACATCTTCCAATCAGACACACATGGCAAGCCCACGAGCCAACGGACGTTGTTCCTCGACGCCGCCCGCTTCCGTGCCGGAGCAGCCCCAGCCGAGTTCCTGCGCTGGCCAGACTCATTGGTCACGCCCGAGCAGCAACAGTCCGACCTCACCTTCGTCCGTGGACTGCCTCTCAAAAAGGAGTACAGCCCAGGCGTCGTCAGGTATTTGAAAACGCCACTACGGCGCGAGGCATTCCGCTGCCAACGAGCGGCCGCTCAAGTCACTCATTCGCCCGGAAGCAACGGCGAGACGTTGAAGTACCGCTGTGACATTTGGTTGTGCGACGAACTGCCGTTCGGAGTCGCTCAGTTTGAACTACAAGTCTCGGCAGCGAGTTCCGATAGCGTACTCCACCATGTGCGATGGACCGTCGTCGCCTGCCATCCGCAGCCTCTCGAACGCAGTCGATGAAAGGCTGAAGCAGCGCTTGTGGCCGAGAACATGGTTCTCGGCCAAACAAATTTGGGCTCTCCACCACTCCTGTTGGACAACACCCGTGAGCGGCAAGGCGCTAGCCGCCGGTCATGCAGGAAATCA
>JAYTGQ010000939.1:0-3257 GCA_043733345.1 Schlesneria sp.
TGTCGGCTCCCGTGATCTGGTGGATTGTTACCTAACCCCAAATCACACCGGCATGTTCACTACTTCTCAACTCTCAGCACGCATTAGTCGGATGAACCGCGTTTTCGTCCCAGCAAAGGATCCTTCACCTGCATGAAGCTGAGTACCTCGTACACTTGTGTGACTTCTCCCGGTTCCACAGTCATGCGAATCGGCTGCATATTTTTGGGATTCAATTCCAGTTGCCGTCGCGCGAGTTCGATGTAACGCAGAGATGTACAAGCGACTTTTCGCGGCAGCCAGTCTGCTCCGGCATCAAACCACACCGCACGCTCGCGTGCGGTACAGCCCCTGCACAGGGACGTTGTCAAATTCCACTTTGCGGCACGCGTGGCCATCTATAGCATCGAGACCCAAGTCGCGAACCTTGTCAGCGGTGCGTCGTTTCAGCCAGTCCAACACCGGAGTATCACATGAAGGCACATGAAGCCCCCACATCCACACGGGAACGGCATCCCTGTAATAGTTCGGGTTGATGGACGGCGTGATCCGAATAGTCTGAGGGCGCGTGCCGTCCGTTTGCCAGCACATCATTTCAAACGCCCGCTGGCCATCGAAGCTGTACCACAGCAAGTTCATTTGTCCGTCGTAGAGTCGCTCAGGTTCTTTTCGGATCAGCCGTTTGGTACCGGATTGAAGCCATTCCCAATGCGTAAACTCCGCCACGCGCGATTTCTCTTCGGGACTCAAGTTCCACGCATTGGAACGTATACGGAACTTGACCTCGACGCTGTGGATCGACGAGTATTGCTCGGTGAGACTGCGTTCAATCAGCGACAAATGGTCTTCGGCCCTCGCAGATGTCGATGCGATGACGAGTGTGACGATAATTGCGCGTATTGGATTCATTCGCCCTCCCTTTCATTTACGAAGGTATATTTTAACAGAGAGGTGTGGCAAAGAGAAAACTAATGTGCCAATAACCGAATAGTGCCGCTATTGGCGGTTTTCGTATCTTGACACAGTCGTTTTTCGGACGGAAGCGGGTGAGGCCGCGTCCGGAGTTGAATGTGCTTTCCGTACGCTGCACTTCCACAAGCAGAGGCAACGTAAAACGGAAACAACCCCGCCAGAAAGTGCAAGCGATCTTGCCAGTGCCGCGACTTAAGGCGATCAGCGCAAGAAAAACGCTTGGAGCTTGGAGCTTGGAGCTTGGAGCTTGGAGCTTGGAGCTTGGAGCTTGGAGCTTGCGGGGCGGATGCGAGAGAAGCATTGCGAGCGGACATCGGCGGCCTCAGAGAACAGCGAGACGGTGCCTGACGAGATGGAGCGGAAAACTACAAGGGCCATTCGGAAATACAAACAACTTCTGCAAAGAATTGCAGAATAGTTTCACTGCTGTGGATCAGGCTGAACCAACTCGTGTGCATACATCCTCGTTTACCGTTGCGCCTGCGAGTCAAACCAGCTTGAACTAATTCGGACGAGAAGCACAGGCAGCCGCAGTACGGTCGTTGATGAAGATCGCGCCTTTCACTTTCATGCGAGTAGTGCGGGGTGGCCACGCTTCATCTGGGCCACGTAACAACAGGGAGACCTGCCACTGCTTCGGAGTCCTCGAAGGAGCAGTGCCGCTTGAGTTTCCGTTCTGGTTCGCACTGCTTCGGCGAAGACTCCAGCGAGGGCTGCGCCTCAGACCATTCGCTGCGCGAGTTGAGGGTGGAAAGTGCAGGCTCGGCGGGGCGTAATGGCGTGCGAGACGCCTTGGAGCCGACGAGCGGCGGGGGGCGAGAGACCGTGCCCACAGAGCCTGCCTCATGAGTTTCAACCAGTCTGCCGCCAGGATCAACAGGGTCTGCCGCCAGGATCAACACGTCTGCCGCCGGGATCAACAGGTCTGTCGCCGAGGTCTTGGATCGGCACGTGGTGTTGACGGTCGAGTCGCTCGACCGGATGTCTCTGAGTGCCATCGTGCCGAGGTTGCAGATCGAGAAGAACTTGGCCGCGTTCTTCCGGCGTCATCGACAGGTGTTCTTCGTCAAGGAACTGGCGCGGATGACGCGCGACTTCGGCACTCGGGTCGAGCGGTTTGCCGAAGCCGGGAGCATCCCCTTGATCACGTTCGAGACGAAGGCCCGGCAGCGCACGGAGAACGTCGCCGCCGAACTTCGTCGGCAGAACCCGATCCGCGACGGCGTGCTGTTCATCGGCAAGGCGCAGGAGAAGGCGTTCGTTCCGCGCGTGACCAAGACCCAGTCCAACACCACCGGCCGCACGATCCCGTGGCTCACCCAACGGACGGCGATGGTCAATCACGATTACTTCTACTGCATCGACGACGACTTCGGGCCGTTCTTCATCAAGTCCTGTTCTTAGGCGAGCGGCAAGAGATGTCTTACCTGTAGCCGAAGTCGTGAGACTTCGATCCGAAGTCTCACGACTTCAGCTACGCGGGTAAAGGAAGTCTTGCCGCTCGCCTTACTTTCCCGACAACGCGCGGCTGTGTCTGAACGGCCACGAATACTGCCAGCGGCAGTTGGAAAAGGAGGGGATCGCGTACCAGCCGCTGGAGAACGGCGTCCTGAGTTGCGCGAACCCGCAGCGGCTGCAAGAGATCTGCGACGGACTCACGGCCGACAAGATCCGGGCGCTGTGGAACAAGATTCAGGCGTTGTGGAACAAGTGGCAGGCGCGACTGCCCCAGCCGTTCACCGACGACGACCGCCGCGCGGGATTTGGCGAGGAAGTCTTGATGCCGCAGATCGAGTTCTCGCAGCCGCAGGTCTTCGACCATCCGCTGTCGGGCCGCCTGTTCTTCAAACAGATGCTGCGCGACAACCTGGACCTCGGCCGCCCCGACAAACGGCCACTGATCTTCGACAAGCAAATCCCGCGCACCACGAAGACGCGGTTCCGCACCCGCCTGATCACCGCGCAGGTCATCCCCAGCTTGTGGCTGGACGACAACCGCTCGTCGATCAAGCGGACCCAACCGCCCGTGGCGGCTTCCAGGAGGGCCGCTCGCTGCGGACGGAACTGACTGTCAACACCCCGCGCGATTTCGGTTTCGGGAAAGCTCTGTTCGCCGGGCTCGCCGCAGAACACGCCACCTCGCGGGAGAAGTCGTCCAACCACCATTCGGCTTCGTCGCGGGCACGAAAAAACCTCGCCGGTCTGCGACAGGTGGCCTGCGCGGCCAACTGATGTCTGTGGCACGTCCCACAACTGAGTCACGACCCGACGCTGGGCGACGATGAGTTCCGCACGCTGACCACGCC
>JAYTGQ010000940.1:0-8865 GCA_043733345.1 Schlesneria sp.
GCGTCAGCCCCCTGGTTCTTCGCTCAGATTACGGAAGGACTCACGTCCAAGAACCAGGGGGCTGACGCCGCCCCGCTCAGAAGCCAATCTCGAAAGATAGAACTGGAACCCATCATGACTCCTTCCCGCCGCGACTTCCTGCGTTTCGCCGTCTCTTCGCTTGGCCTCTCGTTCGCCGTTCCCGGCCTCGACCTGCGAGCCGCCGAACGGCGCGGTGATGAGCGTCAGAAATCGTTCCTCACCATCTGGCTTGGGGGTGGCGCGAGTCAGCTCGAAACGTGGGATCCGCACCCTGGCACGAAGATCGGTGGCGACGGCGGTGTCACCGCGATCAAGACGACGATCCCCGATGTGCAGGTCGCTCACCTCTACCCACTCGTCGCCGAGCAACTTCACCACGTCTCGGTCATCCGGTCGCTCGTGTCGAAGGAAGGAGATCACGAGCGGGGGGCGTACATGCTCAAGACGGGATACCGCCCCGAGCCGACGCTCGTTCATCCCAGCATCGGGGCCATCGTGACTCACGAGTTGCCCGACGACCGCGTTGAAATTCCGCAGTTCGTCTCACTGGGTGACAGCAACTTCCCACCGCGCGGCGGGTTCCTCGGCGACCGCCTCGATGCCTATCGCATCTTCAATCCCGGCGACAACGGACAGAACCTGCGACCGCGCGTTGAGGACGACCGGCAAGCTCAACGCTTGAAGAACCTCGAAGTCGTCTCGAAGTCATTCCAGATGCACCGCAATGCGAAGGTCGAACGGACGCTGCACCAGCACACGATCGACGCGGCCTTGCGCATGATGAGTTCCAAGCAACTCAGGGCCTTCGATTTCAAAGAGGAACCGGCCGCCGTGAAGACCGTCTATGGAGACAGCCAGTTCGGCCAAGGCTGTCTCGTGGCGCGGCGACTGTTGGAAGAGGGCGTTCGTTCCATTGAGGTCGCGCTGAACGGCTTCGACTCCCACGCGAGGAACCTCGAAGCCCACACCAACCGCGCGAAGGATCTCGATCCGGCTCTGGCCGCGCTCCTAAAAGACCTCGTTGAACGAGACCTCCTGCAATCGACAGTCGTCCTCGTGATCGGCGAGTTCGGGCGGACACCGGCCATCAACCCGGCGGGTGGACGCGACCACTGGCCGTCCGGTTTCAGTTGCCTCCTCGGCGGCGGCGGCCTTCCCAGCGGACTGCTGCTTGGTGCGACCGATCCGACCGGCGAAAAGAAACAACCTCAGAACCCGATCGAAGTCGCCGACCTCTACGCGACCGTGCTGAAGAAACTCGGCATCGACCCGGAAAAAGAAGTCATTACCCCCATCGGCCGCCCGATGAAGTACAGCTCGGGCAAACCCATTGAACGACTGATGTGATTGCGGCTGGTTCAAGCCGTCGCTTGATTTCAAGTAGGGTGGGACCAGCTCGCTTCGAGCGCCGGCCCACCATTCAGAAACATCGACAATCCTTGGTGGGCCGGCGCGGCGAAGCGCCGCTGGTCCCACCCTACTTCCTCGAAGACTCGCCCCGCCGGCTGGATCAGGTGCCAGCGCAGGACCGGACTCGGTTCAGTTCGTTCACGAGGCCGACTACAATCCGGCCCTCATGAGCCAGCCGCACTCAATTTCATCGTCGCCGGTAGAGACTGTTGCCATCGTCGGTGTCGGTTTGATTGGCGGTTCGTTGGCAGCGGGATTGCGGCAGCGTCAGGCCGCGAAGCGTGTGATCGGAGTGGGACGAGACATCTCGCGGTTGGAGGCCGCAATGCACGCGGGCCTCATCGACGAACGATCGACCGACCTCGCAGAAGTGGCGCGCCGAGCGACCCTGATCGTCTTCTGCACCCCCGTCGATAAAGTGGCCGATGGAGTCCGCACGGCGTTGTCCGACTTGTCTTCGTCTTCTCCTCCTGGCTTCCCGCTTCCCGCTAACAGTTTAAAGCTCCTCCTCACCGATGCCGGTTCCGTAAAGGGGCCGATCTGTTCCGAGTTGGCTGACGTGCCAAACTTTCTCGGGTCGCACCCCATTGCCGGTTCGCACCGCCAGGGTTTTGAAGCGGCCGAGGCGAACCTGTTCGAGGGAAAAGTCTGCGTCCTCACCCCGCAAGCCACTGCGGAGGCGGCAGACATCGCACGGCTCGAACGCTTCTGGCAATCTGTCGGAATGCGCACGGTGCGGATGACGCCCGATGACCACGACGCCGCGCTGGCTATGACGAGCCACCTGCCTCACGTTGTCGCGTCGGCTCTCGCCTCAACACTCTCCCCCGAGAACCGCCCGCTCACCGGCACCGGCTTCCGCGACACGACCCGCGTCGCGGCCGGAGACCCCGCACTTTGGACGGGCATCTTGCTGAACAACGCCGCTCACATGATCGACGGACTCGAAGCGATGCAACAACGGCTCGAATCGTTCCGCACGGCGCTCAAACTGGGCAACGCCGATGTCCTGAAGCAATTGCTGGAGGAAGGCCGAGTGCGTCGGGAGATGTTGGAGGCACAACCATGATCGTGACAACGGACGTTCAAGTTGACGGCTATCGCATCACCGCACAACTCGGATTGGTGCGCGGAGTGTCTGCCAGCAGGATGAATCTGTGGGAAATGTACAGCGTCATGCTGCCCTTGCTCCGGAGGTTCATGGAATCGCCCACGGATCGGTGTGAACGAGACTATGACATTGCGGTTGACCGAATGCTGGCACAGGCAGCCACGCGAGGAGCGAATGCAATTGTCGGTGTCCGCGTCGAGCAAGGTCATCAGCCTCCGGTAAATAGTTCAACCCTCGCATACGGCACCGCAGTTGTGATTGAATTGATCGGTTGATGTGTTGAGTTTCGAGTGGAACGAGTGAAGGGAGGCAATCATGGGCCGAGTAGCAGCGATCGCGAAAATCGAAAACCTTCAGGATGAATGGGCCGCCAAACGAGGGCTGATCAAAACAACGGAGGTCCGTTGCGTGGAAGTCCCCGACGCCCTTGTCGATACGGGAGCGATGCGGCTCGCGCTGCCCACGGGGATCATCGAGCGACTCGGTTTGTCGATGACGGCCGAGCGTCCTTCCATCACCGCCAATGGCATCCGAATCGCCAAGCAGTACGATCCCGTGCGACTCACGATCCAGGGGCGAGACTGCATCATTGACGTGGTCGAAGTTCCCGATGTGGTTCCGGTGTTGATTGGCCAAGTCCCGCTCGAACTGCTCGATTTCATTGTCGATCCGAGCCGACAGACGCTGGTCCCCAACCCGCGATACGGCGGTGAACAAGTGATTGAAATGTTGTGACTGAGACGGTTCTGTGCTCCGCGTGACCGGAACTGCGTCGTTTAACCGCGTGGGCAACGCCCCGCGCGTCGATAGGCGTACCCGCATCCATATCGCTCGACACGCGGGGCGTTGCCCACGCGGTTAAACGAGTGAACAACCAAGGTGGGCACTGCCCACCCTACTTAAAGACAAGAGAACTCGAATGCTTTGGGAAGTGGAAGTCCGTCCGGCGGCAAATGAAGTGGATCGCGAAGCCGCTCGCGTGGTGAATGAGGCTCGGGCGCTCGGGGCCTCGACCGTGAAGACGGCTCGCAGCGCGAGGTCGTTCCTGCTGCAAGCCGCGTCGCTCACCGAGGCCGATGTCGTGCGAGCGGCCCGCGTGCTGCTGGTCGATCCGGTGGCGGAGGAAGGTCGATGGTCGAGGGTTGATGGTCTAAGGCCAGAGAATGGCAGCAACTCTTCATCTGCCTCTCAACCCTCAACCCTCAACCCTCAACTCCTCCACGTCCTCTACAAACCGGGCGTCACCGACAACGTCGGCATGAGCACCCAGAAGGCGCTCGTCGATCTCGGCTTCAACGTCGAGGCGGTCGCGACCGGGCGGAAGTATTGGTTCAACGAAGGGGCCTCGTCGGCCGATCTGGATCGCGTGACGAAGCGCGTTCTCGCGAACGATGCCATCGAGCGCGTGATCGTCGGGCCGCTCCGCATGGAGTCGATCGGAGCCGGGTCCGAGTACAAGTTCGCTCTGCGCACCGTCGCGATCCGGGCGATGGACGATGCGGCGTTGATGCACCTCAGCAAACACGGCCAGCTTTACCTGAGCCTCGCCGAGATGCAGACGATCAAACAACACTGGGTCGAGCAGCAGCGCGATCCGACCGACATTGAACTCGAAACGGTCGCTCAAACGTGGAGCGAGCACTGCTCGCACAAGACGCTCAAGGGCCGCATCCGCTACCGCGACGAACACGGTGAGCGGGTCTTCGAAAACATGCTCAAAGAGACCGTCTTCGGCGCCACGGTCGAGATTCGTCGGCGGCTCGGCAAGGACGACTGGTGCGTCAGCGTCTTCCAGGACAACGCGGGCGTCGTGAAGTTCGACGACAAGCAGCACGTCTGCTTCAAGGTCGAGACGCACAACCACCCGTCGGCCATCGAACCCTACGGCGGTGCCAACACGGGGATCGGCGGCGTGATCCGTGATCCGCTTGGCACGGGCCTCGGCGCGAAGCCGATCCTCAACACTGATGTCTTCTGTTTCGCTCCGCCCGACACGCCAGTCGATTCGCTGCCACCGGGGACGTTGCACCCAAAGGCCGTGATGAAGGGTGTCGTCGCAGGCGTCCGCGACTATGGCAACCGCATGGGCATCCCCACCGTGAACGGGGCGGTCTTCTTCGACGAGCGATACCTCGGCAACCCGCTGGTTTATTGCGGGACGGCCGCGATGATCCCGGTCGGCAAGGTTGAGAAAGAGGTCCATCCCGGCGACTTCATCGTTGCGGTGGGAGGCCGCACGGGGCGCGACGGCATTCACGGCGCGACGTTCTCGTCCGCCGAGCTGACTCACGAGAGCGAATCGATCTCGGGCGGAGCCGTCCAGATCGGCAACGCCGTCACCGAGAAGATGGTGGCCGACGTGGTCCTGCAAGCCCGCGACCTCGGCCTGTATCACGCGATCACCGACTGCGGAGCGGGCGGGTTCAGTTCGGCCGTCGGTGAAATGGGCGAACACTCCGGCGCAGTCGTCTGGTTAGAAAAATGCCCGCTCAAATACGCCGGCCTCTCGTACACCGAGATCTGGATCAGCGAAGCTCAGGAGCGCATGGTCCTTGCCGTCCCGCCCGACAAGTGGGACGAGTTTTTTGCCTTATGCGCGGCCGAGGGAGTTGAAGCCTCCGCCATCGGCCAGTTCGGCAACGACGGGCGTCTGAAGTTGACGTACCACGGCCAGACCGTCGGCGACGTGGCGATGAGCTTCCTCCACGATGGTCGTCCCCCCGTCGTGCGCGATGCGGTCTACATCCCACCGACGGAAACTCCCCTCGCCCCGCTGCGAAAATTCGGTGCGTCAATCGACCAAGCGAATCCCGCACAACAAATGAAGATGAGCAAGCAGATGAAGCTGGCTCCACGGATGATCTCGACAACTGAGTACTTGGTTGTGACGGAATTGAATGACGAGAATCCCCTCACCCTAACCCTCTCCCCGCAAAGCCGGGGCGAGGGGACAGGAAGATCGACTTCCTCTGACCCTCAACCTTCAACCTTCAACCTTCAACGATCCCTCACCGCCATCCTCGGTTCGCTGAATGTCTGCTCGAAGGAGTGGATCATCCGGCAGTACGACCACGAGGTGCAGGCCGGTTCGGTCGTGAAGCCGCTGGTCGGAGTGGCCTGCGACGGACCGTCGGATGCGGCCGTGGTGCGGCCCGATCTGACCTCGCAGCGCGGCGTCGTGGTCTCGAACGGGATGAACCCGCACTACGGCGACTTCGATCCGTACTGGATGGCCGCCGCCGCGATCGACGAAGCGGTGCGAAACTGCGTCGCGGTCGGAGCCGATCCGAGCCGCATCGCAATCCTCGACAATTTTTGTTGGGGAAACACCGAGCGACCCGAAACATTGGGGTCTCTCGTGCGAGCGGCCCTCGGCTGCAAGGACACGGCGATCGCGTTCGGCACCCCGTTCATCAGCGGCAAGGACAGCCTGAACAACGAGTTCTCCTACGTCGATCCGGCCACGGGTGAGAAACGCACGGTGGCGATTCCGTCGTCTCTCCTCATCAGCGCCATCGGCCAAGTTGCCGACGTGCGACAATGCGTGACGATGGATCTCAAACAGGTTGGCAATCTTTTGTACTTGGTCGGCGTGACGCGAGACGAGATGGGCGGCAGCCATTACGCGCTGGTCAACAGCCTCAGCGGCGGTACGGTTCCGCACGTCGATCTGGAACAGGCCCCGAAGATCTTCGCTGCCGTGCATCGTGCGATCACGAGCGGTCTCGTCCGCAGTTGCCACGATCTCAGCGAAGGAGGTCTCGCCGCCGCCGCAGCCGAGATGGCCTTCGCGGGCGGACTCGGCGTCGTGTTGGACATCGCTTCCGTGGCTGAGGCTGCCAGCCTCAGCGATCCCGCCGTGTTGCTCTTCTCAGAAAGTTCGACCCGGTTCCTGATTGAAGTCGAACCGGCGAAGGCGTCGCAGTTCGAAGCGACGCTCACCGGATTGCCACTGTCCCGCGTGGGTCAGGTCACGTCGAGCGATCGCGTTCAAATCGCGGCATCCAATGTGGAGCCGGTGATCGACGCGAGTCTCGCCGAACTCAAAGCCGCGTGGCTCAAGCCGCTGGCTTGGGAGTGACTCGTGAGGTAGGTTTGTAACCTGCCCGTCTCATGAGGAACTCGGGGACGGGCAGGTTACAAACCTACCCCACGTCCCTCGCTCAAGTCGCGGCTACGCGATGATCTGGTTGACCACGCTACCGTGAACGTCGGTCAGGCGGTCGTCGCGGCCCTGGAAGCGATAGCTGAGCTTCGTGTGGTCGAAACCGAGTTGATTCAGGATCGTCGCCTGCAGGTCGTGAACGTGAACCTTGTCCTGCGCGATGCTGAAGCCGAACTCATCCGACTCGCCGTGTGAATAGCCGCCCTTGATGCCGCCTGCGAGGAAGATCGAGTATCAGTCGGGGAAGTGATCGCGGCCGAGAACGCAGCCGCCAGCCGTGCGGCCATCGCGGATGGCCCGCCATCGCATCGCGCCGCCCTGTTGACACTCCACTTTCAGCCGCTTGAAAACGTCTCACGCCGGGCCGCGTGAGGGATATCGATCCGCTGTCCACCGTCACGCGATCGGCTTGGCGTACTCCACGATGACGCTTGTGCGGATGCCGCCACGGGGTGTGAACGCGCCGATGATCTTCATCGAACGAGGCTGCGTCACCGCGATGAGATCGTCCAAGATCATGTTTGTGACGTGCTCATAGAACGCCCCGTGATTGCGGAACTGTTGGAGATACAGCTTCAGCGACTTCAACTCGTAGCACACGGCATCGGGGACATACGTGATCGTCAGGACGCCGAAGTCTGGCTGGCCTGTCTTGGGGCAAACCGAGGTGAATTCGGGGCAGACCGTTTCAATCGAGTAATCACGCTGCGGGTACGGGTTCGGAAAGGTTTCAAGAGTCGCGCGGAAGGTGGTGTTCATGACAATGTCTTTGCAACGGGAACGAAGAACGGAAATGAGCAACCCGGCTGGCGAGTTACCACTCGGCGGCTTTCGCACACGCGGGATAATAGTCGGACATCGCCCCCTTCCCAACCGCTGGAGAATTTCTGACCCTACCGGATTGCAGGGGAGACTCAAATTGCCCGAAAAACAAGGCGATTTGAAGAGTCGGTGTGAAGCAGAAGTCTCAAGGACTGCCCGTTCAGTCCTCTGTTTTTCGAGAACATCCTCAGTTTGCCGCCGTGCCCCCCTGCCATCCGTGAGGGTCAGGAACTTCGCGTAGCCTCGATCCCTCACAGTGAGGCGGTCGGGTTCAAAGGTTTTATTCAGGACGGCGTGTTCGTCGTGATCGCCGCCGCCGCTGGGCGTCACGTCGATGTGCGAGGGGACGTGGCGATCGACCTCGAAGTGCGTGTGCAGCCGCCATTTCACCGTGCCGCTCTCACTACGGCGGCTTCTCATCGAAGCGTGCCTGATGCGCGGCAGCGCCGTGATCAGTGTGGCATCGACCAGCGTGAGCGTCCCCGCCAGGCCCTTGAGCTTGTCGTCACGCGACCCCGCCTCGTGCGGCGAACGCGGCAACCGGTCGCTCAGTTCGGCGATGATCCCGATCAGTCGCTCGGGATCGAACACCGTCGCGGCCTCCGACAGCGACCCCGACGCCGCCCGCAACCCCGTTTCTGCTGCGCGTTCTTTTACTCACTCACCTGCTGCACCGCCCGCAGCGACGAACAAATTGAATTGACTAAATACAGCAGTACCATCAGACAATACTGGTTATATGCAGCTCGCGATTCCCTGTCTTATCGCGCCGACAACCGTTGTCATGCAACCGCTTAAACAGCGGCACTAATTCGTCGCAATACTTTAAGCCGACGATGTCCTGCTCCGTCAACCGGCGCTCGCCGACAGGTTGTTGAGCGACAGGTTGCTGCGTGGACTGCGACTCGGCCGCAGGCTCCGCATCCCCGGTGTTGTTCGCCAGCACCGGCACCGATCCGCCCCGCATCGTCCGTGAGTTTCGAGTGTCCATGCACGAACATATATACTTCGCGCGGTCAGTGATGAGACCTCTGAGCCGGGCGGCGTCAGCCCAATAGCACTTAACTTTAAGAGTCAGTTTTGGGTTTGGAAGTTTTGGGTTTTCGTTTTTTGAATGGGTTGGATTTTGGTCGTCGGGCGTAGGCTTCTCGTTCGAAGGAACGGCCGGGACGATGGGGGAGTTTGTCTGGCGTGGCCATCCGCAACGCTGGACGGTATTTGGCGCGCCAGCCCGAGGCGTCCTGGGCCTGCGAGGACCAGAGGAAGATGTGGAAGGTGGTCCAAGTGCGTTTGAAGCTCATGCGGCGCGGGGGTTCGGCAATGAGCGCTGCGGCTT
>JAYTGQ010000941.1:0-3247 GCA_043733345.1 Schlesneria sp.
TGCAGCAGGCTGATCTCTTCGTAGGTGTAGTCGATTTGCTGGCTGAGCGAGTTCAGTTCCAGTTGCAACTCGCCCTCGCGGCGCTGCTGATGGAACTCGCGCCCGACGCTGTCGAGCAAGCGTTGCAGGATCTTGGCGTCACAGACGGGGACGGAAGCCAGCCACGAATTCAGGCGCGTCTCGCCCCATTCGGCTTCGACGGCCGAGAACAACAGTTCGGCCGGTCGCGCACCGCGCGTCGAGAGGACATAGCCCGCAATGATGAAGCGATTGTCGGCCGGGGCTGGCATCGCGAAGATCGTGAGCTGTTCGGTGATCCGCCGCACTTCGAGGTTCTCCACCTCGTCCAACCGTTGCAGCAGCTCGGTCGAAACGAACGGCAACATCTCGGGGTGCGATTGTCCCATGACGCAGCCCAGATCGCGGTCGAGACACAGACACGGCAGTCCCGTCGCCACCGCGAACTCGCGCAGCCACCCTTCCAGCGACTTCCCCTTCGTCTGAGCCAACGACTCGTCCAAAACGGCCATCGTGCCGTTTGAGGAGGCGGTCGGATTGTCGAACAGCCAATCGGCCATCGCTGAGATTCCGGTTCTTTGCAGGGGAGTTCAATTGCGGGGTGAGCCTTGAGCTGATCCCGTGGTTGGGTTTGAGCGCGGCGAGCCTTTCGTTGACAACAGTCTGTCATTCCAGACGTTTCCGACAAAAGTAGTAGGCACACTCCGTGTGCCGTCCGCGATAGCGCGATTCGCAGAGGAATTCGGTGAACGGCACATGGAATGTGCCTACTACTTTGACTTTTGTCGGAAACGTCGTTCCAAGGTGGTCACTGGTCAAACCAGACTGCGACTCAAACCTAGGTCATGTTCGGTGACTCGCACCGTGTTGTTTGGTTGCAACTCTCGAACGAGACCGATTTCCGGATGTCCCAAGCGATACAACAGAAGCACTCGTTGCAACTGATTCGCTAGGCCGTTGCCAACTTCGTCACGACTACTTGTTCCTCGTCTCGCGCGTCAGTGTGAACCGGAAATCCTGAAATGCAGCTTGGGTGTCCGCGTCTCAGCATCGTCGGTTGACATTCATTTCGGGCCGTCCTACTGTCTGAAACTACTACGTTTTCAGGGTGCGCCGCAGATGTGCGGACTTATGAAATCAAGGTTCGGATGGTTTTCATTACGTCTTCGGAAAGGGTCATCGCAATGGGGCGACCGGTAACGCTGTTCACAGGCCAATGGGCCGACCTCAAGCTGGAAGAGCTGTGCAAGAAAGCCAAGGACTTCGGCTATGACGGGTTGGAACTGGCCTGCTGGGGCGACCATTTCGAGGTCGATAAGGCTCTCTCCGACGACACCTACTGCGCCCGCAAGCGCGAGTTGCTCGAGAAGTATGACCTGCAGGTCTTCGCGATCTCGAACCATCTTGTCGGACAAGCGGTCCTCGACAACATCGACATCCGCCACAAGAGCATTCTCTCACCGGCCATCTGGGGAGATGGCAATCCGGCCGGTGTGACTCAGCGCGCGATCGAAGAGATGAAGAACACGGCGCGAGCTGCTCAGAAGTTGGGCGTCGGCATTGTAAACGGCTTCACCGGTTCGAGCGTCTGGCATCTGATCTACGATTTCCCGCCGACCCCGAAGGCGATGTATGACGCTGGCTTCCAACTGCTGGCCGACCGCTGGAATCCGATTCTCGACGTGTTCCAAGAGTGCGGCGTGAAGTTCGCGCTGGAGGTCCATCCGACCGAGATCGCCTTCGATCTCTACTCGGCCGAACGGGCCGTGGCGGCTCTCGACGGACGCGCCGAGTTCGGGTTCAACTTCGATCCCAGCCATTTGATTTGGCAAGGTGTCGATCCCGCCGAGTTCATCCGCTACTTCCCGAACCGCATCTATCACGTCCACATGAAGGACGCGAAGGTCACGCTCAACGGACGCTCGGGCATTCTCGCCAGCCATCTGTCGTTCGGCGACTCGCGCCGTGGCTGGGACTTCCGCAGCATGGGCCGCGGCGGCGTGAACTTTGAAGAAGTCATCCGCGCCCTCAACGCCGCCAAGTACCAAGGCCCGTTGTCGGTCGAGTGGGAAGATATGGGCATGGACCGCGAACACGGTGCCCGCGAATCGTGCCAGTACGTCAAGAACATCGACTTCGCCCCGTCGGCCCGCGCCTTCGATGCCGCCTTCGCCGAGTGACGCTGACGCATCGCTCACGAACGAGTTGTCCACAATTAACAACAGCCGACGAGGCCCATCCTCGTCGGCTGTTTCGTTTCACCGGAAGGCAGAAGAAGTCGAACAACCACAGATTTCCCGGCGCGGTCTTCGGCCGCAACCAAAACTGGAACAGAAGCAAGCGAAGGTAACAAAGGTCCAGCAGTCGGGTGACTTCGGCAATACCGTCTGACTCTGCGGGATCGCTCCGCCCTTCGTTGGCTTCTGTTCAAAATCTTCGCGCCGCGCAAAGAAACAAAACATGAGTAGTACAGAGGACATGGATAAGAAGGCGAAGACGACTCTCACCTCCCCCTTCTTTTTCACAGGTTTTATCTGTGATCTCCGTACTACTCACGTTTCGTTTCTTTGCGGGGCGCGAAGATTTCCGCACTGTCACCAAGTGAGACCCGCTGCCGGAGAAGCTTGTGACTATCCCACTTCATCCACGAATGGCCGTCAGAAGACCTCAACAAGAAAATGGTGGACAAGAAGAGGAAAGCCAGGTCCAGATGCTTCCTCTCCTATCTTCTTGTCCATCATCTTCTTGTTCCTTTCGGTTGCGGCGGAGCCGCGCTGGGAAATCTGTGGTCAGACTTTCGCTTCCGAAGTCACTTTTCAACAGTGACGTTGGCTGAGGGCGAAGCAACCGCAGATGCGTGTTCTGGCACCGGCGCATCCTTCCTCACGAAGAACACCGCCGCAACGATCAGCAGGAATGCGACCGCGTGGTTCCAGCCGAGCTTGGTGTCGAGATACAGCACCGCGAAGATGCTGAAGACGACCAATGTGATGATCTCCTGGATCACCTTCAGTTGCACGGGCGAGTACTGCAACGAACCCCAGCGGTTGGCGGGGACTTGAAAGCAGTACTCGACGAACGCGATCAGCCAACTCACTAGTGGTCGGACAACTTGAGATTGCGGTGTTGTTCAACAACTAGCCCGACGCGCAAGCGAGGGCAAACCGTTGTCGAAAGTGAAGCCCTCGCTTGCGCGTCGGGCTAGTGATGAACCCCTCAAGACAAAGTT
>JAYTGQ010000942.1:0-8814 GCA_043733345.1 Schlesneria sp.
CGCCCCGCGCGTCGATGCAGAAACAGGCTCAAACGTCGCACGACGCGCGGGGCGTTGCCCACGCGGTTAAACGAAAACGAAGAGATATCAAACCGTTTACGAACCCCACTGTTTTCCTACGAAAGGACTGAATCATGGCTCTGCATCGAACCTGTGATGGTGTCGCTCGACGTGATTTTTTGCGAGTGGGTGTGCTGGGAGCTTCGGCGCTCACGCTGTCGAATTACCTGCGGCTGACTCATGCCGGTGAAGTGAAGAAAGAGGCGAAGGCGACCTCGGCCATCTTCATCAATCTCGGCGGTGGGCCATCGCACATGGACACGTTCGACCTCAAACCGAACGCTCCGACTGAGTTTCGTGGTGAGTTCAATCCGATCCAGACGAACGTGAGCGGCATCGAAATCAGCGAGCATCTGCCGAAGCTGGCTCAACAGATGGACAAGTTCGCGATCCTGCGCGGCGTCACGCACACGCTGGCCGCTCACGAACTCGGTTCGCAGTACGTGAACACCGGCAACCGACCGATTCCGTCGATCGAGTTCCCCGGTTACGGAGCCGTCATTACGAAGGAACTCGGCGGACTCGAAGACCTGCCGCAGTTCGTGGCCGTTCCCAATTCGCCGCAGAAGGCGGGCTACTTGGGAGTCCGTTACGCAGCCCTTTCGACGGGCAAGGTGCCCGTGGCCGGACAGCCGTTCGGCGTGCGCGGTGTCACGCTCGGCAACGGTTTGACGGTGGCCGATGTTGAGAAGCGTCGCACGCTGCTCGAAGATCTCGACACGACCTTCAAGGCGGTTGAGAAGGACAGCCAGTTGCTCGACGGCTTGGACCGCTTCGGCGATCAAGCGTACTCGATGATCACGTCGTCTCGTTCGCGCGAGGCGTTCGATGTGAGTCAAGAATCGCCGTTGTATGCGGCTCCGTTCGGTGTGACCGGCTTCGGCCAGAGTTGTCTGCTCGCGTCGCGACTCGTCGAATCGGGCGTGCGGTTCGTGACGATCAACTACGGCGGCTGGGATACTCACAACGACAACTGGGTCCGCCTCAAGACGAAGCAGTTGCCACCGTTCGACGAAGGTTTGGCGGCGTTGTTCGCTGGCCTCGCCCAGAAGGGGCTGCTCGCCTCGACCTGCGTTTACGTCACGGGTGAGTTCGGCCGCACGCCGAAGATCAACACGCAACGCAACGGCCGCGATCACTACGCCCGCGCGATGTTCATGCTGATGGCAGGCGGCGGCATCAAGCCGGGCCAAGTGCTGGGAGCGTCCGATGACAAGGCTCAAGGTCCAGCGGGAGACGGTTACAAACCCGATCACGTCGCGGCGTCGTTCTATCACAACCTCGGCATCGACTGTCACAAGGAATACCAGACCAACATCGGTCGCCCGGTGATGATCGTCCGCGACGGCGAGATCATTCCCGAACTGTTCGCGTGATGAAGTAAACGAACACGACAGCCTCGATGTCGTCTCGTTTAACCGCGTGGGCAACGCCCCGCGAGTCGAGCGACATGGATGGGTGTTTTACCCATCGGCGCGCGGGGCGTTGCCCACGCGGTTAAACGAAGAATGACGACGACACACACCAAAGGAGATTTGATGAACGGACTATTTCGCACCGTGACGACGTTGGGTTTGGCCGCCTGTCTGATGGGGACCGCCTTCGTGGGCGATGCCGCTGCTCAGAAGGAAAAGGGCAAGAAGAAGGCCGGAATGGCAACCGGTCAGCAAATCTTCACGCTCCCCAAAGAGATCACACTGACGGACGATCAAAAGTCCAAGCTCGAAGAGATCAAGAAGGAACACGGCCCCAAGCTGGCCGAACTCACCAAGAAGATGGATGACACGCTGACGGCCGATCAGAAGAAGGCTCGCAAGGAAGCGGGAGACAAGGCTCGGGCCGACGGCAAGAAAGGCAAAGACCTGCAATCAGCGGTCGATGCGGCGGTCAATCTGACCGACGATCAGAAGCAGGCGCAGGACGATGTGAAGCCCGAACTGACCAAGCTGCAAGGTTCGATTCGCGAGAAGATTCACGGTCTGCTGACCGACGATCAAAAGACGCACTACAAGCTGCCCAAGGCGAAAAAGAACAAGTAGTTTCCAGTGGAGACGGCTAAGGTCTCGATGAGAAAGCCCTGCAAGCCCGGCCTGGAAACAGACCGGGCTTGCGGCATTCTTGGCTGCCAGTTCAAGGGCATTAGGTAGCGAGGAGGTTTGACAGTCATGCTGGAAAGGGGCGTTGAAGTCGCGGTGCGCGACGATCTCACCGTGCGTGAAGTCCTGACTCGCTATGCACCGCGCGTGATGCCATCGCGGGTGGTGTCGTTGGGAAATCAAGGTGGCTTTAGCGGCGCGGCGATCTGGCGCGTAGTCACGACGGCGGGAGACTTCGCGCTGCGGCGTTGGCCTCAACCCGGTCTGCCACGCGAGCGAATCGCGGGACTGCATCGACTGCTCGAACATCTGCGGCGCGAGGGGCTCACTTTCGTGGCCGTTCCCCTGACAGCGTCCGATGGCGCGACGGTCACTGCTGTCGCGGGGTCTCTCTGGCAGCTTGAACCGTGGCTGCCAGGTGTCGCCGATTTTCGGGCGCGGCCGTCGAACGAACGGCTGTGCCGAGCGCTGGCCGCGCTGGCGCAGTGGCATCGCGCGGCGGAGCGTTTCGTTCCGGAAGCGGATGCGGCGACCTGGTTCTTCGGTCGCCCTGCCGCTCCGTCACCGGCAGTCCTCGAACGATTGGCCATTCTCACGGCGGTTGATGCAGGGAAAGTCGCCGGCGTGTCGCGCGCGTTGAGTGGTGAGATGTCGGGACTTGCGAGCGACTCCGCGATTCGAGACCTCGCGCGGCGCGTGTGGTCTCTTTTTCTACGAGGGCGAGATGTCCTCTCAACGGAGTTGCGTCTGATGCGTGAAACCACGTTTCGCGTGCAGCCGTGCCTGCGAGACATCTGGCACGATCACGTTTTGTTTGAAGGCGACGCCGTGACGGGACTCATCGATCCGTCAGCCTGTCGTGTTGAAAACGTGGCGGCCGACCTCGCGCGGCTGATCGGCAGCCTGGTCGAGGACGATCGCGGCGCACGGGACTTCGCGCTAACTGAGTATCAACGCCACCGGCCTCTCACGGCGAGCGAATTGGCACTGGTGGCCGTTCTCGACCGGAGCGGCGTGCTGCTGAGTGGTTGGACGTGGCTGCAGTGGCTCTATATCGAACGCCGTTCGTTCCCGGATGCCGCGAGCGTCGCGGGACGATTGACCGAGATTGTGCGTCGCATGGAGCGGCTGGTTTAGACCTCGCGCGGTAAATGATGAGACACCTGAGCGGGGCGGCGTCAGCCCCCCGGTTCTTCCTCGGAGGGCTGACGCCCAAGAACCGGGGGGCTGACGCCGCCCCGCTCAGAAACCTCTCACTTTGTGCCGCGTGAAGTTTAGCCGGCACACAGCAGGTGCATGTTCGCTTACACCGCACGCGGTTCTAACCCGAAGCGTAAGCGAGGAGGCAACACCAGTCCTCGCTCACGCTGCGGGTTAGTGTGAAATGTGCCATCCTCACCCACGGCGGATCGCTTCCATGGGGGACATGCGAACCGCCCAGTAGGCCGGGTAGAGACCGCCGCTCATGCCGAGGGCGGTGCTGAAGATCAGGCTGAACAGCAGGAGGCCAGGGCTGGCAAACAGGTGGACCTTGGTCGGAAAGGTCCAGTTCACGACTTGCACGACGAGGCAACCACTCGCACAGCCGAGGACTCCACCCATGATGCCGAGCAGCGCACTTTCCCAAGTGATGAGCCGCAGCACGTCCCACGACGACCAGCCGTTGGCACGCAGCACGCCGAACTCGACCATTCGCTCGGCGACACTCATCAGCATCGTGTTGAGAATGCTGAGGAGCGCGATGAGGACTCCAATCGCCGTCATCAGTCCGAGGAAGATGTCGAGGTCGCCGCTCAGTTCGGAAATCTTCTCGCCCCAGTCTTGAGCCGAGCGGATTTCAACGGCCTCTTCGAGAGCGGCTGGAGATTTCTGGTCATCGGTCTTCGTGGCGGCGTTCGCATCTGACTTCGAGTCGGTGGCCCCTGCTCCGTTCTGCTGGCTGGCGTTGGCAGGTGCCGACTGCATGAGCTTCGCCGCGACACTCAGCAGGTCGAGCGAACCGCCTCCCGCCAGAGCGGCCAGTCCACCGGCACTCCACGTGTCCGCCTTGCGTCCTCGAAACAGAGTTTGAATTTGCGCGATGAGTTGCTTGTTGGAGACGGTTCCGTCGGGTTCAAAGTAGATCGACGTGACGAGGTTTTCCTCGAACTTGCCGATCTTCCGCGCGGCCGATCCGTCCAAGACGATCGCCACGTCGAGCAACAGCGAACCGCAGCGATAGATGCCGACGATGGTCAGGTCGAAGCCATCGACTCGCAGCGCAGCGCCGACCGTTTTGTGAAGGGACTCGGCGATCGACTGACTCACCACGCAGTTGAAGGAGCCGCGATCGTCGAGACTGAGGAAGCGGCCGGTGAGAATGTCGTCGCGATAGACCGCTTCCTTCAACGCGAGCGTCCGTTCGATGTCGGTGCCGAAGAGGAAGCGCGGCGGACTGAACGTCGGCTTGCCATCGACCAGTTGTGCCCGGACCCAAACTTCGGGCCGTACGACGCCGACTCCCTTTTGTTGGGCGATCTCAGTGGCCCACGACGCGGGGAGGCGTGAGAAGAGCGGGATCGGTGCGCCGGGCTGCATGACCGCGAGACCTCGAATGCGCCCGAACGTCTGGTTGACGGTGTCGTCGATACCGGCGGCGATCGAGAACAGACCGACCATGCCGGTGATCGCGACCGTCAAACCGAGCAACGCGAGGAATGATCTCACGGGACGACTGAGCAGATTCTGAGCGGCAAAGCGGTACATCAACGGACGGTCTCCGGAAGGCGGATCGAGAGGCGGGACGAGAGCAGATGGGAGGGGGTGAGTAGTGGTGGCCTCGCGCGGCAGAGTCGTCATCCGGGAAAGACAGGAGGGGAGAAAACAGTGCGAAGTGAAAAGTGATCAGTGCAAAGTGCAAAGTGCAAAGTGACTCCGGACGAGGGGCGTGGGGCGTGTTCACTTTTCACTTTTCACTTTTCACCCTCCGACACACTCAACACACTCCGACACACTCATCACACAAAGTTGTCGATCCAAAAACTATTTGACTCCGGCCTTCGCATTCGACTTGCGCGAGGCGTCCCACTTTTGACGGGCCTCGTCCACGAGGTCTCGCAAGGCACCGTCGTTTTCGTAGAGCAACACGATGCCGGACCAGATGGTCGCCGCTTGGTCTGGCTCGTCATCCGCCAATCGTCCGGCTCGATCGAGTGCCTCGCGAATGAACGCGCGGGGATTGCTGGCACGCTGGTCTCGGATCTCGGCCAGCAGGCTATCGACGGCCCGCAGCGTACTGAGATGTTCTTCATCGTTGGCAATCAGCGGTCGCAGGGCGTCGAGCAGTTGTTTGGCTCCCGCCAAGTCTCCCCCCTTTTTGCGGCTGCGGGCGATCTGCACGATGCGCGCGGGTTCAGAGACGGCTCGCGACTGCGGTGTGCGACGATCCGTGTCATCGGGCCAGAGCCACACGACGCTGAATAGCAGCACCAAGAGCAGTCCGAGTAGCACCCACGTGTTGTTGAAGAACCGCTCCCAGATCGAGTTCGGTTCTTCATAGGCGATTTGCGCCTTCATGAAGTCACGCATGAAGGTCGCGCCGATCGGACGCTGCGAGACGACGGGGCCATCGACGCGAGTCTCGCTGTCGGGCGATGACTCGGACACCACGACGGCCTGCTTCAACTCCATCTTGCGCAGCACTTCGGTCAGTCGTTTCGAGACCACGAACGCATCCGGCAGACGTTTCTCGGGATCCTTTTCCAGCAACTGGCAAACGATGTCGTCGAGCCACGAGGGAATCTCGGGAACGTAGTTGCGGGGCGGATCGAAACGACCGAAGCGTTGCTTCTGCATGATTTCGGCGGCGGTCCCGCCACTGAACGGCGGCTGACCGACGAGCATCGTGTAGAGGACCGCTCCCAGCGCGTAGAGGTCGGTGCGGCGATCGGTGCGGCGGCCTTCGACTTGTTCGGGCGGCATGAACTCGGCCGTGCCAAGGATCGCGCCGGTCATAGTCAGACGGTCGGCCGCGAAGACTTGAGCGACGCCGAAGTCGGTCAGCTTCAGATTCCCATCTTTGTCGAGCAGCAGGTTCGACGGCTTGAGATCGCGATGGACGACGCCCGAGTCGTGTGCGTGCTTCAGGCCCGCACACATCTGGACGCCGAGCCGAATCGTCTCCTGCCACGAGAGGCGCCGTTCGCGCCGCAGCTTCGTGGTGAGCGTCTCTCCCTCGACATACTCCATCGCGTAGAAGTAGGTCTCGTCGTTGTCGGTTCCCGCCTCAAACAGCTTCACGATGTGCGGATTGTCGAGCTTGCGCATCGCTTCGATTTCGCGGTTGAACCGCAGCACAAAGCCCTCCTCCCGCGCGAGCGATGCGGGCAACTCTTTGATCGCGGCCACCTGCCCTGTCTCGCTGTGCTTGCCGAGATAGACGTTCCCCATCCCCCCTGCCCCGATCTTGCGATCGATCACATACGGTCCGAGTCGAACAGGGTGCATGGCCGAAGGTGTCCTGAGCGAGTGGAAGAGAGCGTCAGCTCGTTCTGATGATTTTCGGAGCGGGGCGGCGTCAGCCCCCTGATTCCTCGGCGTGAGCCGCGTCTTCGATGAACGCGGAACCAGGGGGCTGACGCCGCCCCGCTCCGGAAATACCGGGAGGGCTTACGCCCAAAAGTCGCGCAGACATTACGGCCACTTCGACATCTCACGAAGCCGTCGGGGTCGGCTGCCAGTCGATCAGATGAAACTCGACGGTTTCGCGGCCTCGGAAACGGTTGATCGTCGGTTGGAAGCAGATCGAGATCGGGCCGTTCACGGCGGCGATCTCATCGGCCCATTCGCCTTTGCCGAACGCTATGCCGCGCATCGTCACTCCGAAATGGCGAACTTGCAGTGAGAGATGCCGCTCGCCCTCCCCCATCTTCTTCGGGGCACCGGCCAGTTCGCAGTGCGACGCCACGAAGACCGGTCGCCGGTTCTGAGCACCGAACGGGCCGAGCAGTTCGAGTTCGTTGATCGACTTCACCGTGAGGTCCGCCAGTCGGACTTCGGCATCGACGAGCTGCTCGGCCGTCCCCGGCAGCACGTCGTGGTTGTCGGCCACGAACTGGCTGAAGGCGGTGCGGAACGGATCGATCCCGTCGGGCTGAATCTTGAGTCCGGCAGCGGCATGGTGTCCGCCGAAGCTGACGAGCAAGTGCCGACACGCCGTCAGACCGGCATGCAGATTGAAGCCCGCGAACGACCGGCAGCTTCCCTGCGCGAGACCGTTCACGCCGTTCATCGCGATCATCACGGTCGGCTTCTGATAGTGCTCGGCCACGCGACTGGCGACGATGCCGATCACCCCCGCGTGCCAATCGGGATGAGACAACACCAACGCGCGGTCCCCTTCCCACTCGGGCTTCTCCGCAACGAGTTCCTTTGCCTGCTTGAGCATCCGCCGCTCGACGGTCTGCCGGTTCCGATTGAGTTCATCGAGATACGTCGCCAGCGCGTTGGCTCGTTCGACATCACTCGTCGTGAGCAGTTCTACCGCGAGCCGCGCCTGACCGAGTCGCCCCGCCGCATTGATCCGCGGCGCGAGGGCAAACGACACGTCCTCGGCTTGCAGCGACGTACGATCCGTCAGACCGGCGATGCGCAGTAGAGCCTTCAGTCCGGGGTTCGACCGCTCGACCAGACTGGCCAGCCCGAAGTGAACGAGGATGCGGTTCTCATCGACGAGCGGCACCACGTCGGCAATCGTCCCCATCGCGGCGAGGCCGATCGCGCTGAGCAAGAACTCGCGCATCTTGGGCGACGCTTTCTTGCCGTCGCCGAGTCTCGCACAGATCGCCCACGCCAGTTTGAACGCGACACCGACACCACACAGTTCGCCAAACGGATAGCTTCCCGGCAGACGCGGATGCACGAGGATCGTCGATTCGGGCAGAGTCTCATCGAACTGGTGGTGATCGGTGATGATCAGTTCCAACCCGATCTGTTTCGCGACTGCCGCCTCTTTGCAACTCGTGATGCCGCAATCGACGCTGACGACCAGCCGCGTCGGGTCTTCGGCGTGAAGCTGCCGCAGCGCGTCGCAGTTCAAACCGTAGCCCTCTTCGAGCCGACTGGGGATGTAGTAATCGACGTTCGCGCCGGTCAGTTGCAGGCAATGCCAGAGCAGACTCGTCGAGGTCACGCCGTCCACGTCATAGTCGCCGTACACGGTAACCCGCCGCCCCGCCTGCACTGCCGCGACGATCCGATCGGCCGCTTGAGACACACCGGGCAAAGTCTCGGGATCGTGCAGGTCCGTCAGCTTCTTCGCGAGATACGCCGCCCCCGCTTCGGGCGTCGCGGCACCTCGCGCCAAGATGACCTGCGCCAGAAACGGCGACACGCGCAGCTTGGCACTCATTTCCCGCACCCGCGCGACATCATGCGCCGCCACCCGCCAGACTCGATGCATCCCAGACTCCGTTCGATAAGACTCGTCAGACCGCGAGGGATTACAACGCCGGGCCTGCACGATGTCAAAGCGTGTGTCTCATTGGTCCTGAGCTAGTGGTCCGACAACTTAAAATTGCGGGGTTCGCCTCGTTTAACCGCAAGCCAAAGGCGAGCGCGTATGAGGGCGATTCACCGCGTTCTCGCGCTCGCCTTTGGCTTGCGGTTAAACCACTGAAGC
>JAYTGQ010000943.1:0-3233 GCA_043733345.1 Schlesneria sp.
TAAAACGCCTACACATTCTGGTGGGCCGGCGCTCGAAGCGAGCTTGTCCCACCCTACTTTGATGGCGGATCCGACTTCTGTCGGTCACGTCAAGCATTGAATTCCAAGCCTCTTATTTTCTTGTCCGTCATTTTCCTGTTCTTTGCCGTAGCGAAGGACTCATGCCGAAGTGTTGGATGAAATCAACCTTCGGTGTCTAGCGTCGCGGTCTTCTTGGTTGCCTTCTTGCCAGCGACTTTCTTCGTCGCCTTCTTCTTGACGACCTTCTTGGCAGCGGCGGGAGCGGCCTTCTTAGCGAAACGACCACGACCGCCCTTCTTGGCGGGGCCTTTCGCGGCCCGATCGGCCAACAGCGGGATCGCCTCTTCCATTGTGAACTGCAACGGATCGCGGTCCTTCGGAATCGTGGCGTTTACCTTGCCGTGCTTCACGTAGGAACCGTACTTGCCTTCGTAGATGCCGACCGGTTCATCGTCGTCGGGATGCTTGCCGAGTTCCTTGAGTGGCAGGACCGGGCCTTTCACTTTCTTGGCTGCGATCAGTTCGAGTGCCTTCGCGAGATCGACCGTCAGCACGTCGTCGGTCTTGCCGAGCGAGGCGAAGACTTTTTCGTGTTTCACGTAGGGACCGTACATTCCCACGCCAGCGTTTACGACGTGGCCGGTCTCGGGGTGATTGCCCAAGAAACGCGGCAGGCTGAGGTACGCACAGGCATCTTCAAAGTTGAGCGTCGAAGGATCGCGGCCTTTGGGAATCGAGACTCGCTTCGGTTTCGTGCCGTCTTCTCCGACTTCGCCCAGTTGCAGGTAAGGCCCGAATGGACCAATGAGCAGGAAAATGGGGAGGCCGGTTTCCTCGTGAGTTCCGAGCGATTGTGGCCCGCGTTGTTTGAGTTCGATCAGTTTCTCAGCGATCTCGTTCGTCACGTCACCGGGAGCCATGTCCGGAGGCAACGACGCCGTGACCGCCACGCCATCTCGTTCGGTCTCAAGGTACGGGCCGTACTTGCCGACGCGGATGCGCGGAGTCAGCCCGGCAAATTCGAGCGTGCAGGCGGTTCGGGCGTCGATGTTCGCTTCCTGAGTCTTCACCTGTTCATCGAGTCCCTCCGTCCCGTTGTAGAACTGCTGGAGGTACTCAAGGCGGTGGCCGTCGCCGTTGGCGATGTCGTCGAGATCCTGCTCCATCTTCGCGGTGAAGCCGAGATCGACGAGCTTCGAGAAGTAGTTCTGAAGCAACTTGGTGACGGCGAACGCGGTGAACGTGGGGATGAGCTGGTTGCCCGTCTTCGTCACGTACTTGCGGTCTTGAATCGTGCCGATGATCGACGCGTAGGTACTCGGGCGACCGATGCCGTCCGCCTTGAGTGCTCCGACCAGCGTGGCTTCGGTGTAGCGCGCGGGCGGCTTGGTTTCGTGGCCGACGGCATCGACGGACTGGCAGGCCAGCGTGTCTCCCTGCGTGAGCGGCGGCAGCGCCGATTCGGTGTCGTCGAGAGCGGCTTCCGGATCATCGACTCCTTCCACATAAGCTCGGAAGAAACCGGCGAACTCAACGTGACGACCTGTCGCGCGGAACTCCGCTTCGCCCACATGAATGATCGCCGTTTGAAAGCGAAGCTGAGCATCGGACATCTGCGACGCGACCGTTCGTTTCCAGATGAGTGCGTAGAGTGACGCCTCGCGCCCGCTCAGGCCATGTTCTTCGGCCGTCTTCATTTCCGTTCCCGCGGGACGGATGGCTTCGTGCGCCTCTTGCGCGTTCTTCGTTTTCGTCGTGTACTGACGCGGCTCCGGGCTGAGATATTCATTGCCATAGCGGCTCAGCACGCACGACCGCGCAGCTTTGAGCGCTTCTTGCGACAGGTTCACGCTGTCGGTTCGCATGTAAGTGATGAGGCCCTCTTCGTAGAGCCTTTGGGCCGTCTGCATTGTCTCGCGGGCGGACATGCCGAGCTTGCGGTTGGACTCCTGCTGGAGCGTACTCGTTTCAAAGGGAGCGGACGGCTTGCGAGTCTGCATCCGCGTCTCGACCGCCGCGATCTTCCACGGCTGCGTCTTGAGACGGGCTTCCAGTTCCTTGGCGGTCGTTTCATCCAGCAGCATCGCATCGACGCCGTCTTTGAGCTGGCCGGTGTGCTCGTCAAAGTCTTTGCCACTCGCGACTCGCTTGCCACCGACGCTGTTCAGCCACGCTTCAAACGTCGCGTTAGACTTCGTTGCCAGAGCCGACTTCAAATCCCAGTACGCCCCCGACTTGAACGCCAACCGCTCGTATTCACGCTCGACGAGAATACGAACCGCGACCGACTGGACTCGACCGGCCGACAACCCCGGCGCGACCTTTTTCCAGAGGAGCGGACTCAGGCGGTAGCCGTACAGGCGGTCAATGACGCGCCGCGTCTCTTGCGCCGACACAAGGTTCACATCGAGATCGCGTGTCTGCGTGATCGCCTCCAAAATCGCCTCTTTGGTGATTTCAGAGAAGACCATCCGCTTGACGGGGACTTTGGGCTGAAGCAGTTCGGCCAAGTGCCAGCCAATGCTTTCCCCTTCGCGGTCTTCGTCCGTTGCGAGGATGAGTTCATAGGACTCTTTGAGCGCGGCCTTCAGTTCCGTGACGAGCTTCTTCTTCTCTTTGGGGACGATGTACAGCGGCTCAAAGCTGCTGGTGACGTTCACACCGAGGTTCGACCAGCTTTCCTTTTTGACCTCGGCCGGAATCTCACTGGCGCTGGACGGAAGGTCACGCACATGCCCCATGCTGGCCATGACGATGTAGTCGCTGCCGAGATACCCGCCGATCTTTTTGGCTTTGGCGGGAGATTCGACGATCACCAGTCGCTTGGTTGGTTTGCCTGCCACTGGGACGCTTCCAATTTTTGAGAGGACGATCGGGAGAAGACTGACAGATTAAAGTGCATTTCAAAACTAGAAAACTTTCAGCCGGAACGCGCTAGCGTCCGGTTTCTGCGGAAAACCGTGGGCTAGCGCCCAGCGGCTGAAAGTTTTCCGACAAAACCAGCCCGACGCGCCAGCGAGGGCTTCACCGTCCACGAACGTCCAGCCCTCGCTGGCGCGTCGGGCTAGTTTTATGAGGCAAAAACCGGTTTTGAAATGCGTTTCAAAGCAGGAAAACGAAATGATCGAAAGGCGCTAATAACTTGTCCAAGAACAACACCAACCCGCAGCGTGAGCGAGGACGCGAGACAGGCGTCCTCGCTCACGCTGCGG
>JAYTGQ010000944.1:0-8798 GCA_043733345.1 Schlesneria sp.
CGACACGTTATTCGGTGCGACGTACATGGTTCTTTCGCCCGAGCATCCGGCGGTGGATCGACTCACCACGCCCGAACAGCGAGCGGCCGTCGATGCCTACCGCCAGCAGGCGGCGATGAAGAGCGACCTCGACCGGACAGACCTCGCCAAAGACAAGAGCGGTGTTTTCACGGGCGGCTTCGCGATCAACCCGATCAACGGCGAGCAGGTGCCCGTCTGGATCGCCGACTACGTCCTCATCAGCTACGGCACGGGAGCCATCATGGCCGTCCCGGCACATGATCTGCGCGACTGGGAATTCGCGGTGAAGTTCGGCATCCCGATCATCCCCGTCGTGCAACCGCCCGCCGGTTACGAGCCGACGAAGGACGAGCAAGCTCTCGCGGTCGAACTTCCCGCGTGTCACGACAGCGCCGGACACATGTCTTGCCCGATGACGAGCGAAGGAACGGCGATCAACTCGGGCGAGTACAACGGCCTCGCGACGCAGGTCTTCAAGGCCAAGATCACCAACAATCTCGCAGCGGCTGGAGTCGGCAAGAAGGCCGTGAACTACCGCCTGCGCGACTGGCTCTTCTCACGGCAGCGATATTGGGGCGAGCCGTTTCCGATTTGGCATGAACTCGACGCGAACGGGCAACCGACCGGGTTGATGCGGGTGGACGATGCGGCTTCGCTTCCCGTGTTGCTGCCCGAGATGGCCGACTTCAAACCGACGGGGACTCCCGAGCCGATGCTCTCAAAGGCTCCCGCCGACTGGCTGTTCCAGACGACGGCCGACGGCGTGCGGCTCAAGCGCGAGACGAACACGATGCCGCAGTGGGCCGGGTCGTGCTGGTACTACCTGCGGTTCGCCGATCCGAAGAACGACCAACAATTCCTCGACCCGGCTATCGAGAAGGCGTGTCTCCCCGTCGATCTGTACGTGGGCGGAGCCGAACACGCGGTGCTGCATCTGCTCTACTCGCGCTTCTGGCACAAGGTGCTGTTCGATCGCGGACTGGTCTCGACGTGTGAACCGTTCCAGCGGCTGGTCAATCAGGGAATGATCCTCGGTGAGATGGAACATACCGTGTTCTATAACCCGGAATCCAAGGCGATTGTCAGTCCAAAAGATGTTGAGCTGATCGAAGTCGATGGAAGTCGTCATTATGAAATGGCCGGTAAACAAATTCATCGACCGACGTTTGTAGAAAGCGACGTAGTTAAGAGTGGTGATTGGGTTGAGTTCTGGAATCACAGTGGATTGATTGAGGGTGTTGAAACGAACGGCCTAGTCGGTAAATGTTCGGCACAGTGGGTCGAATCACGCGCCAACAAGATGTCGAAGTCGCGCGGCAACGTCATCAACCCCGATGTGGTCGTCGATCAGTTCGGAGCCGACTCGCTGCGGCTGTACGAGATGTTCATGGGGCCGCTCGAAGCGGTGAAGCCGTGGAGCATGAAGGGGGTCGAGGGGGTGTCGCGTTTCCTCGGGCGTGTCTGGCGGATGATCGCCGATGAACTGCACGAGGACGCCGTGCGACTGAACCCGGCTGTGCAGGATGTGGCTCCGTCGACCGAGCAGCTTCGCGTCCTGCACCGCACGATCAAGGCGGTGACCCACGACATCGAGTCGCTCGGGTTCAACACGGCCATCAGCCGGATGATGGAGTTCGTCAACGAGTTCCTTTCCATCGAAGTCCGCCCGCGCGCGGTGATGGATCCGTTCGTGTTGCTCCTCAGCCCGTTCGCCCCGCACCTCGCGGAAGAACTGTGGGAACTGCTCGGCCACACCGCTTCCTCTGCGAGCGGCCCACGCTCGACAACACTGGCCTACGAACCGTGGCCGACGTGGGACGAACAGCATCTGATCGAGACCGAGATCGAAATCCCCGTCCAGATCAACGGCAAGCTGCGCGGCAAAGTGAAAGTCCCCGTCGATGCCGACCAATCCGCCCTCGAAGCCGTCGCGAAATCCGATCCCACCGTGGCGAGCCAACTCGCAGGGAAAACGATCGTGAAGACCGTCGTCATCCCCGGCCGCATGGTCAACTTTGTCGTGAAATGAGGCTCGTTCGATCACCAACTACCGACCGACCGGCCCTAGAGCAGTTTCGTAATCGATCTTCAGTGAGCCGTTGGCGTTAGGCAAACGCCAAGAATAAGCTTGCTCATAGAAGCCTGACGCGCAAGCGAAGATCTAATGTCCAACCCTCCTTCGCTTGCGCGTCAGGCTTCTCTCTGGTGGGTTCTTCAAGGGGCTTGCTGGAAATTCTTCACACACGCTCAATCGACATAGAGGAACTCGTTTGAGCTGAGCAGTTGTTGGCAGAGGTTCGTGAAGGCGAGCCGTTCGTGATCGTCGCTTGGAGCGGTGGCTCTGAGTGTGCGGGACTGATCTTCGATGAACTGGCAGGCGAGTTGAAGTTCTTCCGCAGTGATGGGGCGACCGTAAGCAAGCTGCCACGCGCGGGCAATTCGATGTGCGATTGATGAGGGGAGCGGGCCGTGAAAGTTGGCCTGCGAGTTCCAGGTGTTGAGTTCTGTTCCCGATGTGTCGAACAGGCGCAATTGAATCGGCCAGTTGAACGAGTCGCTGTTCTCGTTCGTGATCGCATCCGTGATGAAGTCGAGCGTATCGCCCTCGCGGACTTCCACACGCGCCACGGGCGTCTCGATGCTGCCGTTCTTCGCGGTCCATTCACCGACGAGACCGCTGCGGCTGGAGACGACTCGCGAGCGGACGCCGTCCCCGTTTTCAGAACCATGTTGGAGCTGGCCACTCACGGTGATGAAGCCCTCGCGTGGCGCGGTCCAACGCTTGATGGAGGCCAGCTTGGGAGAGCCACCGGGATGACCACCTCCGGCGTGTGAGAGGGCGTAACCGAGTGCCGCGTCGGGCAGCGTCGCTGCTCCCTGCCATGCGGAACCGGTCCAGTGCGGCAGGGAATGAAACTCGACGACCGCGCGCGGAGCGGCGGCGGGATTCTCGGTGGTTGCGGTCGTGGCCGGCGCGTCGTTGATCCCACCGTAGCCGTATTGCCACGCGGCACGCTGTCCGGCGAAGCGGTTCACGAACGGAGCGATGTCGAAGGCGAGGCCGTTCGAGGAACTCGCCATCAATCCGGCCGATGTTCCTTCCGCGTAAACCTGTTGAGACAGATGCTCGGCCTGTGCGAGGATGAAGTCGCCGTTCATCAGCATGAGTGATTGCGGAGCGACGGTACTCGACGGACGGCGGTCGCAGTTGAGCGTCATCACCGGCGCATCGAACGCTGCTAACAACGAGACCGGCTTCGTGCGTCGGGACTGAATGTAAAGACTGCGGCGCGGCGAGTCGTCCTTCACATGGACTTGTCCCGCGAAGTCTTCGACGACTTCAATCGGCGATCCGAAGAGCGTGTCGTTCAGGCGACTCGACACGGCCAGCGCGCGATCGCGCACGATCTCGGCCTCCAAACGTCGCACGGGAAAACGCGAGTAGTACGCGCCGTCCGCATCCTTCATGGCTGCATCAGCCGCGCGTCGTGACGACTGCCGATAAACGGCAGAAGACATGAGGAGCCGGTGAAGTCGTTTCAACGATTGTGTAGGACGGGCACTCTTGCCCGTCTGGTCTTCGAGTGTCACCGAGTCGTGGGTTGTGTTGGCAGACGGGACGGGCAGGAGTGCCCGTCCTACGAGTTCAACGGCCAGCCAATCGAGCAACTCGGGATGGGTCGGTCGCGTGCCGAGGATGCCGAACTCACCCGGCGTGTCCACAATGCCGCGTCCAAAGTGATGCAGCCAGATGCGGTTGGCGAGGACGCGACCGACTAAGGGATGCGATCCGTTGGTGATGTGCTTCGCCCACGCGAGCCTGCGTCCTGAAGTCGGCATCGCGGCGTGCTTCGCTTCGATTTGAAATCGTTGTCCGTCGGGAGCGGCGATTGTCAGATCGGCAGGCAGCAGCACCTGCATCGGGGCACGATGATCGCCGCGATGAAAGAGGTGCGTTGGGTTCGGCATCCCGCCCGATTCCTTCAGCACGCTGATGAAGTCCTCGACTTTCTTTTCGCCACGTTTGGACGCCACGCCCGTTTCGTCCTTCTTCAATTCCTCGGCCGCACTGGCGTTGTACTGGTAGAGATTGCCGCCGTTGATGTTCAGGCTCGGGGTGATGGCAACCAGTTTCTTCTGATCCTCCGTTTGTTTGTCGGCAGGCGTTTTGAAGGCGGCTCGCAGGGCATCGCGTTGTTCGGCGGGATGCTTTTCGATTTCGAGATCGAACGCGGTGTCGATGAACTTCTGCCGCTTGGTGTTCACGTCGGCTTGCAGCTTCGCCGCGTCGGCTTCGATGACGACGGCTCGCGCACGGTCCTCGTCGGTGTAGAGCGAGATGACTCGCTCGCGCGGGATGACCCAGCCCTTCGGATCGAGCGCCGGTTGGAAGATTGCTCGCAGTTGGAAGTAATCCGCCTGCGGGATCGGGTCGTAACGATGGTCGTGACACTGCGCGCAACCGACGCTGAGACCCAACAGACTCGATGAGACAATCTTGATTGTGTCGGCGACGACTTGGTTGCGCGACGTGTCGGGATCGCCCTGACCACTCGCGGTGGGATCGGCCGCCATGCGCAGGAAGCCCGTGGCGACGAGCAACTCGGTCTGCTCGGGCGTCAGATTTTTGTAAGGCGGCGCAACGAGTTCGTCCCCGGCCAACTGCTCAGTAATGAATTGATCGAGCGGCTTGTCGGCGTTGAGGGACCGGACCACATAGTCGCGAAACTTGTAGATGTACGGCCGGATCGTATCGACGCTGCCATCGCCTTCGGAGTCGGCGTAGCCCGCGACATCGAGCCAGTGCCGTCCCCAACGCTCACCGTAGTGAGGCGACGCGAGCAGCCGATCAAGTGACCGCTCGAAGGCATCGGGCGCGGAGTCATTCAAGAACTGATCGACTTCATCCGGCGTGGGAGGCAATCCCATCAGATCGAACGCCGCCCGTTTGAGCAGCGTGAACCGATCGGCTTCGTCGTTGCTGACCGTGCCGCGCTCGTCGAGCTTTGCCAACACAAAGTGATCGACGGGCGATCTCGCTCGCACCGGTTGTTTCACGAGGGGAATGTTCGGTCGTCGCAACGGTTGGAAGAACCAATACGCGCGCTCTTCCGCCGTGATGCCGAGGCCGGGTGGGAGCGATTCTGGTTCGTCGCGCAGCGTCGCTGCGCCTCCTGCGATCCAGCGTTCGATGACCGCGATCTGTTCGGCAGGCACCTTCTTCTCGGTGGGAGGCATCTCACCGCTCTTGAGTCGCTTGATGAGGAGACTCTCGGCGGGCTGGTCGATTCGCAATGCCGTGCCGCTCTCACCCCCCGTGAGCATGAACCGCTTCAACCTCAAGTCGAGCTTTCCTTCGAGTTGTTCGCCGCCGCCGTGGCAGTCCAAACAAAACGCCTTCAAGATCGGACGGACATGCTGCTCGAAGGTGACGGCGGACTGCGGCGTCTGCACGTCAGCCGCCTCAGCGCGAGTCATCGAAGCCAAACAGACGCAGCTCGCCCACAACAGCGAAGTCCGACATGCGGAAACGAAACGGAGTGACGACGTGGGCATCAATGGGCCTCGTGCAGGCAGGGTGTTGAACAGGCTGCGAGGAGTGCAGGCGGGACCATCGCTGGCGACGGCAGGGGAGGGCGGCGACCATTGTGTTGGCAGGCCGAAGATGCCGCAAGGTCGATCTGTGACGCACGAGGGCCATCGCCTTTTTCAACGCAGGGTGGGACCAGCTCGCTTCGAGCGCCGGTCCATCATCAGGAATCGTCGAGAAATCTTGGTGGGCCGGCGCGGCGAAGCGCCGCTGGTCCCACCCTACAAGTTTCGCAGACCAACAAGGCGATGGCCCTCGTGACGTAGTCGAGGTCAGTACCACTTGCGCTTATCAACCAGCGTTGCGGGCGACTCACCGCTGACGAAACGGCGGATGTTGTCGAGCAACGTTTCGAGGTGACGTTCGGCGATACGCGGTGACGCGGCGGCGACGTGGGGCGTGATGATGACGTTGGGCATCTGCCAGAGCGGATGGTCCGCCGGGAGGGGTTCGACCTCGCAGACATCGAGCGCCGCGCCCGCGATGTCTCCCGCGCGGAGCGCTTCAGTCAGATCATGCAGATCGACGATCGCACCGCGGCCAATGTTGATCAGGATGCCAGTCCGCTTCATCTGTTGAATGACGGGCCGTCGAAACAGCTTCACGGTCTCGGGCGTGTGTGGTGCCGCAATGACCACGTAGTCGGACTGAGCCAGTAATTCACCGAGTCGCTCGACCGGCCACACGTCTGCCCGTAGACCGTCCACTTGGCGACGAACCGGATCGACTCCGAGCAGCCTCATGCCGAAGGCCGCAGCGCGGCGCAGCACTTCGGTCCCGATGTGTCCCACGCCGACAACGCCCAGCGTGCAGTCGGACAAGTGTTGGTGAGCACGATCCATCGGCAGAACTGTTCCCGGTGCGGCAACGAAGTTGGCGACATAGCTCTTGTCACCCAGCGGCGACCATTCGCCGCGCTGTTGCTGCCTGAGGTAGAGGTGGAGGTTGCGGGCGAAGCACAGGACGTAGCCCATGACGTGGTCGGCAATGACATCCGAGAACAGTCCACGCATGTTGCTGAGCAAACACGGATGCTCAACGAGTTCGGGGAACAGAAAATGTTCGAGGCTCGCGGTGGGCGATTGCACCCAGCGCAGCCGCTGTGCCTGCGCGAGCAACTCGGGGGTGAGCTTGCCGAAGAACGCATCGGCATCCACGATCTCACGCAAGGCTTCGTCAAGATCATTCGCGTTGACGACGCGCATCGACGCCGCGGCCTCGCGAATACGGACCTGGCGCACATCATCGACGGGGGGATGAATGACGAGTTTCATGGGACGGGTACTCCAGTAAGAACTTGTCCAAGAACAACACCAACCCGAAGCGTGAGCGAGGACGAAGTCTATCGGCTCCCTCGTTCACACTTCGGGTTGGTGTGGGTCAAGGCAACTCTTTCCGCTCGCCTGATCAGGCACGATGTCGGCACGACTTCACGACGGTGATCTCGTGCGAAAGTGATCGTCGAAACCCTGAGCAAATCGCCGTTCGAGTCGTCTCGCGGGAACCAATTTCAGCGAGTCGCCAACGTCACGGCAACCCTTGATTCCTAACACGGACGGCATGGTAGCGAACGCAGTGTCAAGTGATGCGTACAGCGCGCAGAGGAGAATCAAGAAGGTACTTTTTTCCGCTTGCTCTCATGAAAGTCCCTCGGCAGAATGTCGCCGCATTGAAGGCTCCCTTGAGCCGCTGACATCTCACACACACCCGTCACAAGGTTGCCAGATGCGAGTTTACACGCGTGGAGTCAACGAAGGCTTAATGATCGGAACCAGCGTTCAGGTGAACGTCTTGGAGGTCCAAGGCGACCGCGTCCGATTGGCCATCATCGATCCCGATTCGTCTCCCACGTACCGCGAAGAAGTTTTGTTCCTTCCCTCTCGTGACGACGATGACACGGACACAGAGGAGGAATGCAGGGCCGAGTACGTTCCCATCTTTGATCTCCTCGGAACGACCTCGTTGATGGGTTCTTTGCGGTGACGAGTTGAGGACAACTCGAAGGCATCTGGCGTTTGGAGCGACCTTCCTCACTCACGCTGCGGGTTTCTTCCTTGCTCACGCTGCGGGTTGGTGTTGGCCTCGTGTTTCACGGATCGGTCACAGTTTCAGGCGGTGCATGGAATGCCAGCCCCACTCAGTTCGCGTCGCTCTGCTGATGACCCGTACACCGACGAGCAGATCGTCGCGTTCGGGTTGCGTTCCGACCGGCTCGCGCGCCATGTGGCGGTCATCATGGACGGCAACGGGCGATGGGCAAAGTCGCGTGGACTGCCACGGATTGAAGGGCATCGGCGCGGCGTGGGAACGGTGCGAGCCATCGTTGAGCAGTGTTCCCGATTGGGACTCGACCAGTTGACGCTCTACTGTTTCAGCAGTGAGAACTGGAAGCGACCGCCGCTCGAACTGAAATTGTTGATGCAGCTCTTGGAACAGTATTTGATCGAAGAGCGGAGCGAGATCATTCGCCAGAATTTGCGTTTCGCCGTGATCGGTCGGCGCGCGGGACTGGGCGATGGTGTGCTGCGCGAGATCGAGCGGACTTGCGATGTCAGTCGAGACCACACGGGGATGCGGCTGTGTCTCGCCGTGAACTATGGCAGTCGTGGCGAGATCGCCGATGCGGCTCAAGCCATCGCGCGCGAAGTCGTGGCGGGGCGACTTGACCCCAACTCGATCAGTGAAGAGACCGTTGCCGCACACTTGTACACGGCGGGAATGTCCGATCCCGATCTCGTGATTCGTACTGCGGGTGAATTGCGTGTCAGCAATTATCTGCTTTGGCAAATCAGCTACGCGGAACTTTGGGTCACGGACAAGTTCTGGCCGGACTTCACGACGGACGATCTGCATGAGGCGCTCAAAAACTTCGCCACGCGCGATCGTCGGTTCGGAGGATTGTCGAGTTGATTCGCTTCCCACGCTGGACCGTCTAACATCGGGATCAACTCTGTACTACTCACGTTTTGTTTCTTCGCGAGGCGCGAAGATTTGTGGTGGCGCCTTTTGGGCGTCCGTACTTCCGAGGAATCTCTGAGCGGGGTGGCGTCAGCCCCCCGGTTCTTCGGGCGTCAGCCCTTCTTCGGTGGCTGGGAACTTCCACCCGGAGAACGCCGCCACCTACCGCGCCAACGCTGCGGGCGCCCTTGTTGGGCTGGACGCGCTGGACCGGCAAATCGCCGCCGAC
>JAYTGQ010000945.1:0-3225 GCA_043733345.1 Schlesneria sp.
CACGGCTCACGCCGTGGGCTACGACCTACCGCCCTCCGGGCTGAAAACCAAAACACGCGGATCGCGCTCGAGTGTTGAACGTGAGGTCCGCCAAGCAAGGAGACTGATACCAGTGACCTCCTCGGAACACCGAATGAGCCAAACGAAATCGCGCAGGGAATTCTCAAGCGGTCTTGAAATCTAGGCCGGAGGCTTAGCGCGCAGAGCCACTTGGATTTCGTCGCCGACGACGCGCACGGCAAAGGACTCGGTGCGGACTTTCGACTTCGGGTTGTCGAGCCACAGGCCGTCTTTCACGCAGAACCGCCAGGCGTGCCACGGGCAGATGACTTCGACACCGTCGAGGTATCCCGCCGACAACGACGCCCCCATGTGAGGACACGCATCGTTGATCGCGAAGTATTCCCCGTCACGCCGAAAGACCGCGATCAGTTGGCCGTTCACGGGGAACGCCCTGCCCTCTCCTTCGGGGATCGAGCCGACTTTGGCGACCGTCTGGAATTCGGGAGTCTGAAGATCAGTGGGCTGAGTCACGGTCGTCGTCTCATTGGGCTGTGTCTCACTCACGCTCTTTCTCCCACCACATTCCTCTGGCAAACAGATTGATCACGCCGTCTGTCGCAGCAAAGTCATCAACGTCATTCCCAATCTTCCCCCCGTGTCCTCCCGTGCTCCCCGTGGTTCCTTTCCTTGGCCATGAAAGGAACCACGGGGAGCACGGGAGGACACGGGGAAGAGTGGGATTCCAGGGGTGGAAGGCGTTGCCAAAAGACTGGTGACCGCCTGTTGAAAAACATAGAGCAGGCGGCTCGCCTGCTCATACTCCTCGTTGGAAAGCACAGGCGAGCCGCCTGTGCTACGGGTTTTTCAACTGGCTCGTGACTGCTTCGCACATTCCCCGCTTTCGATCACACCATGTATAGCCGTGGTCTCAGTGGGATGCGATGCCGCCACGGGGAGATGTTTCGTTGTGGATGTGGCTCGCACTGTTGCTTCGGCGGGACAACTGTTGTTTCGGCGGGACGTGTTGTGGCGACAGGTCAACAATCTTTTCCGACGTTGTTGACGACTCGCCACTGTGACCTATGTTTGACTCACCCTCGGCTACGGAATGGTCTCCCAGCTTGGTGCGCATCGCCACCCTCATTGCGATTCGTGCCTCCCCGTCTTCGTCGCGTGTCAGCACGTCACCGTGGTGACGGCTCGCGCTGAGGCTCGGCCTGCGGTGTCTGCTGGTTTTCGAGACTGCTCTTACATAAAGCCACTCGCCATGAATCAAGGTTCGTTACTGGTCGTCGATGACGATCGCCCGCTGCTCGAAGCTGTTGCCGACTACCTGCGGAGTCTCGGCCATCGCACGGAGACGGCCACCACCTGCGACGAAGCGATCGCCCGGATGAAGGAGTATCCGTTCGATGCCGTCATCTGCGACGTGAATCTCCCCGACCGAGACGGCTTCGAGCTGCTCGAATGGGCGGTGAAAGCGGTCCCCGATACTCAAGTCATCCTGTTGACCGGGTTCGGCACGATCGACAGTGCTGTCGAGGCCATTCGCCTCGGGGCCTTCGACTATCTCACCAAGCCGATCATCGACGATGAACTGAACTTCTCGATCCGCAGAGCACTCGGCCAGAAGCAGATCGTCACCGAGAACAAGTCGCTCAAGCTGCAACTCAACCAGCGTTTCGGCATGGGCAACATCGTTGGTCACGACTACCGCATGTTGAAGATGTTCGACTTGATCGAAAGTGTCGCCGACACACGCACGACGGTCCTCGTGTTGGGTGAGTCCGGCACCGGGAAGACGATGACGGCGCGGGCCATTCACCAAATGAGCAACCGTCGCGAGAAGCCGTTCGTGGAAGTCGCCTGCGGGGCGCTCCCCGATTCGCTGCTCGAAAGCGAACTGTTCGGCCATGTCGCCGGAGCGTTCACCGGGGCGACTCACGACAAGATGGGAAAGTTCATGCAAGCCAACGGTGGCACGATCTTCCTCGACGAGATCGGCACCGCCTCGGCCAACCTGCAAGTCAAATTGCTGCGCGTCCTGCAAGACCGCGAGTTCGAGGCGGTCGGCGGCAACAAGACGCACAAGGTCGATCTGCGGATGATCCTCGCGACAAACATTGATCTCGAAGAGGCCGTGCGCAAGGGCGAGTTCCGCCAAGACCTGTACTACCGCATCAACGTCATCACGCTGACGCAGCCGCCGTTGCGAGAACGGATGAGCGACATCCCGCTGCTGGCCGACCATTACTTGAAGGAGTTCATCGCTCAGACCGGTCGTCCGGTGACAGGCTTCAACCACCAAGCCATTGAGCTGATGCAACGTTATCGCTGGCCGGGCAACGTGCGCGAGTTGGTCAACGTCATCGAACGCGCCGTCGTGTTGTCGAAGTCGCCCGTGATCGGCCCGAACGATCTGCCTGAGGCGCTTCGTCGCGACGATCCGTTGCTGGAATACGGCGGTCGCCTCTCCAGCATGAGCGGCAACAACCTCAAGTCGGCTCTCGCCAACCCCGAGAAGCAGTTGATCCTCGACTCGCTCGAATCGCACGGCTGGAATCGCCAAGACACCGCCGATGCCCTCGGCATCAACCGCACGACGCTCTACAAGAAAATGAAGAAGTACGGCATCAGCTTTGAGAAGCAATTGATGATGTCGTGAGGTGGTCGGCCTGATCGGCCTGTTGAAGAACGTAACTTGGACGCCCTCGTCCGAGCGATTTCTAGTTGAAAACGGACGGACGAGGGCGTCCATCCTACGATTTTCAACAGGCTGTTAGCTGACGGGCTGGGAGTCGAGTGATCTCCCTCCAGCAGGGTGAATTCTCCCCGCCGGATTAGCCCCAAAAGTGTGGTTCCCCCGTTCCGCCGCAGTCGGGCGGATTCAGCGTTCGTCACAGCGTGACCAGTGATGACTGCGTCTCCAACACCTAAAACCGTAGCAGGAACGGCCTAAGTTGCGAAGTGACCACGCCAGCATTGTTGAAGGCGCACCGTGTGAGGCAACCCCGATGAAAGATCGTACCCGCGCATCGAAGCCTGAAGCGCAAGCGAAGAGGGACTTCGCTTGCGCTTCAGGCTTCGATCGGTAAATCATTTGCCGGGTGTTGCCTGGCGGGCACGAATGTTTCGAACGACCCGACGGCCCTACTCTGTCACGGCTCCGGCGAGTTTCAAGTGGGGCCATTCGTAGGGTGGGTCGAGTCTTCGAGGCCCACC
>JAYTGQ010000946.1:0-3222 GCA_043733345.1 Schlesneria sp.
CCCCGGTTCTTGGGCGTCAGCCCTGTCACTAAGAGCCAGGGGGCTGACGCCGCCCCGCTCAGAAAAACAAATGTGCGGCTCACGCCGCACGACAAATACACGGCTCACGCCGAAGAGGAATGCAGCATGTTGAGCAAGAGAATGTTGCGAGCGAGTTGGATGGCTTCGGTCGGAATCATCGCGCTGACGGGCCTCGCGGCTGCGGGCGATTGGCGGCAGTTTCGAGGGACCGACACGACCGGCGTGGCGGAGGATGCGGCTCTCCCTTTGAAGTGGTCGGCCACTGAGAACATTGCCTGGAAGGCATCGTTGCCCGGTCGCGGTCTGTCGTCGCCGATCATCATCGGTGATCGCGTCTTCCTGACAGGCTCCAGCGGTTATCGCCAGGATCGTCTGCATGTGTTTTGTTTCGATGCCAAAGATGGCTCAACCGTGTGGGAGCGGCAGTTCACGGCGACTGGCCGCACCAGCAGTCATCCCAAAATGTGCAACGCCACGCCGACGCCCGCGAGCGATGGCCAACGTCTCTTCGCCCTCTATTCCAGCAACGATTTGATCTGTCTCGATCTGGACGGCAACCTGCTGTGGTTTCGCGGGCTGACGTACGACCATCCCAACGTCAGCAACAGCTTGGGAATGGCGTCGTCGCCAGTCGTCATGGGCGACACGCTGGTGGCGCAGGTCGAGAACGACAGCGAGTCATTGGCGACAGGTGTCGATGTCGCGACGGGTGTCTCACGCTGGACGATGAAGCGTCCGAAGCGAGCCAACTGGACTTCGGCCGCGCTGCTGAATAAAGGTCCAACGAGCGACGAAGACTTGGTGCTGTTGCAATCGTCCGAAGGACTGGCCGCGGTGAGGCCGATGACCGGAGCGGTCGTTTGGAACTACAAAGAGGGTGCCTCCACGATCCCTTCGTCGGTCGTGTCCGACGGCGTGGTGTTCATCCCGTCGCAGGGGATCACCGCCATTCGACCACCGACTGGAAGCGAGAACATCGAAGTCCTGTGGCGCGTCGGCAAGCTTGGCCCCGCGACTCCCAGTCCGCTCGTCTATCAAGGCCGATTATTTTCAGTGAACGGCGCTGGCGTTGTGACCTGCGCCGACACCAAGGCTGGCGATGAAAAGTGGAAGCTGCGACTGACCGGTCCGTTCAGCGGATCGCCCGTCGCGGCGGGAGGTCATCTCTACTTTTTCAACGAGAACGGCGAGGCCCATGTGGTGAAGCCGGGTGATGATCAGGGCGAACTCGTTTCGACGAACAGCCTCGACGACACGATCCTCTGCACGCCCGCGATCGCCAACGGTGCGATCTATGTTCGCAGCGACCGAACTCTGTGGAAGATCGCCACGAAGTGACATCCAAGACGTTTCCGACAAAAGTCGAAATCAGGCGAGCCGGGCGGCTTACGCCCAATGGCACTCACTTTGGGAAAATATCCTGAGCGGCACGGCGCTAGCCGCCGGTTTCTAAGTTGGAAAAGAACCGGCGGCTAGCGCCGTGCCGCTCACAGAATCACAAAGTGAGTGCCATTGGGCTGACGCCGCCCGGCTCACCACTTCCGTCGGAAACGTCGGCCAAACAATTTGCGTCACTCAACACAAGGTAACGGTGACGCCGTAGATTCCAAACTGTGGCTGCATCAGCGTTCAAACCGAGTATCGCCACGGCCACCTGACCGTGGCGAGGCAGACGCACATTTCGAAAAACCAGCCCGGCGCGCCAGTGAGGTCGGTGTATTCGATGACGGTTCAGCCCTCGCTGGCGCGTTTTGAAGTTGCGCATTTGGACAACGATGGGCTTGTTGCTTTGGAAAAACGTCGAAGAATTGAAGCCTGAAGCGCAAGCGAAGGAGTTTTCGAGCGTCACTCCTTCGCTCGCGCTTCAGGCCTCAATTTCCGCCCGTTTTGTGTGTAAGCGACCCAAATGCGCAACTTCAAAACTGGCGCGTCGGGCTCGTTTCAAAATGCGATCTACGTGGCAGACAAAGAAAACGAGCAGCCTCTGTCCGGCTTGCGCCAAGCAGAGGCTGCTCTATTGAAACGGCTCGGTTTCGTCACCGTCCGTGGGAGGACGCTCCCTCTCGCTGCTCACGACCTGTGTGGTTAGGCCGCCTCACTCATCGAACCATCATCGTCTTCGTAGACGAGGTAATAGACGCTGTTGGAACACTCCGTGATCAGCGCCTTGATGGTCTCACTCGACACGTCATCGCTCAGTTGTTCGAGCGCGGCGATGACCTTGTCCACTTCGTCACTGGAGATTTCTTCAAACTCTCCGTCTGGCATCTCACTCACGAGCATGACCTCCTTGTCTCAGCCGAACCGTATGGGTGTCGCTCACGACGCGGGTGGTTTATCCACCACCTGACACAATTTCGATTGTGCTGCAACGATCTGTCGCGAGCGTTCTTGCGGCCTTTCGTTCGGCAGAGAGAGTATCGGCGAAGCAGGGTTCGAGCATGAACGAGACCTCGCCGTCCAGAGTCGTGAGTGCGGACGTTCGCGGTAGCCTCAACCGAATCGCTAGAGCTTGCCACGCCTCATTGACTTCGGCGGGAGTCTTTCGCAGCGAGTTTCGTGGCAGCCGTTTTTTTCTTCAACTTCACTGGGACAGCCGCCTTCGTCGCGACCTTTTTCTTGGCGGTCGTTCCCGCCGTCGATTTCTTGGTCGAGGCCGTTCCCTGAAAAATCTGGTCCCAGCCCGCGATGAATTTCTGATTCGAGCCGGTGTGGACGGTGTAGCCAGTCATGGTCAACCTCTTCGTAGTGCTGAGTTCGATGTGATGCGTGTCAGGCGATCCGCCGAAAGTAGTTAGGCGAATGGCAACAAATGGTTTACCTGTAGACATCAACCCGAAGTGTGAACGAGGACATCGATCGACTTCGCCCTCGTTCACACTTCGGGTTGGTGTGGGTCAGGACATCGATCGACTTCGCCCTCGTTCACACTTCGGGTTGGTGTGGGTCAGACCAGTCTTGCCGGTCGCCTAACCGAATCTGACGGTGGCGAGTCCGCAGCAATTTACAAACGATCTCGTTTGACGGCGAGTGTCTCCGCACGAGGGCGTTGCCCACGCGGTGAAACGATGTTCCTCCACGCCAACACGCCCAGCGTGGGATGCAGGGCCATCGCCTTGTTGGGTCTGAGGAACCTGTAGGGTGGGACCAGCGGCGCTTCGTCGCGCCGGCCCACCATGATTTCTCGACGTTTTCCGCTGG
>JAYTGQ010000947.1:0-3220 GCA_043733345.1 Schlesneria sp.
AAGGGAATAGAAGCCTGAAGCGCGAGCGAAGGATGTCGCAAATGCGGACGAATTCGGCTCAGAAATCCTTCGCTCGCGCTTCAGGCTTCTATTTTCAACGGGCTGCTACCTGTTTCGACAGGCTGGTTGCAGGCCGTGAAGAGACGGCCTGCAATCGGACCCTCCGTTGGAATCGAGCGCCCTCGTGCGCAGATATTCGACTCAATCTTCGAGTCGTTCGATGCTCCACCTCCGGTCACATTTCATCGAGTGTTGACGTGGGGAGGCCGATCAAGTTAGAGAAGTCTGATCTGTTGAGCCACTGACGTTGGACTCCGCCTGCTTCCCGCCTTGATCCTGCCGCCACGAAGGACATTTCCATGCTGACCATTCTGGGACATCGTGCTCGCAAACAGCGTGGTTTCTGCGACGGCATTTCGCGACGCGACTTCCTGACGATTGGCGGGATGGCTCTCGGTGGGATCGGACTCAGCGATGTGCTGCGGGCTGAGCCGGGACGATCTGCGTCGCACAAAGCAATCATCAATATTTATCTGCCCGGCGGGCCGCCTCACATCGACATGTGGGATCCCAAGCCGAACGCTCCCGCCGAAGTGCGCGGTGAGTTTCAGACGATTCAGACCAACGTCCCCGGCATCGAAGTCAGCGAGATGTTTCCGCGCATGGCCCAGATGATGGACAAGTTTGTCCTCGTCCGGTCGCTCGCCGATTCGGATGGTGGCCACGATGCCTACCAGTGCATGACCGGACGCCACAAAGGTGGACGGACGCCTCCCGGCGGGTGGCCGCAGGGTGGAGCTTGGGTCTCGCACGCGCTGGGGCAGGCGAACCCGGCCATCCCCGCCAACGTCGCGTTGATGTACCAGACCGGCAACCGAACGTGGGGCGAGACCGGTGACGGAGGGTTTCTCGGTGTGGCGCATTCGCCGTTCAATGTCCTCGGCCGCGAAGCTCGCAGCACGAACGAGAACATGGTGCTGCAAGGCGTGACGCTCGACAAACTGCAGGACCGAACGAAGCTCCGACTCTCGCTGGATCGCTTCCACCGTGAGGCCGATCAGCGCGGCCTGATGAGCAGCCTCGACGTTTACGCACAGCAGGCGATGGGAATCCTGACCACCTCCCAATTGGCCGATGCCCTCGATCTGTCTAAGGAAGACCCGAAGATCGTCGCCCGATACGGCCAGAGCAGCACGCAGTTCCAACGCGACGGTGCCCCACCCATGGTCGAGAACTTTTGCCTCGCGCGGCGACTCGTCGAAGCGGGGGCACGGTTCATCTCGATGAACTACAGCCGCTGGGACTGGCACGGTTCGGACGGCATGAACTACCCGAAGTGTCGCGAGGAATGTCCGCTGCTCGACCAAGGGTTGTCGGCCCTCGTGACTGATCTGCACGAGCGTGGCCTCGACCGCGATGTGGCCATCGTCGTCTGGGGCGAGTTCGGCCGGACGCCGAAGATCAACGGGATGAACAGCCGCGACCACTGGCCTCAAGCCAACACCGCCGTCATGGCAGGTGGCGGCATGCGCACCGGCCAAACGATCGGCTCGACCAACAAAAACGGCGAGCAACCGAGCCTGAGGCCCGTCAAATTCCAAGAGGTCTTTGCGACGCTCTATAAGTGTGCGGGAATCGACGCCCAAAACATCCGTGTCTTCGATCAGTCGGGTGTGCCGCAGTACCTCGTCGATCCGGGCAACGAACCGCTGCACGAAGTCGTGTGATGCCGCAGCTCTTTGTCAGGACTTGAAATTGGGGTAGCCGAACTCGTGAGAGTTCTGGCATTTCTGAAGTCTCACGACTCCAGCTACCCAAAAACTGAGGGCTGACAAATCACGAGGAGAGATCAACGCCAACTGGTGGTCGCTCTGTCGCTCTGCGACCGGAAGCGAGAGCGCACGAATGGCGTTTGCCGTTCGTTTGAGATGACGCGACAGATTGCTGTCCTCTGTGAATCTCGCCCCCTGTCGCAGCGTGATAGGCCGACCGTATTCAAACGGAATTTGAACAACAGCCCTGAAATGCTGTCCGAACATTTCCGCTCTCTAAACCCGTTGTCCTTACGTGTCCGATCTGCCATCAATCCCGGTGCCGAAACTGGCACGACGAGAAGTCGGTCAGCAAGATCCTGCCCGATCACATCGTCCCCAGAGAGGTGGCGGAGTGGCCGATTGCACCAGTCTTGAAAACCGTTGTGCCGTGGTGCAACTGAGGACGGGGATGTTGTCGGGCGCGCTTGTTCGTGGTGCAATGTCGAAGAAATCTTGACTCGTCTGAGCCTGTCATCACGGATCCTCGTCACTTAAGTTGTCGCATTCTCAGGCGAGCCGCCCAAGCAAAAATAACAGAAAGAACCTGATGAAAGCCTTGCAGCTCGAGAAGCCTCTGAGTTGGAAACGAATCGAGATTGCCGAACCGCACGCTCCCACCGTCGGAGAAGTGCTCGTGCGAGTGCAGCGGGTCGGCATCTGCGGCACGGACTTGGGCGGCTATCTCGGGAAGATGCCGTTCTTTTCCTACCCGCGCATTCCGGGCCATGAACTCGGTGTGGAAGTACTCGCGGTCGGTGAGGGTGTGACAAATGTGAAGCCGGGGGATCGCTGCTCGGTTGAACCCTATCTCAATTGCCAGCAGTGCTACTCGTGCCGACGCGGCTTTACGAACTGCTGCGAGCAGCACAAGACGCTCGGCGTGATGTGCGACGGTGGGTTGACCGAGCGGATCATTCTCCCTGCTCGCAAGCTGCATCTCGCCAACAAGCTGACTCCGGACCAATGTGCTCTGGTCGAAACGCTGGCCATCGGTTGTCACGCGGTTGATCGCGCCGCGTCGAAAGCGGGCGAGATCGTACTCATCATCGGCGCGGGGCCGATTGGCTTGTCGGCGTTGGAGTTCGTCAAGCTGTCCAGTGCGCGAACGATCGTCATGGATATCAGCGAAAGCCGACTGGCGTTCGTGCGCGAAAAGATGGGCGTCCCCGACACGTTGCCGGTGCGCGGCGATGAGTCCGACGTGAAGTCGCTCGCCGAGCTCACGAATGGACAGCTTGCCGATGTCGTGATCGATGCGACCGGCAGCAACAAGTCGATGGCCCGTGCCCTGGAGTTCGCGGCGTTCGCCGCTCGAATCGTGTTCGTCGGGATCACGCAGCAGAACATCGAGTTCCCTCATGCGCCGATCATGCACCGTCGCGAACTGACTTTGTTGGCCAGCCGCA
>JAYTGQ010000948.1:0-8770 GCA_043733345.1 Schlesneria sp.
TAACTAAGAAACCGGCGGCTAGCGCCGTGCCGCTCAGGTTATTTTCCCAAAGTGAGTGCCATTGGGCGTCAGCCCCCTGGTTCTTTAAAAGAGGGCTAACGCCCAAGAAGCGGGGGGCTGACGCCGCCCCGCTCGGAAACCTTCCACTTTGTGCCGTGTGAGGTATAGCTTCCCCGCGAGCGGCATCATTCTGGTGGCGGAATCGCTTGTCGCCGCGAGCGGAGTTCTTCGAGCCGCTGTTTCATTTGCTGTTCGTGTCCGCGATCGACCGGTTCGTAGTAGCGAGCCTCGACACCGAGATAGTCCTGTGCCACCCAACCGTCGGCCGCGTCGTGCGGGTATTCGTAGCCGTCACCGTGACCGAGTCGTTCCGCGCCCGAGTAGTGCCGGTCTCGCAAATGGACGGGGACCGGCAGCGTGCGTTGGTGCTTCACGTCATCGATCGCCGCATCGATCGCCTTGTAAGCCGCGTTCGACTTCGGCGCGAGAGCCAGATACGTCACTGCTTGAGCCAGTGGGATGCGGCACTCGGGGAGACCGATGAACTCGGTCGCGGTGGCGGCGGCCTGCGCGAGAATCAGTCCTTGCGGGTCCGCGTTGCCGATGTCCTCCGCCGCCGAGATCACGATGCGCCGTGCGAGAAACCGGGGGTCTTCGCCCGCCGCGAGCATTCGCGCCATCCAATAGATTGCCGCATCGGGGTCGCTCCCGCGAATGCTCTTGATGAGCGCACTGGCCGCGTCGTAGTGCTCGTCGCCATCGGCGTCGTAGCGGATCGACTTCTTTTGAATCGACTCTTCCGCCGTCGCCAGGTCGAGCGTCCTGTTGTCATCAGCCAGCGACAGCACACCGATCTCCAGCGCCGACAGCGCGCGGCGCGCATCTCCGTCGCAGATCGTGGCTAGGAACTGAATGGCCTCCGGAGTGACGTTCACTTTGTGCTGACCGAGTCCTCGCACCGAGTCCTGCAGCGCGCGATGCAGCAGCGCCACGATGTCGTCTACCGTGAGCGGTTGCAGTTCAAAGATTTGGCTGCGACTGAGCAGCGGCGAGATCAACGCGAAGAATGGATTCGCGGTGGTCGCAGCCACGAGGGCCACGACCCCTTCTTCGACATCGGGGAGCAGGACGTTTTGCTGTTGCTTGTTGAAATGATGCAACTCGTCAATGAACAGCACCGTGCGTTGGCCACCAGACGCGATGTCGTCCCGCGCCCGATCGAGAACCTCACGCAGTTCCTTCACGCCGGAAGCCGCCGCATTGAGGGATCGAAACGTGCGCTGAGTGTGCTTCGCAATCAGTTCGGCCAGTGAGGTCTTGCCGGTTCCCGGTGGTCCATAGAACACCACGGAGCTGACTCGGTCTGACTCCAGCAGTCGTCGCAGCAGCTTGCCGGGACCGAGAAAGTGCTGTTGGCCCACGAACTCGTCGAGCGAGCGCGGTCTCATGCGAGCCGCCAGCGGACGGACGGCCTCGCGATGCTCTGCTTCCAGCCGGTCGAACAGAGCCATGAATACACGGGCCTCACAGAAGCATTGCCTAGCCTGTCGCTCGAAGGAGCGACGAATCGCAAACCGCCCGAGCCGACTGGTCCCGCGCGAGTGATCACGCGAGAAAAGAAGAAAGACGTTTCCGACAAAAGTCCCGGTAGCGTGGGCTTTAGCCCACGCGGAAGCGTTATCTTTCGAGAAACGTGGGCTTTAGCCCACGCTACTTCGACTTTTGTCGGAAACGTCAAGAAAAGGAAACCTCCGCCTGTGCCGGTCGAGACCGCTGTTTATGAACCCGGAAGTCCAGGGGGAAACCGCCAACCTGGGTTGCGTCATCCGGACCAGCCGAAGCCAAATCGCGGACAGACACGCGGCCAAATGAAGCTAGCTTCCATAAACCATATTTGTAGGGTTAACGCACTTGTTCCGTATCGAACACCGCAGAGGTTCCTTGGACTCAATGAGTCCGGGGCGGATGCTAGCGTGGCCATGAGGCACATTCAAGAAGTGGTTGGATCGCGTTGGGGCCGTACCCCTTGAGGCTCTTTCTGCATCGTGTCGAAAATGAGACCGAAATCGCGTGCATCGCGATATGTGGGGCGGCTTGGCAGTTTGCGGTAAATTTGTGTGCCGCTTTTTTGGCGTCATAATCGCCGTAATCATCCGTGTCTGACAGGCGGTGATGTGTCACAACAGCCTTTCACGGCAACACTCTGCGACCGCACGTTGACACGTTTTGGGGTCGCTACTAAAGTCCCGCCCGCTTGAGACCTCCGGTCAAACGGGGATGGATGGAGAACCCAACGGAATGGGTGATGAACGCCAACAGGATGAATTCGGCGAAGCCCTTGCGTGACTGCGGACTGCTCCCATTCGAGCTGTCCGTCCGGTCGCTGTTCATGCTGAGTTCTTTGATCGGGAGCATGGGATGTCTCGGATGCTATCGGCCTGCCGTAGTGCCTCCCTCCGCTTCGATTGGTCGTCCGGGATGGCCCGTCGGAACAGCGCCCGTCGCGCCGTTGCCAATCAGCCCGCCTTCGACTTTGCCTCCCTCAATGGTCCCGGAAACTCCACCGGTTACTCCGATCACGAGAGACAATCCCTGGAAGCCGGATGCGGCGCTCCGCGATTGGAAATACCTCGTGCTGCATCACACGGCCTCAAATAGCGGCGATGTTGAGTCCATTCATGAGTCACACTTAAAGAACAAGGATAAGAACGGCAACCCGTGGTTGGGGATTGGCTACCACTTCGTGATCGGCAATGGCCACGGAATGGACGACGGCGACATCGAGCCGACCTTTCGCTGGAAGCAGCAGATGCAGGGTGCCCACGCGGGAGTCACTGACTACAACCAACACGGGATTGGGATCGTGCTGGTCGGCAACTTTGAAGAGAGTTCACCAACGAAAGCTCAGTTGGCGGCGGTCAAACGATTGGTGCGAGTGCTAGCGCGAGAATACGAGATCGGGACGACTCACGTCGTCGGGCACGGTGACGTGAAACCGACCGAGTGTCCCGGAACTCATTTTCCTTTGGCGGATATCCGCGACACCGTCGCGGCGTTGGATGAAGTGGATCTGCGTTAGCGACTGCGGAGCAGCCGTTGGCGATTAGACACCTGAGACCCGGTCAGCCGTTCATGAGAGCGAGTCTGATCGTCACCGGGCGGCAAGCCCACTCCGGTCGCTGCGTGCGACTCGGACTGAAGGAGGTTCGCGGACATGACCGAACGATCCTATTTTGACTCACAGTCGGATGACCCGTTTGAGACACCGCTGGACGGTTCCTCAGAACAGGCGGGGCGTTTCGCTAACGAGTTCGCCTGCGCTCGCCGGATGGTCGATTTGACCAGCCCGGCATTGGGAGATGAGAAAATATCCAGTGGCGTGGAAGAGTCTCACGCGCTGGAACAGGACACCGAGGCCGAACAACGCTGGCCCTCGCATCCCGAGATTTTGGAACTACTCGAAACGCTCTTGGACGCGAACCCCGAGTTGACTCCTGCCAAAGAAGCCAAGAATTGCGAGCAGCCTCACGCCGTCTACCTTCCCGAAAACTATGAGCCTGCTTATGCCTATCCGCTCGTCGTGTGGTTCCACGATGACGGGGGTTCGGAAGCAGACTTGAGCCGTGTGATGCCGCAGATCAGCAACCGCAACTACATCGGTGTCGCGCTGCGCGGCAACACGGCGTTGGAACGAGGTCACGGCTGGTCGCTCGACGAAGCGGGCGTGGCCTTGCTCGTCGAAAATGTTCGTGCCGTCGCCGTCTCAATGCGGCGTGAGTACCACATTCACAGTGAACGGATCTATCTCGCCGGCTTCGGTCGAGGAGCGACGGCCGCAGTGGAAGTCATGCTGCGACAACCGGACTGGTTCGGCGGTGTCCTCAGCCTGAATGGCCAGTTCCCTAAGATCGACGAGTCGCTCGAAACCCTTCCCGAACTGAAGGACAAACGCATCCTGTTGGCCACGTCGATCGACTGCCAGACAACCAAAGTTGGCGATGTCGTGGCAACCGGGCGTTTGCTCTACGCCGCAGGGATGCTGGTCGGAACGCGGGTCTACCAAGACTCGGGCCGCAAGCCCTCTAACAAGATGCTGCGCGACATCGACTCGTGGCTGATGGACGACATCTGCGCGACCGACACAGCGGGCTTGGTGGCGTAAGGCGAGCGACAGGAAACAGTTTACCCGTAGGATGGACGCCCCGTCCGTCCGAGTTCTGTTCAGAAGAGCCGGACGGACGAGGCGTCCATCCTACGTTGCGAGCACGCGAACTCTTGCCGATCGCCTAACTGCGGCCCGTTCGATTGATCGCAGGAAAAACAGCCGCCCGGCTCTTTGGGAGCCGGGCGGTTTTGTTTCCAGATCGCATGATGGCTAAGGCCAATTCAACCGACCGATGCCAGCGACAATCACTTCTTCTCGACGATCCAGATGTTCCGAAAGCGAACGGGATCGCCGTGATCTTGCAGGTAAAGCCCGCCGGGCTTCTCGTCGTTGCGTCCGCCGCCGGGAGTCTTCTTCAACTCCAAGGCATCGTGGACAACGACGCCGTTGTGCTTCATCGTCACTTTGGCGGGAGCGGTCACTTTTCCTTCGGCGTCGAACTTCGCACAGGCGAATTCCACGTCGTAGGTTTGCCAGCTCAGCGGCGGCAGGCACATGTTCACTTTCGGCTTCGAGTTCTGGTAGATGCCGCCGCATTCATTGTCTTCGCCTTCGAGGCCGAACGAGTCCAGAATCTGGCACTCGTACTGATCTCCCAAATACATGCCGCTGTTGCCGCGCCCCTGTCCGGTGGCGAAGGGCATGTACGGGGAGCGGAATTCGAGATGCAGCGTGTAGTTCTCGAAGACCTGCTTGGTGCGCGTTCCGACTCCCATCAGCCCGGCCTCTTCAGCCTTACCGGGATTCCACTGCTCGACATTGGTGCCATCGAATAGAACGACGGCTCCTTCGGGGGGACGCATTCCGAGCGAAGGCGATTCGCGGTGGAGTCGCTTCAATTCTCCGGACTTGTCGGACTGCTTCAGAACGAGCGAACCGTTGGCGAGTGTCGCCTCAAAGTCACCGCCCGTGAGTTTGGTCGTTCCGTCCTTGGTTTCTCCAGAAACCTTGTGCTTCTCTTTTTTCGCAGCATCCCAACCTGCGCCGGGCAGGCCACCGGAATAGACGACGCCATCAAACTGGCCGTTGCCGCGCGCGATGACCTGCATGCCGAACGACAGGCCATTGACCTTGCCGATGTACTCGCCCTGAAGCTGGAAGTCAGGGCCAGCTTCTTTACCGTCGAGGAACGCTTGTTTGGGATTCGATTTCTCTTGAGCCATTGCGGGCCCAGAGACCGCCATTCCGATCAGGACCAAGCACGACGACGCCACCCACGATGATCTCCTCATCCGACTCATGCAGCACACTCCTTGATGATGTTCCAAGTGGAATGACTGACCAGCCGCGAGCAATGTGGCTCGCTCCGAATCTGGTTGTCACGAAGCGGGGAGACAGTAGCAACCGCGCGACCCGGCGAACAACCGAGGAACGGGTTCGCAATCCGTTTCCGGCATTCGTAGTCCGGACCCCTTGGTCCGGACGTGTCCATTTGCAGCTGTCGTCGATGAGGATCGTTTTCGTCCGAACCAAGGGGGTGATGACGCATCGTTTCATGACGGCCCTGTCAGTGATTGAATCGAAGTTCGGGGCTGGTCAGCAGTGCCCAGACCATTTGCTTGGTTGCCGCGAGCGGATCGGCGTCTCGTTTGGCGAGGTATTGCTCGCATGCGGCGACTTCATCGGCGGTCGGTGCTCGCGAGAGAGTGGCCCAGTAGGCGGAAGTGATTCGCGCGGGGCGGTCGGTTTGTTGTTTGAGGACTCCGACGAGGCGGTCGTTTGAGTCTCGCAGGTAGTGGTCGGTGAACTGTGGGCTGTTGGCGAAGAGCAGCGCCTCATCCACGCCCACTTGGAAATTCTCGCCGGGTAACTCGAACTGGTTCGCGATTCCTTCGACTTGGCGATCGAGTTCCTCGCGACGCTTGAGCCATTTCTCGGCGTCGGCCATTTGTGTGGCGAGGCTGTCGGAGCTTTCGGTCGCGACTTGCAGCGACAGCGCGTACTGGCGGGGAGAGAGCGGCCGGACGAGGGCCACCGCGAAATGATCGGCGGCGGGCGGTTCGGTCGAGGCGTCCCATTGGCTCGACCGGGCGTAGGTCTCGCTGAGAACGATTCCCTTTACCAACCGACGCAACTCATACTTGTGAGCGATCAGGTCGCGCGTGAGCCATTCGAGCAGATCGGGCTGGCTGGCCGGATTGGCCGAGTGCATTTGATCGAGCGGATGCACCAAGCCGCGCCCGAGGAACATCGCCCAAACCCGGTTGACGATGTTGCGGGCGAGCATCTTTTCGTTGTCGGGTTGCAGCGCCAGCTCCACCAGTTTCGTGCGCGGGCTGAAGTCGGGGCGAGACGGCGGTCCCACCTTGTCGTCCTGCATCTGCTGCTTGACCTCTTCGTCACGCTGCTTGCGGATGTCGGCACTCACTTCGACGACCGGCTCGTCGATCGTGGCTCCGGTCAGGAACATGAACTTGGCGACCTTGTCCTCGCCTTTCGTCGTCTTGAATTTCACTTCGCCGCTGAACTTCTCGGCCAGTCCGTTCTTCTTCGTCTGGTACGTTCGCTGGAAGAACGAGGTCATCCCGAAATAGTGGTCCTGCTTCCAGTCCGAGACCAGTGGATGATCGTGGCACTTGGCGCAACTGACGTTCACGCCGAAGAAGATCGTCGTGGTCTCATTCGTCAATTCGTCGAGTTCCCGAACGCGCGACTTGAGAAACGTCAGGGCCGGTTTGACTTCGGCGTCGTCTTCGCTGCCAATCAGCATGTCGCGGAACATCTGGTCCCACGCGCGGCCGTTGCGAACGGACTTGAGCAGGTACTCACGCCATTCGTTGTTGCTTCCCTTCTGGCCGCCCATCAACAGCGTGTCGAGTTCGTTCCGAAAGTGGAGGGCAAAGTCGGGGCTGGCCAACAGCCGCTCGACGAGCTTCGCCCGCTTGTCGGCTTCGGTCGAGTTCGCGTAGCTCTGCACTTCGGCCACGGTCGGGATGCGGCCTCCCACATCGAGCGTCGTCCGCCGAACCAGCGTGCAGTCGTCGGCGAGCGGAGCGGGTTGAATCTGCTTCTCGGTCAGATGCTGCTGCACGTAGTGGTCGATCACCTGCTCGACGGGCAGCTCGGGCGCGAGCAACTCTCCGGCGACAGCGCGGCTGGCGAGGAGAACTAAGGCAATCAACAGGAGAGAGCGAATCAGAGTCATGAGAACTCGGATCTGTGGCGAGGAAGTTACCGGCAAGGCAATGCGGAGGGACATCGGCAGGGAACGCGAAACAGAGGCAGGTGCTGGTCAGCACAAACCTCATTGTCGTCCAAAGGGCTAGGCTCAGATTAGCGGCTCCTGATGCCTCGGGCAATCCGCGACGAAGCAGCGGGTCGAGCAGCATTCGGCTGCCCCCTCAAGGCAGTGGCTTGACGGGTTGTGACGATTGTGTGGACAGCAACTCATGGGTGAATGAGGACTCGTCGCGCGGTTGCAGCGTCGTGCAACAGCCGTCGCAACTGATGGCCTGTCACCAGACGATCACTCGTAATGAGTAATTCTTCATAAATTGAGTTTCTCATCGTTTGGTGCTGTCGCGACGTGGGCTTCATCTTGGAGATTGCAGCCACACGATGTCTGTGACCTTCCGCTGAGTCGGTCTGCGGTGGAAACGGTTTTGGTAACGACGGGAGTTTGAAGCATGAGTCGCGTAACCGTCTCCAGCGAACGGCTATTGGGAGGTGGCCTGCCTGGCACGATGCCCGGTGTGGTTTCTCGGCCCGCGTTGGATGAACTTCCCGCGTGGATCCATCCGATCCCGGGTGTCAAACAATTGGCAGATCGTCTGGGAATGCCGGAGTTGCGGCGGCGATTGCTGCACATGGTTCCGGGTTTTCTGCCGTGCCTGCTGTGGGTCATTCCTCATCAAGACCCTTGGGGGCCGCTGCTGATTGGGATCACGATCGCCGTCGCGTTGGGAGTCGTCGTGTTCGCGATGCTTCAGGCTCAAGCGTTCGCTCGTCCGGGGGAAGAGCAGTGGGGCGCGGCCGTGATCGGTTACGTGATCCCTGTCGTCGGCACGATGCTGCTGTTGCCCGGCCGTTCGGAGTTGGGAGTGATGACGCTCGGAATCATGGCGTTGGGCGATGGCTCAGCCGCGCTGGGCGGTCTCGCGTGGGGAGGCCGCCGCCTGCCGTGGAATCCCCGTAAGACCTGGACGGGAGTTCTCTGCTTCCTCATCGCGGCCACCACGATGTCATCGCTGTACTACTGGATTGAAGCTCGACCCGGCGTGCCATTCCCCATCGCTTTGGCAATCACGGCGGTGGCCGCTCTCGCTGGTGCGATCGTCGAATCGTTGCCGCTCAAGTCGCACGACAACTTACGAGTGGGCACGACGGCGGCGTTGACCGGCCTGCTGATGCACATCGCGCTGCTCGGTTGGTGAGCGAGGAATCCCAAGTTCTCGTCACACCAACCCGCAGCGTGAGCGAGGACTGAGGATCTGAGAACCTCCGATCGTCGTGTGCTTCAGGACTTCGTCCTTGCTCAGAGTCTGTCCGAAAAGTGTAGGGTGGGCACTGCCACCCCTTTCAAGGTCTTTGAAATGCCTACAAAATAGGGTAAATCACGATTTCAGCAGTGTGTTCGGATCGCGTGACACTGGACCGATTATGCCA
>JAYTGQ010000949.1:0-3217 GCA_043733345.1 Schlesneria sp.
GCGCTAGCCGCCGGTGAGTTGGAACGACCGGCGGCTAGCGCCTTGCCGCTCACAGAATCACTGCGTCAAACCGGGAAGTTATTGCGAGCCAGTTCCTAACTGATTCACAGTTGCCGAAACGAATGGTACTAATCTAGGAGGCCGTCCTCGTAACTGAGGCAGGCGGGTTTGGGTTGGTTTTACGGTGGAGCGACCTCGGGGTCGGTTTCGGCCGAAGGCTGATTAGGCCGGTACGTCTTCTCGCTCACAACCAACCTCCCTGCCCACCACCTGCACTCGCACCCGCGACTTCAAAGAACGAGCGGCTCGATAGCAGCCCAGGTCGCCGATTACCAGGACCGACTCCTGGGGCGCAGGCGTGTTGGCAATCTCTTCCGGTCAGTCAAACCAATTGGATTGCTCCGTGAACTTCGAGATCGACAGACTCAACCGGCGTGCCTGTCGCGACGACCGAAGAATTACTTTTCACCGGTGATGTGAACCGTCGTCGATGTTCAGCCTCGGTATCTCTCGCGGCGTAGGGATTGTGTGACGAGATCGCTCTCGCACCCGCAATCCGCTTCGGTCATCGGCCATTCTTGCCGCCACGATGCCTTCCCTTCATCCTCAGTCGAGACTCGCAGCATTGCAGGAGTGCGCCGCATGAAGTTTTTGTACCGTCGTTTGGCGGCGCTGAATCCCGAACAGCAAGCCAACAGTTCGGCCGTTGCCATTGCGGTGGCGGCGCTCTTGTTTCTCCAACTGGAGAGTCCACCTCGACCAGCCGGAGCCGATTCCTACCGCGCGGCGGTGAAGACCGCCCCGGTGGTGATCGCCATTCGCAATCCCGCGCCCGCAGCAGCCGATGAGCAACTGACGCCGGAACAACTCGTTCTGAAGACTCTGCAACGGAAGATGGAACTCCTCACCAAGGGAGTCACGTTCCTCGCCTCGACTCCCGACTACACGGCACAGTTCAGCAAGCTGGAAGTTGTGGACGGCGTGTTGCTCGAAGAGCAGACGACCTTGATGAAACTGTCTCACAAGCCGTTCAGCGTTTACATGAAGTGGCAGGACTTCGACACCGGGCGCGAAGTGATCTACGGCGAGGGACTCAACGACGGCAAACTGCTGGTTCATCCGGGCGGATGGAAAGCGCGTCTCCCGCCAATCTCGATGGAGCCGGATAGTTCGCTGGCGAGGGCGGAGTCGCGCCATCCGATCACTCAGATCGGGTTGGCAAACTTGGCGCAGACGATCCTCAACAGCCATCAACGCGACCTCGAACAGAACGCCATCGTGAAGTGCGACCAAGCGGACAACCAGTCGATCGGTGGTCGTGACTGCCTCTGCTTCGTCACCGAGTTCCGCGACGCCAAGTCCTCTCCCGAGTACCGCAAGTCGATCGTCATGATCGACACAGAATGGAGCGTGCCGCTGTTCATCAAGAACTTCGCGTGGCCGACAGATGCCGTGACAGCCGTGGGTGAAGAACTTGACACCGCGACCCTCATCGAACAGTACACCTATGCGGACGTGAAGTTCCGCGCCAGCCTGACCGCCTTCGATTTCGATCGAACCAATGAGGACTACAGTTTCAAACGCCAGTAACTTTTCGTCGATCATCCGGGAGTGAATGCCATGAGCCGAACGCTTGCGTTCGGCTCATGGCATTCTTGGTGGGAACCCAGCGGCAATTGAAATGCGGGCCGCAGATCCAACTCGTCCGGTTGCTTGGCGCGTGCGAATCGTCGGCCTATCGTCTCGCCCACTTGTGGCGGCGGCACACCAACCCGAAGCGTAAACGAGGACGTGAGTTGCCTCCTCGCTTACGCTTCGGGTTGGTGTTCGCTTCGGCCGCGTGGAAAATCTCTCTGTTGCGTCTCCTTGTGAATCAGGTGCCTCATGCGTGTTCGCGTCGTGGTTTGGATGGCGTTGGTTGCTGTTGGAATGGTCCTTGTCTCTGACTGTCGCGCAGCCGATCCGGTCGCCCCGAAGTCGTTCCGAGTTTACCTCGGAACGTACACCGGCCCACTGAGCAAAGGGATCTATCACTCGACGCTCGACCTCGCCTCGGGGCAGCTCTCGCCGCCCCAGTTGTCGGCTGAGATCAACAGTCCGTCGTTCGTCGCGATCCATCCGAGTCGCCAGTTTTTGTATGCGGTCAGTGAAATCTCGGACTTTCAGGGGAAGCCGCTGGGTGGCGTGAGTGCCTTCTCGATTGATGCGGCTTCCGGCAAGTTGACGCTGCTCAACCAACAGTCGTCCGGGGGAGCCGGGCCATGTCATCTCGTGGTCGATGCGGCGGGCAAGAACGTACTGGTGGCGAACTATGGCGGAGGCAGTGTGGCGTCACTGCCGATTGACGCGCTGGGCCAGCTTTCGGCGGCGAGTGCCTTTATCCAGCATGCGGGATCGAGCATCGACAAGTCGCGACAAGAGCAACCGCACGCGCATTCGATCAACCTTGATGCCGCCAACCATTTCGCGTTCGCGGCTGACTTGGGTCTGGACAAGGTGCTGATCTACAAGTTCGATTCGTCGAAAGGATCGCTGGTGGCCAACGATCCTCCGGCGGGAGTCGTTTCTCCCGGCAGCGGCCCGCGTCACTTTGCCTTTCATCCGTCGGGTCGGTTCGCGTTCGTCAACAACGAGATGACATCGGCCGTCACCGCGTTCCGTTACGACGGCGGCAAAGGCTCTTTGACGGAAGTCCACACGCTCTCGACATTGCCTCAACCGGTGAAGGGGAACTCGACCGCCGAGACGGTCGTGCATCCTTCGGGGAAGTTTGTTTACGTCTCGAATCGCGGGCACGACAGCATCGCGATTTTTTCGTTCGAGGAAGCGTCTGGAAAGTTGACCGCCGCTGGACATTGCCCGACGGGCGGCAAGACACCTCGCAACTTCAACATTGATCCGACGGGGCAGTTCTTGTTGGTGGCCAATCAGGATTCCAACGATGTTGTTACGTTTCGCATCGACAGAACAACCGGCCAGTTGGCGGCGGTCGGAACGAAGATTGAAGTTGGCAAGCCGGTCTGCGTACGGTTCGTCGCGATGGAGAAGTAGCAGGACGAATGGGTCTGGTCGTAGCACAGTGTTTTTGGTGAGCCGAGTGGCGTCGCCCCATGGCACTCACTTTGAGCGGCAAGGCGCTAGCCGCCGGTGTGATGGAGTTGTGTTTCCAAGCAAAGAACCGGCGGCTAGCGCCTTGCCGCTCAGTCGGCGAATGACA
>JAYTGQ010000950.1:0-21174 GCA_043733345.1 Schlesneria sp.
CAACGCGCCGAGAGTGGTCCGTCCAAACTCTTGGAGGGGCGTGGTGGTGAAGGGGACGCTGGTGAAGTGCGACGCGGTGCGAAAGCGGCCCCCCTCCCCAGCCCTCCCCGCCGAGGGGAGGGAGCAACCCGCACCGGCAGCATCTCCACCGGTTTCCCCTCATCCAGCGCGACGAAGAAGTCATCCGTATCGGTCAGCCCCACACGACAAACACCCTGCGCGACGAGATCCTTCACCGCGCCATTACCATCGACTTCACGAACGCCGCGCAGACGAAGGTCGTGATGCCACGTCTTCAATCGCTCCGGCCCCCATTCCTGCCAGAGGACCGTGTAATGCGTGAGCGTGGTCCCAAACAGCGGCTTCGCGACGGCGGCACTGGCTGGCTCGAACTTGAACAGGTTTCGCACCGCCTCGTCATCGGCGGGCAACTCGCGCGTGTTGACGATCTGCACGCGAAGCCGCGCGGCGAAGCCGACCCAATGTCCGTCCGAGTCGCGGTACTTTTCGGGTAACCGTTCCCAGCCAGCCCCTTTGTACGGCTCCAGCAATCCCTGCGATTGCAGGTCCACCGTGCCGAGCAGTTCGTTGTTCCAGAACACATCGCACCGAGGCCGCTGTCGCTCGGCCACGATCAGATTGACGAGGCCCAGCGACTTCGTGGCCTCCGTGTCATAACGGACATCCACGCGGATGCCGGTCTGTTGCTCGAAGTCCTTCAAAATGGCATCGGCATAGACCGAGTCATGAGCGCAATAGACCACGAGCCGCTTTTGATCGTCCTGATCGCGCGACGCTCCCGCCAACCAGAAGCCCGCCAACACGAGAGCCGCGAACACCGGGAGCAACACCGACCAGCGACCGTTGGAAGAGTGAGAAGTCACTAAAGCCAATCCTTACGAAAGACAGAATGATGGGTCACAAAATGATGAAGGCGGGCTGAGTTCTATACCTCGCGCGGTCTGTATTGAGGAAGAACCGGGGGCTGACGCCCAATGGCACTCACTTTGGGAAAATATCCTGCGCGGCACGGCGCTTGCCGCCGGTTTCTTAGTTGGAAAAGAACCGGCGGCTAGCGCCGTGCCGCTCACAGAATGCCAAAGAGTGCCATTGGGCGTCAGCCCCCTGGCTCTTGGGCGTCAGTTCGCTTTCAAAGAACCAGGGGGCTGACGCCACCCCGCTCAGAAAGACAGAAGAGGGCTGACGCCCAAGAGCCGCCTTCAGCTTGTGCCGAAACGAGTACGGCACGACATCATTCGCTCGCATCGGGCAGCGGGCGACGATGCTCTTGGAAGAACTTGACGATCAGTGCGGGGGCTTCATCCGGGTACTTGTGCGTTCCCGGATGAATCAGTGTCACGACCGGATTGCCGCTCTTCGACGAGTACAGCGTGCAGTTCTTGTTCGTTCCCCACGGTGTGCCTTCGCCGCAGTCGTTGAGCTTGCGCAGATGCGCCATGGCAAGCTGTTGCCACGAATACTTCACGAGCTGATCGTTCTCGCCCGCGACGTGCATCACCGGCTTCGGCTTGAGATCCTTGCCGACTCGACCGGCCGCTGCGGCTGAAGGGGCCATCGCCGCGAACATGTCGCCCCGCGCCGCCCACAACAGATACGTGAAGCCACCACCATTCGAGTGGCCCGTTGAATAGACGCGACGCTCGTCGATCTTGTGCTGCTCCTTCATCGAAGTGAGTACCGTGTCGAAGAACTTCAGGTCGCGATCGGACTGATCTCCTACGACCGCTTGCCAACCGGGCTTCTTCCCCTCGGGATCGGTCAGCCGTCCCGGTGTGTTCAGCCCCTGCATGTAGACGACAACCGCTTCCGGCCACAGCTCGTGCAGTCGAAAACTGCGTGCCGCATTGCGCATGTTCCCGCCATGCCCATGAAACCCAAAGACCAGCGGCGGCGGCTCGTTCGACGGCTTGCTTGGCGCGAACACATCCGCCTCCCGCTTCACGCCATCGACCGTCCACTCCATTCGCTGGGGAGTCGCCTCTGCCGCGAAGCCGTTGCCTGTCAAAGCCAGCACCACCAACAAACTTGCCAAAATCGACTTCATCTTCGGCTCCTCAATTTGCCTCTTCATGATTCGTGCTATTCACGTTTTGTTTCTTCGCCGGGCGCGCAGATTTTGGACGGAGTGATGCGCTCGTACCTTGGCGATTCACGGTTCTTTACTCCGAAGGAGTTGCGTCTCACAGCCCAGGGTTGTCGCGCCTCGCGGCTACCCTGGGGAATCGTCAGAATTCTCACGAATTCTGCTACAGAAATCCTTAACGGCGTTGGGGTAGAAGTCAGTTCTGTGCCCCCGATCCAGGGTAGCTCGCTCCACTCGCAACCCTGGGCGATGAGACGCAACTCCTTCGGAGTAAAGACAGGACGTGTTCATGGCAACGAGCAACAACGCCGTTTGGTTTCGGTTGCGTCCCAAGTCAGCGCTGGAAGATTCGTGGTTCACTCTCTTCGGATCGGATCGAGCCTGTTGACTGCAAATACTTCTTCGGGATCTCCGCCCCGGCGACGTGTTCTAGCTTCCTGATCTTGCACATCTGGTAGACGTGGATGCGGAAGTCGGGGCAGGTGCTGACGAGACAATACGCGTCCGTCGGGGTGAACACGAATTCGCCGTCCACTCGAATCGGCGCGTCGTTGCAATTTTGAATTCGGAGCTGTGGAACGAGGCTGGCACTCATCAGATATTCAACCTCCAGAGAGTCAGGTTCAAGATGACGGCGAACGATGTCCACGCCAGATACGGAACCAGCAACAACGCCGCAGTACGGGACTTGGCTTGAAACGCGAGACAGGTCGCGACAATCGAGAGCCAGAGTACGAGGATCTCAACGAAAGCGAGGCCCGGGCGTTGCAGGCCGAAGAAAAGAAATGACCAGAGCACGTTGAGCGCGAGTTGAATGACAAACCAATTGAATGCTGTCCTCGCGGCACTCCACCCGTGGCCACGCCAGACGAGCCACGCGGCGATGGCCATCAGAAAATAGAGGGCAGTCCAAACCGGGCCGAAGAGCCAGTCGGGTGGATTCCAACTCGGTTTCGCCAGCGTTTGATACCAGCCGCCGACGGATGTCGCGGTGAAGGCCGCTCCCAAACCAGCCGATAGGAAGCAGACCGCCATGAAGCCAACCAACCCCGCCACTTGTCGAAGCACGGTCGGTCGCCACGTTGTTGTTTCGACTGAGCCACGAGCGGTACTCGCGATGCCGTTCAGCATGCCGCCGAATACAAACTCATGTAGCGGGTAGATCGTGTACCAATAGCCTAAGCCAATCAGGCCAATCGGATCGAACACCGCCGTTTGTCGAATGCGCGAACCGTTGTCCGTCGGCTCGACTTCAAATTCGAGCCACGCTCGACCGGGAAGTTTCATCTCGGCGGACAGTCGCAAACGGCGACTCGGTTCCAGCGAATCGACTCGCCAGCAATCGACGGGATCGCCGACTCGCAGATCAACCGCATCTCGCCGACCGCGTCGCAAGCCGACTCCACCGACGAGCAAATCGAGCCAGCCTCGAAGTCGCCACAGCCAGTTGCCGTAGTACCAACCGGTTTGACCGCCGATCCGTTGAATTGGAGCGAACGCGGCTTCGACCGGAACATTGACTTCAACTTCACGCGAATCGACCAGTCGCGTTCCGAATCGGATTCCACCCCAGCGATGGGGGCGACCTGAGGCACTGATTGCATCGGACCAGCGTGTGGCCGTCAGTTCGTGGTCTTCGTTGACGAGCGCTCGCGCGATGGCATCACGGACGCCGCGCGGGCGAATCGCGAACACTTCGTGAGCGTGTGAGTTCGTGACCACGGTCGGGTTTCGCAGGCTATCGACCAGCTTGCGGCCGATGCGAGCGTAAACGGGAGTCACCAGTCCGAGCCACAAGCTCGACAGACGTGGCGAAAGAAACGGCACCGAAATCATCCAGCGTTTCAGCCCGCGCTGTCGCGCGTACTCTTGCATGATGTCGCCGTAAGACACTTGATCGGGACCGCCGATCTCGAAGATGTCGCTTGTCCCTGCGGGCAAATCAATCGCGGCCAGTAGGTAGCTCAACAGGTCTTCAATCGCGATCGGCTGCGCGGGCGTTGACACCCATTTCGGGCAAATCATCACCGGAAGTTTTTGCACCAACGTTCGGATCAGTTCAAACGACAAGCTGCCGGAGCCAATCACGATTGACGCGCGGAACTCGACGACTTGTGCGCCGGACTCACGCAGGATCGCACCAACCTCTTGTCGGCTGCGCAGATGCTTTGAGAGTTGCTGCTGCTCGTCACCCAAGCCGCCGAGATAGACGATACGCCGCACACCGCTTCGTCTCGCGGCTTCGGCAAAGTTGCGGGCAGCCATGCGATCCTCGTCCTCGAAGTCCTTGCCGGTCCCCATCGAATGCACGAGGTAAAAGGCCGTTTCGATGTCGCGCAACGCCGTCACCAACGTCTCTGGCTGCAACACATCTCCGGCGAAGACTTCGGTCACCGGACCAACTCGCGGCTGTAAGAACTCCGGCCGCCGAGCCAAACAACGCACGCGAAAACCACGCTGCTCAAGCAGAGGAATCAGCCGGCCGCCGACGTATCCGGTGCCTCCGGTGACCAGAACTCGCGAAATGGCAGACATGGATGAAGCCTCTCTCACTGCTTACTTTATCTCTGCGGTCAAGCACGATTGCCCTGTGACTGGTTGCCGAATTTCTGACTGTACTGAACCTGCAATTTTCTGACGGCGACTTCTTTGCTTTTCGCTTCCACTTCAACAGTCAGGCCGAGTCCGGCCCAGCAGGCGGGGAAATCATTGATGTCGATCTCGTCGTGATGCCGCGCGGGCTTCGGCCCGGCCCAGCCAGCCAACGGACTCGAAATGTGAAACAGCGGCTCGCGGTTCCAGGTCTCGATGGCCGCTGCAGTGGCCTCTTCAATGCTCAGTTCGTCGGGCAAGCAGCGGTGATGATGGATGTCGTAAACGAGCGGCAAATCAGTAAGACGAGACAAAGACAAAAGGTCAGATGGAGTGAATGTCTTGTCGTCGTTCTCAATCGTCAGCCGCGATCGAACACCCTCTGAAAGCCGATTCACATTGCCAGCGAACGCCGCCAGTGCGGACCCTTTGTTGCCGTAGGCTCCACCGCCGTGGATATTGATGACATCCGCGCCGACCCATTCAGCCACCTCCGCGTGATACTCCAATTCCTGAATAGATTTTTCGACCACATCCTCTCGCGGCGAATTCAGCACGACGAATTGATCCGGATGAAATGAAGTGCGAATGTCATGCTCGGCCGCGAAATCACCGGAACGCCGAAACGTCTCAATGATGCTCGTCGCGTCCGGCAAGTCATCGATCCGATAGCCAACTTCAGGATGCGTTTTGATCGGCAGAATTGAACTCGGAATCCGAAAGCAGCCGATGCCGTGCTCGTCACAGTATCGCAATGCCGCGAGCAACGTTTCTGCATTCGCCAAGCAGAGTCCCGAAACTTTACGGAGTCGTTCCACAAGCGGCATTCGCATCAATGACGTTGCAGTTGTCGTTCGAAATTGAATTGGCTCGTTCGTGAACTGACAGCAAAGCCCCCATCGAAGCCGGGGCGTGCTTGTAGGCTTCTGACGCTGCTTCTTCAAAGTTGTCACTGTTGCCATGACGGATCTCTCCTGGCATTGATTTCCGCTTCGGTCATTCACGCATTCCCGTGCAGGTGCGACTCAATGAACCACAGTTTCTTATCCAGTCCGCGAGAGACCTCGGTGAACAGGTCGGCGGTGTCGGCGTCATCAAGTTCGACGGCTCGGTCGATTGAGCCACGGATTGTTTTGCCAACGACCGCCATTGAGGTCGAGAGTGCATCGACGTGATCCCGTCCGGAGACGACCTCCACTGGGTAGGCTGGCAGTGAGGTGCGACATCCCACCACAGTGATGGTCCCCTCGGCCTGGCCGCCGAGAGCCGCGATTCGCTCGGCCACACTGTCGGCGAAATTCGCTGCATCTACGGCGACCGTGTCGAACAACTCGTGCAGAGCGATGAAGTTCGGTCCCTTCACGTTCCAATGTGCCTGCTTCGCTTGAAGCTGCAAGTCGATCAGTTCAGCGAGCGCTTGATTGAGAAGCACAACTAAAGGAATGCGTTTCAGTTCTGGCAAATCGTTTTTGGTCGAGTGCATGACCAGATCTCCTGTTGTTGTTGGACTGAATTGTTTATTCGTGCTGGTCGAACTGAGGGACTTTTCAAATTCGATCCTCTGGATAGTCCGAGCTGATGGCAGAAATCACTGTGGCGGCGATCGCAACGCCGGACACGAAGAGTTCCAAGACCGCTGGCATCGTCATTTTCTCGGCGCTAAGGTCGTCATCTCGATCGTGCGTGGCGATTCTCTTTGCTGCACTGTTGGAACGATTTGACCGTTTCACAATAGCAGAGACAACCGACAAAATAAAGGATATTGCTGAAATAACCCAAATATATCAGACAATTCTCTAGATCGGGCTGGCGACCGGAGTCTTCCTGGTTTTCAGCAATGTGGACGATTTGAATGTTTTCGTGTTGAATAACAGCTAGGCTTGCGGTATACTCAAACAGCGTTGAGGAAACGCCCAAAACATTCAGGCATTGAGAGCGGGTTTTGTGGATGTGCGGCTTTCGCCCAATGCCAGTCTCCAAGGCGATGGTCAACTGGCCGCATCAACCTGTTTTCAAGGAGGAAGCGAGATGCTCGTGCTCACTCGGAAGACCGACCAAGAAATCGTGATCGCAGACAACATTCGAGTCAAAGTGCTCGAAGTCCGTGGGAACCAAGTGCGGCTGGGGATCGTAGCCCCGAAGGAAATCAGCGTTCACCGCGCCGAGGTAAATGCGGCCGTAGGCTGGGAGCTCGTGTCGTCGTTCTGCGAAACTGCAAAAACGGACGGGCAAGAGTGCCCATACGACATTTAGAGATGTCCTGCTTCGGTGACTCACACCTCGATTGGCTTTCATGGATCAGCTTCTTTCACCCAAACAAGTGGCCGCAGCGATTGGGGTCAGCGAATCATCGCTGAAGCGTTGGTGCGATCAGGGATTGTTGACGACGGTGAAGACGGCGGGCGGGCATCGGCGGATTCCCGTTCAAGAAGCTTTGCGATTCGTGCGCGAACAGAATCATGCAGTCGTCGAACCGCGACTCCTGGCGATGCCAGCCACCGACAATCGCAAGGCGCGAAGGATTGAAAATTGCGCCGAACGCTTGGCCGAGGGACTGCTCGCCAACAACGAACAAGCGTGCCACGCGATCGTGTTTGATTTGTTTCTGGCCGGTCAGTCAGTGAGTCAAATTTTCGACGAAGTCATCGCCGTGGCGTTTCGGACCATCGGTGAGAAGTGGGAATGCCACGAAGCCGACATCTATGAAGAGCGGTGTTCATGCCAGATCGCGTTGCGGATCTTGCACGAGCTGCGGTCGAAGCAGACACCGCCGAACTCGAGTCTCGTCGCGTTGGGGGCGACCATTGAAGGGGATCAATACTGGCTGCCGGTAACGATGTCCGAAATCGTGCTGCGCGCAGTTGGCTGGGATGCCCGGCTGCTCGGTTCGTCGATTCCATTTGATTCGATGGCGAATGCCATCCGGCAGATTGAACCACGAATGTTGTGGCTCAGCGTTTCGTACATCCCGGACGAGTCGGCCTTCATCGCCGGTTTCAATCGCTTGTCCGAGGCCGCGTCCCAGACCAACACCGCTATCGTGGTTGGCGGGCGGGCGTTGACGACCGAGATTCGAACACGACTCCGCTACTCCGCCTTTTGCGACACGATGCGGCACCTCGAAGAGTTCGCCAAAACCTTGAGTCGGCAAACGGAGATTGCTCCCAAGAAGACTCGCAAACCACGAAAGAATGCTTGAGGAACCGATGACATTTGCTCGATTCAGACTCACGGTAGCCACGTTCGTCAGAACTTGGGTTTTCTCGTGTGTGGCCCATGTTGTGGCGAATGCGGCTACGACATTGTTTGCCGCCGATCCCACCGCGACTTGGCCGCAGTGGCGCGGACCGTCACGCGATGGGCAAGCGGCTGTGACGCCCGCGTGGCCGGATCAGGTCGATGAGGCGACGCTCACTCGAAAATGGCGAGTCGAATTAGGGCCGAGCTATTCCGGGCCGATCGTCGGCGAGGATCGCGTCTTCGTGACCGAGACTCGCGGCAAGCAGACCGAGGTCGTGCAGGCATTGTCGCGAGCTGACGGCCATGTCTTGTGGTCCGCCGAGTGGCCGGGTGCGACATCGGTTCCATTCTTCGCTTGGGAGAACGGCGAGTGGATTCGAGCGACTCCAGCCTACGACGGCGAATCGCTGTTCGTCGCGGGAATGCGCGATGTGCTGGTCTGTCTCGATGCCGCGAACGGCCAGGAACGCTGGCGAGTCGATTTCGTCGAGCGGTTCAAGTCACCGTTGCCGACGTTTGGTTGCGTGTCGTCACCGCTGGTCGATGGCGAGCATGTTTACGTTCAGGCTGGAGCCTCGTTCGTGAAGCTCAACAAGCGAAACGGTGAGACAGTCTGGCGGTCGCTGCAAGATGGCGGTGGCATGAACGGCAGCGCGTTCTCATCGCCCATGAAAGCGACGATCGCGGGACAGCCGCAGTTCTTGGTGCAGACCCGCGAAAAACTTGCGGGCGTTGACGAAGCCACTGGCAGCGAACTCTGGTCGCAGAAGATCGAAGCCTTTCGCGGCATGAATATCCTCACGCCGGTGGTGTTCGGAGACTCGATCTTCACGAGTACCTATGGAGGCAAATCCTGGTTGTACGATCTCACCAAAAGCGGCGATGAGGCCACTCCCAGCGCGAAGATGCTGGTGACCGAACGCTGGCAGAACAAAACGCAAGGTTACATGTCCACACCGGTCGTCATCGACGGGCACCTCTACACGCATTTGAAGAACCAACGTTTTGCGTGCATCGACCTCGCGACGGGCAAGGAACGCTGGGTGACCACGCCGTTCGGCAAGTACTGGAGCCTCGTCGCACAAGACAAAAAGATTCTGGCCCTCGATGAACGGGGAGATTTATTCCTGATTTACGCCAATCCGATGAAGTTCGAGTTGCGTAGTCAGCGTCACATCAGCGATTCGCCAACGTGGGCACATTTGGCCATTTGCGGCGAGGAAGTTTTTGTCCGCGACCTGAACGGGCTGACGACCTTTCGTTGGTCTGCCACGCAACAGTAAAGGATGACGCCATCATGAAGATCGCGATCATCGGAGCCGGAATTTCCGGGCTGACGGCGGCGTATCGACTCAGTCTCTCCCATGACATCACGCTGTTTGAGGCCAACGATTATCTGGGCGGGCACACGAATACCGTTGAGGTCGATTTGGACGGAGAGCGGCAGGTGATCGACACCGGGTTCATCGTATTCAACGACTGGACGTATCCCAATTTCATTGAACTGTTGAACGAACTCGGCGTCCGATCGCAGGCGACATCAATGGGTTTCAGTGTGCGGTGCGATGCGGCGAACTTGGAGTACAACGGCTCGTCGGTGAACGGACTGTTTGCCCAACGACGGAATTTACTGCGGCCAAGCTTCTATCGAATGTTGACCGACATTCTGCGATTCAATCGCGACGCTCCCGAGTTGGTGCAGAGCGGCCCGACGACCGATGAAACAACGGTTGGCGAGTTCCTCGCACGGCAGCGCTACTCGCGTGAGTTTGCTGAGCATTATCTGCTGCCGATGGGAGCCGCGATCTGGTCGTGCCCGGTCGGGATGTTCGAAACCTTTCCGATCCGGTTCATCGTCGAGTTCTACCGCAATCATGGCTTATTGAGCGTTCGCACTCGGCCGACGTGGCGAGTCATTGAAGGGGGTTCTCGGAATTACGTCGCGAAGATGGCGGAGCGGTTTCGAGATCGCATTCGACTCAGTACGGCGATTGAGTCAATTCGCCGCTCGGCAGACGACGTGCTCGTCGTCCCGCGAAATCACGCGCCCGAAGCCTTCGATCACGTTGTCTTTGCCTGTCACAGCGACCAAGCCTTGCGGATGTTGGCGGATTCGACCTCGACCGAGCGCAACGTGTTGTCCGAATTTCCTTACGGACGCAACCTCGCCGTACTGCACACCGATCAAACGGTCCTGCCGAAGCGGCGGCGAGCTTGGGCAAGCTGGAATTATCATCTCGCGGGTCAGTCATCGAATCCTGCCAGCCAGACCGCCACGGTGACTTATCAGATGAACCTGTTGCAGCATCTGCAATCAAAGCACGTCTTCAACGTGACACTCAGCAACGCGACGCTGAATAACGACGAACGGATTGACCCGGCTAAGGTGCTGCGGCGATTTGAATATCACCATCCGATCTTCACTGTCCAGCGTGCTGCCGCGCAGGCACGGCATCACGAATTGATCAACGCCAACCGGACTTCCTTCTGCGGCGCGTATTGGGGCAACGGCTTCCATGAAGATGGCGTCGTCAGTGCCTTGCGTGTTTGTGAGGCTCTCATGCCGAAGGAGCCTCGAACATGAGAAGCTGTCTTTACGAAGGTGTTGTACAGCATCGACGGCTCGATCCGATTGAGCATTCGTTTCGATATCGGTTGTTTCTCGTCTTCGTGGACTTGGCGGAACTGGACTCGATATTTGGGCGACGGGGAGTATGGTCAACTCGCTGGCCAGCACTGGCGCGATTCCGACGCGCCGACTATTTGGGAGACCCTGCTCGCCCGCTGGACGACTGCGTTCGCGATTTGGTTGAGCAGCAAACCGGGCATCGTCCATCTGGACCGGTCGGGTTGCTGACCAATTTCCGCTACTTCGGCTTCGGCATGAATCCGGTCAGTTTTTATTACTGTTTCGACGCGGCTGGCGAGCGGGTTGAAACCGTCGTCGCGGAAGTCAGCAACACGCCGTGGAATGAGAAGCACTGCTATGTGCTGAGCTTCGCAGGCTCAGACGCTGCTCCAACCGATTTGCACGATGAGCAGACCGGGACGGAATCCCAATCGGCAGCGCGGTTCGAGAACCCAAAAGAGTTTCACGTTTCGCCATTCATGCCGATGGACATGACGTATCGCTGGCGAGTCACCGAGCCGTGCGAACGGCTGGCAGTGACCATCGAGAACTACTCAAACGACATCAAACGATTCGACGCGACGCTGTCACTACAACGACGACCGATCACGCGCTGGCAGCTTGCTCGCGCGTTGCTGCGATATCCCTTAATGACGATGCAGATTTTTCTGGGCATCTACTGGCAAGCGCTGCGGCTGTGGCTGAAGCGAGTCCCGTATGTGCCCCATCCACGACATGCCGTTCCGGTGGCGACGGCGTCTAGCGGCCTGTTGAAAAAGGAATAGAAGCCTGACGCGCAAGCGAAGAATGTCGAAAATGAAGAATGTCGAAAATGCGGACGATTTATACCGCTCGCGGCCGATTCTGACACTAACCCGAAGCGTAAGCGAGGATCGCCACACATCTTCTCGTTTACACTTCGGGTTAGTGTGCCGCAGCGGCAAATGTCTCACTTTGGGCCGCGTGAAGTATAGGTTCAACAATCCTTCGCTCGCGCGCCAGGCTTTTGTTTTTAACATTCAGCAATCATTCGCTCGCGCGTCAGGCTTTTGTTTTTAACATTCAGCAATCATTCGCTCGCGCGTCAGGATTTTATTTTCATAAGCTACTAAGACACAACTTTCATCCTCGAAACAAACGACATTATGAGTACAACGTGCGCGCCTCAATTATCGAATCCTCCCACGAACTCGCCGTCCAACGATGACGACTCCGTAGCTGCCCCGAACCGCATGGGGTTTGTGAGTCGGTGCGCCCGACGACTGGTGTTGCAGAAGCTGCAAGATTTGAACGGCGGGACCATTCAATTGGCCGATCCGACTGGCTCAACGACGCTGGGTCGCGGCGGCGACTTGCAAGCGGCGTTGCAAGTCCACAACCCGGCCTTCTTCCGGCATGCAGTTCTTGGTGGAAGCTTGTCGGTGGCCGAGTCGTATCTGCGCGGCGATTGGGACTGCGACGACCTGACGGCATTCCTGCGGATTTTTGTGCGAAATATCGAGGCCACGGATCAGCTCGATCGCGGTCTATCGCGAATCGGCAAATGGGTCAATCGCCTGTATCACCGCTGGCATGCGAACAGTAAATCGGGAAGCCGTCGAAACATTCACGCTCATTATGATCTCGGCAACGAGTTCTTTCGGTTGATACTCGATGACACGCTGGCGTATTCGAGTGGCATCTTTTTATCGCCCACCAGCACGCTGCGCGAGGCTTCGCTGGAGAAGATGGATCGCATCTGCCGCAAGCTCGATCTGCGTGCGAATGATCATCTGCTGGAGATCGGCACCGGCTGGGGTGGGTTGGCAATTCACGCGGCCAAGCAGTTCGGCTGCCGCGTTACGACGACCACGATCTCGCAGAAACAGTTCGATGTCGCTCGCCAACGAATCGACGAGGCGGGACTAACGGATCGCGTGACGTTGCTGTTGCAGGACTATCGCGACCTGACAGGCCAGTTCGACAAACTGGTCTCCGTCGAGATGATCGAAGCGGTCGGGCATCAGTACTACGACACTTACTTCCGCAAATGCAGCGAGTTGCTTAAGCCCGAGGGGACGTTCGTGCTGCAAGGGATCGTGATGCCGGATCGTCGCTATGCCAAGTATTTGAAATCGGTGGACTTCATCCAGAGATACGTCTTTCCCGGTGGTTGCCTGCCGTCGATGACCGCGATGATGGAATCGACCGCTCGCGTGACCGACTTGCGGTTCGTTCACGCCGAGGACTTCGGCACGCACTACGCTCAGACTCTGCGCGAATGGCGGCAACGATTCCATGAGCGACTGGATGATGTTCGGGGGCTGGGCTTCCCCGACCGATTCATTCGCATGTGGAATTACTACCTGAGCTACTGCGAGGCGGCATTCGACGAACGGTTCACCGGCGTCGTGCAAATTCAATTCGATAAACCACTCTGCCAACGTGACCCGATTGCGATCGGTTCGCGCGCCGCGGCAGGGAGGTCAGCATGAGCCTGATGTCTCTAGGAATTGAAGCCGTAGAACGAGGCTTGATCCCGGATGTGATTACCCGCGCGGCGATTCGGCGGCTGTGCGAGCAGCGCCTGCGTGAATCTGATCGCGGCAGTAACAGCGCCGATTCACGGGAATTCCAAGCGTTCGTCGAGTCGATGCGCGCGGGGCCAATCGCACCCGTTCCAGAGAAAGCCAACGAACAGCATTACGAATTGCCGCCGGAGTTCTTTACTGCCGTACTCGGCCCACACCGCAAATACAGCTCATGCTTCTGGCCGACCGCAGACACGTCGTTGGTTGAGGCCGAAGCGACGGCACTCAAAATCACGTGTCAGCGAGCCGAGCTGGCAGATGGCCAACAGATTTTGGAACTCGGTTGCGGCTGGGGTTCGCTGTCGTTGTGGATGGCCGAGCAGTATCGAAGCAGTCGCATCACGGCCGTCTCGAATTCGGCTCCACAACGACGATTCATCGAATCGGAAGCGGCCTCACGTGGACTCACGAACTTGCACGTCATCACCGCCGACATGAACCAGTTCGTGACTGAGTCGAACCGCTTCGACCGCGTCGTCTCGGTGGAAATGTTCGAGCACATGCGGAACTATGAATTGCTGTTGGAACGAATCGCGTCTTGGCTGCGACCCGACGGCAGGCTATTCGTGCATCATTTCTGCCATCAGCGGCTCGTGTATCCGTTTGAAACCGACGGCGATGCCAACTGGATGGGCCGCTATTTTTTCACCGGCGGATTGATGCCGAGCGAGAACCTGCTGCGGCAGTTCGACCGGCACATGACGGTCGTCGAGCAATGGCGTTGGGACGGCACGCACTATCAACGCACGTCCGAAGCGTGGCTCGCGAACTTGGACGCTCATCGCCGCGAGGTGCTGCCGATTCTCGCCGCGACTTACGGACGTGATGAGGCTCGCCGCTGGTTTCACCGCTGGCGTTTGTTCTTTCTGGCCGTGTCCGAGTTATTCGGTTACGCGAACGGCAGTGAGTGGTTCGTGTCGCATTCGCTGTTGCAGCCGAACGGGAGTAAACCATGACGCCACTGACTGCGATGTTGCTGAACTCAGTGCTGGTCATGATCGCTGTGATGACGTGCTTGTGGCTGGTGAGCCTCGCGCGCCGTGACGCCAGCATCGTCGATCCTTTTTGGGGAACCGGGTTCATCGTCGTGACGTGGATCACGCTGGCAGGGACTCCCGCAGCGCAAGCGGTCGAGCGATCGTGGCTGCTTGCCACACTGACGACGATCTGGGGCTTGCGGCTGTCGCTGTACCTGCTGTGGCGAAATTGGGGACACGACGAAGACCGACGGTATCGAGCGATGCGCGAATATCACGGGCCGCGTTTCTGGTGGATCAGTCTGCTGACAGTTTTCCTGTTGCAGGGACTCATCCTGTGGATCGTGTCGATGCCAATTCAAGCCGCGATGGTCGCCGCGGCATCGAAGCCACTCGGCTGGCTCGATCTCGCTGGCGCAAGCTTTTGGAGCATCGGTCTGTTCTTTGAAGCGGTCGGAGATTTTCAAATGGCTCGTTTTCAAGCCGCTCCCCAAAACGCGGGCCGAGTCATGGATCGCGGCCTCTGGCGACTGACTCGGCACCCGAATTACTTCGGCGACTTTTGCGTCTGGTGGGGGCTGTATTTGATCGCCGCTGCGGGCGGTGCCGGATGGACGATCTTCAGCCCGCTACTGATTTCGTTCCTGTTGCTGAAGGTTTCCGGAGTGACACTGTTGGAGAAAACCATCACCCGTCGTCGTCCCGAATATGCCGCCTATCAAATGCGAACCAGCTCATTCTTTCCGTGGCCACCGAACGCGCGTTGCGGTGATCGCTCGCCTCGTCCCCAATGACAAATCAAGCAGTCAAGCGTTGCGTTACCAGTCTGTTGAAAAGGTAGGACGGGCACTCTTGCCCGTCGGTTTTCAAGCGATACCGCTCGTGGGAGAAGCTGACACTAACCCGAAGCGTGAGCGAGGATGCAAAGCACGTCCTCGCTTACGCTTCGGGTTAGTGTGAAATGTGCCATCCTCACCCGCGAGCGGTATAAATGACGTGCCAGAGTGCCCGTCCTACAGGGTTATTCAACAGGCTGTTACGCGAGGGCTTTCGCCACGGCGGCTTTGGTTTTTTCGAGGCCGGTCTGGGCGACTTCGAGTCCGTCCTGTTTCCAGTAGTTGGGGTTGAACAACTCCAGCGACAGAACGCCGCGATAGCCGTTGTCGCGCAGAGTGCGGAAGATGCTGGTGAGCGGAGCGACACCATCGCCGCAGTAGACGCGCGCGGCATCGTTGATCGTGGCGCGCGGGGGATCGGCGGGGTAGTCATTCACATGGAAGTTGAACATGCGCCGACCAGCAAACATATTCAAGCCTTCAAAGTCCGAGCCACCTTTATAGATGTGATAAACATCGAGCAGGAAGCAGGCTCTCGGATGAGCCGCTTCGATCCCAACGAAGGCTGCTTCGCCGAGTCGGGCCAGCGTTTTTGAAAAGCCCCACAGTTCGAGTTGCGGATAGACACCCTCTTGCTGACCGACCTCGCACAGCGCGCGATAGCGTTCGCTCAGTTGGAGCAGATCGAGACCCGTCTTATCGGTGACGCCGACGGGAGGGGCGGCCAACCGTTCGCCGCCGATCTCGCGGACCATCCCCATGCACCGCTTGGCCACTTCCAAACCCTCTTTCCGTTTGACTTCGTCTTCGTGCAGGAAGGCTGCGAAGCCGATCGCGCTCTCGACGGTGAGTCCTGCGTCGGCGATTCGCTTTCGCAGGTCCGACAGCACGCCGCCCCCTTTGACATAGTTGTCGAGCGATCCGATCCACGGTTCGATCCCGGTGTAACCGGCCTTCGCCGCGATCTCGATCTCGGAAACGGCATCGACCTTCTTCCCTTGATACTGGCACTCGCGAATCGTGCTCGTGTTGAGGCAGTACCGAAACGGAGAACTCTTGACCGACTCAGGCTCTGCGCCAGAAGCTTGAACTGCGGGCAAAGCAACGGCGAGCGAAGCGGCAGAGGCGGCGAAGAGGCCTCGCCGGGACAGATCGAGCGACATGGGATGGGCCTTGAAATCGAGGAAGGAGAAAACGCGGGGCGTCAGGATACGGGGGGACAGCGCGATCAGAAAGCCAAGCGGTAAACACCGGCTGGGCTGACGAGCGGGACGGCCCCTCGAAGTCTGGCTAACAATGTTGAAAAGGGAATAGAAGCCTGAAGCGCAAGCGAAGGATGTCGCAAATGCGGACGAATTAGGCTCAGAAATCCTTCGCTCGCGCTTCAGGCTTCTATTCCCTTTTTCAACAGGCTGCTAGGCTCACTTGGGCAGTCACAAACCGAACGAACCCCGTTGCGATTCGGCATCAGGCCGGACCAACCCGCGCGTTGGCCTTCAGCCGCGAGGCTGTTTTCCGCATCGCACGACAGTTGTGAGTTGCGTGGTCTCCGCGCTGGCTATCATTCTCACACGAGTTGTTGCCGCAGTGTGGCGACCTCCGTCTCATTCACCTGATTCGACAATTGGCTTCGTCCGTCCCAAGGATTCGCACCGATGGCGGTCGAAGACGCCCGACCCCAGCCACCTTGCCGCAGGCCCAACTTTTTTTGTTCACGCTGAATGAGATTGTGACGTTCGCATTTTGATCGACGTTCGCACTGAGGTTTCTTATGCTTCGCACCTAGCGTGAAGCAAGCTAGGCCACCCTGCGACTCTGGCTACTTGACAGGTGGGTCGCGGATGATATGCTACTGCACAAGATATATGGTGATGTGTGTAACCCTTCATTGTTAATAGAAAGATCAACATGCCCGTCTCCCGTCTCCCGTCTCCCGTCTCCCGTCTCCCGTCTAAAGTCGTTATTGCAGCTTATCGTTTGCGCGGGAATGGCATTTACTGCGGTGCATGACGCTGCAGCTCAAGTCCCGCCATCTCCAAGTCCTCCGCCCACGACTGCATCAATCACGCTTAAGTGGTATGCGATTGGTGATGCATCGACCGTCGAGGCAAACAATGAGGTCCGGGTCATGGTGCCTGTAGTCACAAGGGTGACAATGGGTGGCATGGTTTACACGTATACGACGTGGCGAGAAGAGTGGCTCGCATTTCCAACCATCCCAATGACTCTGGTAAGCACAACACGTGATTCGTGGGGCAATCCGTTGTACTCGACGTATGAGTCCGCTCCAGTCACGGTTCAGCGCGGAACGCTCTATCGCGTTAGTTATACCACTCGACTTCCCGGCGCGACTCCGTACTACGGCCCCTACATGGAATACACTCCCTAGTGGCGTGACGTGGTGGAGTACGGAGTTGAGCCTCTCTCCTGTCTCGCTCTAACGGCACTCTCATCGAAGCACGTGTTCGGGGGGGGCGCTCAGGCAGTGGCTGAAATTGAGAGTAGAGGCGCATGCGAGGATTCGCGGACCGCTAGTCTGTCATTTCTGGACATGGCGTCTCTGGCCAACCGGAATTGGGATTCCGTCTGGTGCCCCTGCGTTTGAGTTTCAGCCCGTCTGTAGGCCATTGTGACCTTTCGCTGACCAAGGGCAGATCGCTTGCCTGCACCGACTGCCATTGCAGTTGGAGTGTGCTTCAAATTAGATGCGGTAACCTTCGGTTTCCTGCCCTGTAAACGTGACACAACGCTATCTTTTTCGTTCTACTGTCCGGTCGAAACCAATAGGATCGGCGTCATCGTAACTCATTTTGGATCATTCACTCTGCTCAAAATGCGAGGTCGAATGACTTGGATGTAAATCGTTTGTCGCGATGACCCGCCAGCTCAATTGTTCTGTGAACAAAGGTGGTTCTTCAAAAGTGCGGGCGGATTCATTCAGGGAACCCACTCGGACAAACTCCATTTGCGTTAGACACAAAGCATGCCTGAAATGGCCCTTAAGATTCGTTTTCCGGGTCGGACAGTAGAATTAGAGGTTTGGTATTTTTGTCGGCGACCGCTTCGGCGCATCAGATCTGTCAGTTGTGAAATAGCGGCTATACAGATCATTTTGTGTCACGTTCGCAGGGCTGCCCTTGGTTCCCGTTGATGCCGCGAGGGGGTTGGCGTGCGTAGGCTTCATCAGAGCTGTTAACGCTACGTGACATATTTCGGAAGTGATTCGGTTCTCGTGCGCTGTTTTGTTGTACCAGGGAGTATATCTATGCTCGCAATGTTCCCAATCCGCAACCGGCGGACGACAAATGTGCCGGTGTCGGGAAATTGGCCCCGCGGCATTTCGATGATTGAGGTCTTGGTGTCGCTCGGGATCATCGCACTGCTTTGTGCGTTGACCCTGCCAGCGGTGCAGTACTGTCGCGAGCGTGTGCGGTGCATGGCGTGTGCGAACAGTCTGCGACAGATCGGTGTTGCGTTTCAGAACTATGAATCGAGTCACGGATGCCTTCCTATCGGCTGGCAAACATTTGTGGGGATACTACCTCAGATCGATAACTCCCCGCTGTTTGAATCCATTCAAGCCGGCAGTACACCAGTCACACTAAATGTTTCATTGTTCGTGTGCCCCTCGGACCCGCTCGCGTTTGCTTCCAAAGGGCACATAAGTTATCTGCTCAATGAAGGGACGGGATATCAACGTTATGGCGCGAATGGCATGCTACTCGAACGGGGGCCGAAGGTAAGATGGACACGATCTGCCGATATTGTTGATGGCCTGTCGAATACGGCCTGCGCGGCCGACAATCTGATTCGTCCCTATCGATCATTACGGGAGGAGTTTGATGTCGAACCGAGGCGAGCGTTATGGTATACGCCCGTCGTGCGCAGCGGTCGAGACGAATTAGACGAGTTTAGAAAACTCTGTCGATCATCACGAGTGTCGCCGCTGCCGAGTATCGCGAGTTATGAAGGATTAACCACCGGCTGGGGATACAACCATATCCTCGGCCCGAATTCCGTAGGCTGTCACAACGGGCCAGCAGTGACTGTTTTCTTGCTGGGTCCCAACTATGAGGCCGTTCCTCCCAGTAGCTTGCATCGCGGAGGTGTGAACATCCTGTTCGCAGACGGAAGTGTCCGATTCACAGCCGATTCGGTGTCTGAGTCAACGTGGACCGCTGTTGGTTCTCGATCTGGTGGCGATATGGAATAAAGAGGCATTGAGTTATGGGCGGATTAAAGTGGGGTGCCATTCCCTTCGTTTGCGCCGTGTTTTCCATTGTTGGCTGCTGGAACCAGCCCAACATGCCTTCGCAACGCGAGGTAATGATTACAAAAGCAAAAGCGAGTCCAATTTACACTGCGGAGGAATGGCACATTGAGTCGTTTGATGGACGTGTCGTCGAAGCGAAGATTTCGCCGTCCACGACCCGGCACTACGTTACTGGTATCTGTAAAGTACTAGTCGGAAAGCTTGAATCACTGGACGTACAAATGCAAACCTCATCTCCCCCACCCGGTTTTTCACCGGTGCGTTCGAGTGGCGGTGACGTGAAGTGGCGTCAAGGTCGGGTTTTAAATTTGCCGGTGTGGCGGATTGACAACGTGGCCGACGGCGACCGGATGGTCGTGAATATCGGAGTGTTGGTTCGTCCTGAGACAGTCAACGGAATAGATCCGCGTCATTTCTTGTTGGACAAGCAGATCACGGATGTGAAGAACAACGTGATGACTTTTGAAGGCCATGTTGATTTTCCTGACCGCGCGGGGCGTTACATCGTTGAGTTACACGCTTATGAGCGGCGCGAATCCATTGCCGAGATGGCGGGAGGAGTCCTGGACCTCGGCGTCGGTGAGCTATTAGGTAAACGTATCGTTGAGATACTGGAATCGGATCACAAAACGAGCGATTATACCTTACACGGCCATGAGTGAGACGTTTTAAATCGCTGCGCACCTCGCTTGCTTCAAGCGAGGCGCGCAGCACAAGAAACCTGAGTACGAACGTGGATCAAAAGACGAGCATTACAACCTGATTTAGCGCGAACTCATCATTTCTTGGGCCTGCGGCCCTCGGCTTGAAGCAAGCTCACACGTACCGTCGTCGTGTCAGGCGGCGTGGCCATCCGCGCGACGGAAGGATTCGATCAAGCTGGGTAGGTCATCGACGATGAGTTGCGGTGGCGCGGCGGCTTGCTCGAACTCGGCGCGCGTGGTGATGCCGGTCAGGATGCCGGCCGTTTGCAGGCCGAGCGGGATCGCGCCCGAGATGTCGGTGTCGTAGCGGTCACCAACCATCAGGGTTTCGGCGGGAGTGAGACCGAGGCGGGCCATTGCCTGCTCGTACATCCCCGCGTTCGGCTTGCCGATGACGAGCGGTTGCTGACCGGTGGCGGTGGCCAGCAGCGCGAGGATGCTGCCCGCGCCGGGGAGCGGCCCGCGCTCGCTCGGGTAAGTCACGTCGGCGTTCGTGCCGATGAAGCGTGCTCCGCGACGAATGGCCAGCGCGACATTGGCGAGGCTCTCGTAAGTCAGTTCAAAGTTGATCCCGGCGACGGCGTAAACCGCTTCGTCCGGGTTCGTCGTCAATGAGAAGCCTGCGTTGGTGAGAGCCATCGTCAGACCCGCTTGCCCCATCACGATGGCCGGCCCGCACGGCCAACCGTGATGCTTCACTTGCTCCGCAAGCCAACACGCGGTGGCTTCCGCACTTCCGAGAACCTGCTCTGGCCGCACGCGGATGTGCATCTTGGCCAGCTTCTCTACGAACTGTTCGGGAGTCTTGCTGGCGTTGTTGGTGACGAACAGAAACGACCGACCGGTCTCAGCCAGATAGTCGAGCGCGTCCTGCACACCCGGCAGCGGCGTGTCGCCGACGTAGATCACGCCATCCATGTCGAAGAGGACGCCGCGAACCGAACACAGACTGCCAGAGGGACGATTCACGAACACGGCTCCTCGAAGCGAAGAAAGTTCAAGCACAGTGGCTTCCTCGCGACTTCATTACGATCAACAAGACCGAACCTGATCGCCGAAGAAAAGTGAGGAAGAAAATCGAAGAAAGGGAACACTGATCTTCGCTCATCCACGCTGATTCAAAACTCAAACAGCGGCGATGTTGCTTAACTGCCTGTTGAAAAAGGGAGGGCGAGGCTCCCGCCGAGCCATGTGCGTGAGGAAAGTCGCTTGTTTCTCGCGGCTCGGCAGGAGCCTCGCCCTCCCGACA
>JAYTGQ010000951.1:0-3198 GCA_043733345.1 Schlesneria sp.
TGAACCGGGGCTAGCGCCGCGCGGCTAATTTTTGGAATGCGGATAAGCGATTTCCTGCCGCTCGCCTGATTCATTCGGGCTACCGAACCGGCTCTAAGCCGGGTTGAGGCGGGGACGCCACGGCGGACAGACGTTTCACATCAGATTCCAGCGCGGGGGCGGGAGGGATGTGAGTTCCGATGGGAACGCTTACGGGAACGCAACCGGCCTGGCAGTGTTCGCACAGCGTTTCGACGACCCACTTGTAGCTCGGAACGGTCTTCGTCACCGTTTTCTTCATAAGCTTTTGTTTGGTGTAGACCTTGGGACAGCCGCAGGGAGCCCATTCCGTCCAGATGAACTTCTTCGGTTGCGAACAAGGCGACTTGGGGTCCGCAGACTCGTCACAGACCGTTTCGACGTGCTTGCAGCCGGGACGACTCGGACCGGGAACACAGAAGTCTTCCTCCTTGCAGCCCCAGCAAGTGACGGTGACTTTTTTCTGTTCGCAGACCAGCCGGCAGGTCTTCTGTATGGGTGCGTTGCGGCAGCCGCAGTGGGCGCAACAGCCGTCTTCCGCCCGAGCCGGGTGGGATGCGAGTGCCAGCGACAGCATGAGCATCAGTATTGTCGGGAGGTGGGTTTGATGAGGTCGCACGGTGGACTCCGTCGTTCGAGAGATGCCTCGTGTTGCGCGGCGCGGAAGCGAGTCGATCAGAAAGACACTCGTCCGTCACCACTACCAATTGAAATCGAACCGCGTGGCCAGCAGGTCGGAATTGGTACTGCCAAAAGTCGTCTGGCCACTCGTCACCGGATGGATCAAATCCAACATGACTCGCACGCGATCCGACCAATACCAATTACAGCCGACGGTCACGTCGTTGTACTCGCCGCGATTGACGCCGTTGAGGTTCAAGTTGGACCAGCGCGCCTTGGCCTCCCACGCGCCGAGACCGCAACCGCCCGGTGTGGCGAACACGTTCGTGAACGGCGCGTTGCGTCCGAACTGAGCTCCATGTTGGCCGAACTTCTCGAAGATGCGATTCTCGCCCGTGAGGAAATAGCTCACGTGAGCGTAGCCGCCGCGCACCTGCTGCGCGTCGCCCACCAGCATGTTGACGTTCGACAGGAACGCTTCCGATTGAAACGTGAACGGTCCCCAGACCACGGCCATTTCGAGGTTGCCGGTCGTGTACGAGCCGGCTTTCAGCACACCGCTGTCGATGATGCGCGGGCCTTCGTGAATCTGCGGCCGGGCACGAAAGCGAACCCGATCATCTTGATCGTCCGTGTGGAGAATCCCCGCTCCCGTATGAACCAGATAGCGACCGTTCGACGGTTCATCGTAATACGGCAGCCAAGTCGCGCGACCACTGAGCCGGTAGCCCTGCCGGTCGTCGATGCGCTCCTTGAGGCTCTCACTGATACTGTCGAAGAAGGCACCGGTGGTCCACGTGATGCGCTGATCGGTCGAACAGTTGTAGAAAGCCACCCCAACTTCGCGGTCGGCCGTGAAGATTCCCTGCGATGGGATCGAGCGTTCCATGAAGATGTTGTTGGTGTCGTTGGTCACCTGCTCGAGGCCGAATGGGACGAAGAAGTTTCCGATCCGCATGCGACCGAGCCACGGCAGCTCATTGATGGAAAAGTAGGCGTCCTTCACTTCGGGGGACGTGATCGTTCCCGCCGGACTCTCGCCAACCGTTTCGGGTTCCAGCGTCATTTGCAGGCGAAAGTCGTAGACACCGTAGCCGGTACCCTCCGCGACGAGACGCAGTCGGCGAAACTCGAAGTAATCCAGAGTTCCCGGCCCGGCGGCAGGCCCCTTGATCGCGTGGTCGGGATTGATCCAGTTGACGTAGTCCATCTGAACGTGACCGCCGAGTTTGACGGTCCACTTGTCCGTGGACACATCCAGCCAGTCGTCGATCTTCCGAGCCTCCTCTTCCTTTTTCGCCCGTTCGTCGGCGGACTTCTTGGCCTCGCTGGCCGTCCGTTTCTGCTCGGCCCGTTCGAGTTCGCCGAGACGGCGTCGGAGCGCCGTCAATTCTGAGGCCGTGTTGAGCGGCTCCTGCAACTCGGCCGCTGCTGCTGGCAAGGCGTCGGTTGAGGTATCGCCGATGTTCTCCAAGAACTGTTCAGCAACGGTTCCCACTTGAAGCTCATCTTCTTGGGCGGAAACGACCGAACACAGCAAAGTTCCGATGAGGAACGAAGCGATGCACGATCGGCCCGACCACAGCGCGATTGTGGCTTTGATCAACCTGTGTCGCAACGAAAACATGAACCCGCGCCTCCGTGCCGGAATGGGTTTGGCGAATATGAGAGAGCCACGGCAAGCACGCGGCCCCAACGTTGGCAAATGGTCATGCTGGTCATGCCGGATATTCCACCAGCATGGAAGTTATCGACCGTATCAATTGTTGCCCTTCAGCCTGCCACTGAGCGTCCGTTACAGCTTGACTCGCCGTAGTACAGCAGGGGGGCGGCATGGCCTGATGAAAACCTACAGCATCAGCGACGGGGACTTGTTGCGTCAGTCGTGTGTTGGAGCGGACTGTCTTCATCCGTGCCCCGGCTTTGCCATCCGTGCTATTTCGAAGTTTCCCGAATAGTCCAGCGCGGCCGCTGGCCGCAGCCCCATTGAACAGAAGGAAACGAAGGGAACGAAGAAAAGAGGGCTCATCCGGCGTTCCGGGGAGGTCAAGAACTCACGCGAAACAGTGTCCTCGTTTAACCGCAAGCCGGAGGCGTGCGCGCTTCGGAACACGGCAAACATTGGCAACATTCCGAAACGCGCACGCCTCCGGCTTGCGGTTAAACGTGCGTTGGCCAAACCTCCCTGAAACACCGGATGAGCCGAAAAGAGTTCTTGAGCGCGAGGTTTGGGCGATGACAACCAACGGCGATTGCCTCGTCTGCCCTTCGTTCCCTTCGTTAGCTTCTGTTCAAAATCTTCGCGCCTCGCGAAGAAACAAGACGTGAGTAGTACGGATGGCAAAGCCGGGGCACGGATGAAAATTCCGGTGCAACAGTTTTGATGGAACCACGACTGCCGATGTTGCCTAATTTTTTTGGGTTTTCATCAGGCCAAACGGCACCCGTAATTCCCCAATCGGCAAAGTCGAACCTACTCGGCGCGCGGCACGAGCAGCTCCGCGCGGAGGTCCGCCAACTCGGCTTCGTACCCACCGGAGAGGATCGGGAAGCGGCACC
>JAYTGQ010000952.1:0-3197 GCA_043733345.1 Schlesneria sp.
TTCCCGCTTTTTCGACGAGAACAACTTTCCTTAAGTTGGTGCCTATGGGTGTCGCTTCGCTCAACCCCCGGCTAATGGCTGACATCCCTTCAGGATGAAAACGACGGACTGCATCCCACGCATGGGACTCCCCCCAAAACATCGGATGAACCCAGGAAGTCCGGCTAACAAAGCTAAGCCGGACTTCATCACTCCGCACATCATCGCGCATCGCGATCGGTGCGACAGATGCGAACCGCAGTCGAGATGCGGATGAGCAGGATGCCAGCGCGGAGGACTCCCAAGCCAGCGAGCATGATGACCGCCGCTTCCACGACTTGGGGGCGATCCAAGTTCGACACGTAAGCCAGCCCCATGTAAATCAGCACGATCGCAAACACGACCAAAGCCCATCCGGCGATCTCTCGAATCCAAAACATGACGGCGGCTTTCTAGGGTTGTTTCGCAGGAGCGAACTCAGGCGGTTCAAGCAAAGTTCTGTGGACCTGTGAGGCCGCGTCGGAAGGTCAATGCGGCATCATCCATCACATGTCTTGGTCTTCATTCTCGCTCCCCTCAATTCGCGCGGAAATGATTCCGCGCGAATTGAGGGGAGCGAGAATGAAAGGCAGGACCAGCATCAGACGGATCGTGGTGAAGCGCAAGCTTCACCAGTAATCAGGTTCATCGAGTATCCGTACTATCAAGACAACCGAAACGATCGATGCTTCTTACCATTATCATTCTGTGCCCCATCATTCTGTCTTGCTCCTTTCGACGGGATCGCCTGCTCGATCTCCAACGCCACATTGACAGGTGCCGCTTTCCGATTTTGGCGACGCCAATGCAGCCTGTGTTGAACGATCAGGCGGAGGTCGGAGTAGAGCAGCGTGACCAGTGTCGAGCGGGCGTACAGCGAGCTTTGCTCGGCGGTCAGCCTGCACCACGAGAGCCATGACATCAGAATGACCGTCGTGAGAATCAGGACCAACAGCGACGGTGCCGATGCGAGGGCTTGCTTCGCCTCTGTGTAGGACTGCTGTCCGCGTTGGACATCGCCGGGAAGCGGGAACGCCGTCAGCCAGAGTTGTGCAACCAGCACGTAGCACATGAGAGCGACCCCGTTTTGCACCAGGCTGAAATGCGATGGCGGCGAGCCGTTTGCGGGTGATGTCCAAGAATCGCGTTGTCCGGATAAGGCCATTGCGGAGTAGTCACTCCCTCCCGAGAACACGCGTGGCGCGAGATCGGACACGCGGCGGCGGGTGAATCGCTTCAGAGTTTGATCTCGGCTGAGAAACATCAGCAGCCCCAGGACGATCACCACGAAGAGGCTCGATCCGAAACCGTTCGCTGCGGAAGTCGATTTCGTCTCGCGAAAGAACAGCACAATTTGAAACACAACCAGCAACGGCATCGCACTCGTGCGGCCGACGAGCAACAGCAACAGGACTACGAACAACGCTTTGACCGTGATCGGCAGCTCAACACCTTGGAACAGCAGCACACCCATCAACAGGCCGACGATCGTGAGTTGCAGCAGGCGGCTCATCGTCTGCAGGGCTGCGTCGCGCGGATTGGCGACTCGTGAATTGTCCGTTCGCATTATCGGCGGACTCCTGCGGGACTCATGCGACCCGTGCGGGCGATCCCCATTTCGGAGAGGACCATGTGGATCGCCGCCGCCTCACCCGAGCAAGTGACGGCGGCTCCAAGCCTGCGCAGCTCTCGTTGCAGGCCGGTGGCGAGTTCCCGCGTGTTGATCTGCTCTGCGGCGACGAGGAGGTCTTCTACTGAGTCGGTGGCCGGTTCGATGGACGACGCAGTCGGGCGTCGGAACGTGCGTGAAGGACAGACGAACGCGACGCGATGATGTCGTCCGAGCGCCATCTTCACGGCGGGCAGCAAACGGGAGACGCCGGGCGCGTCGTCGAGCAAGTCGGCAAGAATGACGAAGACTTCATTGTCGCGCGCGCGCGTGACACCCTTCACCAGCGCATCGGCCAGTGCATCCAGGCGAGTACCGTCGCTGCTCCACCCGCCGTGAAGCGCGACGAGCGGCTCCATCCACGCGACACCCGCTTGAGTCAGGAATCGTTGCACGCACTCGGCCATGAACGACGGCTCGTGCATCATCCGGACCTGTTCGAGTGCGGTGAGTTGAAAGACCTCGGCCAACACACCCGCCAACAGGAATCGTTCGCGAAAGCGGCGACGGTTCCACGACAGGATCGGAAAGATCGTGAACGGCACTTGGTTCACGCGGCCGTCGAGCAATTCGGGATAACGCTCACCGGCGAGGCTCATCGCGGCGGCGATCATTTGCGGCGTGAGTGATTGCGCGGGCGGAGCCGGGTTGATCGAGAAGTCGGCCAGCGCATCGAGCAGTCGATAGAAGCCTCGTTCGCCCCCTTGGGGCGGCAGACGCTTGGTCCCTCGTTCATCGAACAGGATCGCGCCGACAGGATCGCCGACCGAGATCGCGGCTCGCGCGACACTCGCCGCCACATACGTCGTCTGATCGAGCAACCGGCACCCAAAGCCGCCCAGCCGCGTTCCCATCGAACCGTCGAGGAACAACTGCACTCGCACCGGCACTTCCGATTCGTACTGCCGCGTCATCAGCTTGTCGCGCCGGGCCGAGACCTTCCACGCGATTGCCTTCGGCGGATCACCCGGCACGTACTCGCGCAGTTCGAGCAACTCCGACCCCAAGCCCGATCGCTGCAACCGGTGAATGCCATGCTGCGGCAATGAGTTCGTCCGCTTGACCATCGGATGGACATCGCCCGCCTCGGCATAAGCGGGTAACACGCGAAACGTCTGCGGGAGCGAGACGAATCGTTCGGCGAGAAAGAACCCCTGCGCATCTTTCAACGTGAGCCTCAATCCCGGCAACACGACCTGTCCCGCCGAACGGACTCGCGCCGTGTACGTGAACGTCACCGATGTGCATCGCTCGCGCACAGTGAACTCGTTGGCATCGAGTGGCTGATCGCCCCCCGTAGGATGGACGCCCCGTCCGTCCGTGTTTTCGATAACGGACGAAGAGGGATTCGGCCGGACGGACGAGGCGTCCATCCTACGGGCCGACTCCGCTCGCTTGGACAGCACCTTGATGTTCTCCGGCACGACATCGTGAAAGAGTACGAGCGGCCCGATGCTGAGGAGACCGTCCCGTCGGCGGAGCGACGGGACTACCGTAGTCCCGTCGCTCC
>JAYTGQ010000953.1:0-3197 GCA_043733345.1 Schlesneria sp.
CGCCAAGGATGTTCTCGCCGATCATCCGGATGGCCTGCCCACGGATCGCGCCTGGCAAGCGCTGTTGGAAGCGGCGGCCGGGTTGACCCGTGCTGAGGCCGAGGGGGCGTTCGCCCTCTCTCTGGCGCGACACGATGCCCTGCGTCCCGCGGTCATCTGGGAACTCAAGGCGCAGACGCTGCGAAAACAGAACCTGTTGACATTGCATCGTGGGCGCGAGGATTTCGCGTCGCTGGGTGGGTTGTCGGCTCTGAAGGACTTTTGTCGCCGGGCACTCCAGCCCGGCCGTTCCGTGAAGCCCCGAGGGGCGTTGCTGTTGTCGCCTCCTGGTTGCGGGAAGTCGGCGTTCTGTCGGGCACTCGGGAACGAGACCGGCCGTCCCGTCCTCACGCTCGACATCGGGGCGTTGATGGGCGGGTTGGTTGGCGACACGGAACGAAACGTCCGGCAAGCCTTGAAGATCGCCGACGCGATGAGTCCCTGCATTTTGTTCGCCGACGAGTTGGAGAAGGGCTTGTCGGGTGTCGGTGGGACGGGGGATTCGGGCGTCTCCACGCGGCTGTTCGGGACGTTGCTGAGTTGGCTCGCAGATCACGAGTCGGACGTGTTCTTCATCGGCACGGCGAACGACATTTCAAGATTGCCGCCCGAGTTCACCCGCGCCGAGAGGTTGGATGCCCTGTTCTTCTTGGATCTGCCGGGGGCTGCCGAACGCCAGTCGATCTGGCAGCTCTATCGCCGCCAGTACGACATCGCGGCCAGTCAACCGATCCCCGCTGATGCTGATTGGACAGGGGCCGAGATCAAGTCCTGTTGCCGGCTGTCAGCACTGTTGGATGTCTCACTCACCGAAGCGGCGAAGAATGTCGTGCCGGTGGCCCACACGGCGGCCGAAGCGGTGTCGAAACTGCGTCAGTGGGCGAGCGGCCGGTGTCTGTCGGCCGATCGGCCCGGTTTGTATGTCCATCAGACGGATTCAGCGGACGCCTCACGCCGGAAGGTCCGGCGACCGGCCGATCCCATGAACAATTAAGGATTCTGGGCACACTGATCGTGTGCCTCACTCATACCAATCAGGAGAACTTTCAAAATGGGGCTGACGATTCACTGGAACTTGCAGGCCGATGTCCGCACGGAGACTGAGGCCCGCAAGCTTGTCGACCGACTGCGACAGCGTGCGCTCGATCTCCAACTCTCCAGCGTCGGTGAGATCATGGACCTGTCGGGCCGGGACGCCGACTACAAGATGCTGCCCACCGAGTCTCCGGCGCGGTGGCTGCTGATTCAGGCGGGGCAATACGTCGAGTCGGGCGACTGCCATTACGCGGTCGCACCGCAGCATGTCATCGCGTTTCAGACTCAACCCGGCGAAGGCTGCGAACCGGCCAACTTCGGGCTGTGCCGGTATCCCGCGTTCATTGAAGTTGATGCCCAACGGGTGGGGTTCCTCCCCCGCAAACGGCGTGTGCGAACCGGCCTCACCGGCTGGTGCTGGAGCAGCTTCTGCAAGACGCAGTATGCCAGCAACCCCGAGTGCGGCGGAGTGCAGAACTTTCTGCGCTGCCATCTCAGCGTGATCGCGCTGCTCGACTTCGCCAAGTCGCTCGGCATCATCGAAGGCGTCTCCGATGAGGGGGACTATTGGGAGTCGCGCGATGTGGAAGCCCTCGCCAGGGAAGTCGGTTCATGGAACGAGATGATTGCCGGCTTCGCAGGCCAGCTCAAAGACGCCCTCGGAGCCGGGGTCGTCAGCGAGATCGCCAACTTCCCAAACTTCGAGCATCTCGAAGCGCGAGGCCGACGCGACGCATAAGCAGCCTTCCTCTCACCAGTGGAGTCCCGCCCATGCTCACTCTCCGCGAACTTGCCACAACTCTCGCCGCCCTGCGGCACTGGCAGCAACAGCTTCAACGCGAGGGTCTCGCCTTCGCCGATGGCTATCCCCACTTTTCTGATGAGACGCCGCTGTCGGTTGCTGAGATCGACAGCCTCTGTGATCTGCTGAACGAAGCCGACACTCGCTGCGACTGTGAACTGCCGGGGACGTTCTGTTCGGGCGTTCCCGGCATCCTCGCCCACCTGGAACAAGGCCGACTGGCCCCGAACTCCAAAGTCGAACGCTGTGACATTTGCAGCCGCTTCGCATCTGACGACGCCGCCCGTGAGCGGCTCGTCGTACTCGGCTTGATCTGACGCCACTCGCGCTGACGGCTGTGTTCGTACTTCTCCCATCTCACAAGGAAAATCCGTATGTCCACATTGCTCTTGGACGACCCCGCCACCACGGAAACGCCGAACGTGGAGGCCGCCGATCGTCTGCGGACCACGATGGCCGCCGTTCGCGTCTGCTTTACGTGGTTCGGCACGCGCAAGACGCTCAGCCCCGAACAGAAGGCTCAAGCCGCCGAGTCGTTCGGGGCGGAAGGCCAGTATCTGACCGCAGGCAAAAAGTTGTTGGACGGGACGCATCCCGCGTTCAAGACGGTCACGGCCATTCGTGGTCGGATCATCAGCTTCTGGAAAGGGATCTCGTTGCCGTTCCCCGAGCCGGGACTGCGGCTGATCCGCCAGCAGGACATTGCCGCGTTCGACGTGCAGATGACGACGCACCGCGCGGAGTTGGCCGAGGCGGTTTGCCAACTCGACACGCACTATGAAGAACTCCGGGCAGCGGCGCGAAACCGACTCGGTTCGCTGTTCAATCCCGGTGACTATCCGGCCAGCCTGCGCGGTCTGTTCGGGATCGCCTGGGAATTCCCAAGTGTGGAACCGCCCGAGTACCTCAGCCGCCTCAGCCCGAGGTTGTTCGAGCAAGAGTGTCAGCGGGTCACGGCCCGGTTCGACGAAGCCGTGCAACTGGCCGAAGATGCGTTCGTGAGTGAACTCGACAAGTTGGTCAGTCATCTCGCCGAGCGGCTCAGCGGTCAGGAGGATGGCCGGCCGAAGGTGTTCCGCGACACAGCCGTCGAAAATCTGCGCGAGTTCTTCTCGCGGTTTCAGCAACTCAATGTCCGGTCCAACGCGGACCTCGACACCCTGGTTGAACAGGCCCGACGCATCCTGCGCGGAGTCGAGCCGCAGGTGCTGCGAGACAACGCGGCCCGGCGTCAGCAGGTCGCCTCACAGTTGGCGGGCGTCCAAGCCTCGTTGGACGGTCTCATGGTGGATCGTCCCCGGCGGTCGATCATCCGCCCCAA
>JAYTGQ010000954.1:0-3191 GCA_043733345.1 Schlesneria sp.
AGGGAATAGAAGCCTGAAGCGCGAGCGAAGGATGTCGCAAATGCGGACGAATTAGGCTCAGAAATCCTTCGCTCGCGCTTCAGGCTTCTATTTTCAACAGGCTGCTAACCGCGTGGGCAATGCTCACCTCAATTGAACCATATCCCAAACCCAAGAAACCGCCCGCCGAAAGCGCGGTTGATTTGCTGCCAAGTGTCGGGCTTCGTCAACTCGCCCTCTTCGAGGTACGGCGTCGCGGCCGTGCCCTGCACCCACAGTACGATGTCGAGTTGCCTCGGTTCGAGAAACACCTTCCGCAGATTGACGCCGCGCATCGGCTTGCCGCGCCAGAACGGAAGCAGCTTCTTTCCCTGGAGAATCAGTTCCGCTTCGTCGAGCGCCAGCAGCCAATGATCGACGATCTCCTGAGTGACGGGGATGTTGATCGCCCCCTTTTGCTTCGGGCCGGGAATCCATTCGCGGTCGTTGTCGGTTTCGGCGAGTACCCGTTTCCACATCTGGCGGCTGAGCGACAGTCCCTGCTCAACGTGCTTCAGCGCCACTTCCATCCGCTTCGGTTCGACGAGCGGGAACCGCAGCATGTGGATGAAGGCCACGACATCGGCGATCTCTTCAAGTTGGAACCAGCCTCCCTGCGGAGTGCGATTTGGTTCGAGCAGGAATTCGTGCGGAACCTTCGCATGTTTGAATAGCCGATGCGCGGCGATGTCGAACACGCCCTGACCGTCATACGCGAGCATGATCTCGGACAGTGCCGACAGCAGGTGGCAGTAGCCTCGCATCCAATCAACATCCGCCCGGTCAAACGCGATGACGAAATCGGCCTCGCGCCCGTCCGGTCCCAGACGGAACTGCCGGAGGATCGGCAGCAGTGTCAACGCACGGGTCTCCGCCGTGCCAAGATTCATCGTCACGCGACCGACATGCAGCGGCAGCTTGACCTCCTCACTGGTGATCTTCGCCAGAGTCGCCTCGACCCGCGCGAGGTCTTCGAGCCACTCGCGGTTGATTTCCCGCAATCGCTCGTAAGTCAGCAGCTCGTTCGGCGCGGGGGCGCTCGATGAGGAGTCGAAGGAAACGAACGCCAGCCGGGTCTGCGGACCGTACACCGCCATCTTCTGCCCCAGCCGCTGAACGGCACTCACAAACTGAGTGACCCCCAACCCCAGGCGAGCGGTGTCGTCCTTCGGCTCCACCTTGAGATGAGCCTCCAGCGCGGCCACGCCGTCGTCGAACTTGCCCGACGACAGGAAGGCATCGGCGTCGGGAGCGGCCGCCCAGACGGATGCAGTCGTTCCGCAAAGGATCAACAGACTTACGAATCGAATCATGTCGTTCCCTTCTCACAAACATCCATCTCTAGGCAAACATTAACCGCCCGCGCGGTTCCGGGATCGGACGGCCCAGATCGTGCGCTGTCTCGATCCATTCGGCGATGACGATCTCGATGTTTGTCAACGCTTCTTGATACGTGGCACCATCGGCCGCGCAACCAGCCAGTTCCGGTACTTCAGCAATGAATGCCTGATCGGCTTCACTCCAGTGCAAGATGATCTCGTAACGAGTGTCAACTTTCATCGTTGTCGTCCTTTTCCAGTCGGTCGCCGTTGTCATCCAACGAGTTTGACTCGGCAGACTGATCCGCTTCGGTATCGCCCGCCAATCCGTAGTTCACAATCACAGAACGGACCTGTTTGACTTGGTATGCCTTGGCTTGGTGGCCTCGTGGTTGCAGGTTGAGAATCTCCTCGACACCGTCACTGGTAAAGATGTGGTGATCGCCGCGAATCCGCTCCTCGAATCCCAGACGGTGGAGCAAGGCACATAGGTCTGCGAACCGAATGTTCGCGTCCGATGTTCCTCGCAAAACGCGGTCGAGTGTCTTGGTGACATTGGCCACGTCACATCGTCTCCGTCAGGTTCTTCACGCACTCTTGGACCAGTTGGGCGAGATCGAGGTTTTCGGCCTGGCCATCGTAGTTGAGCAGCATTCTGTGGCCGAGAACTTCACCGGCGAAGTGGCGGACATCTTCGAAGGCCACATGCGCGCGGCCTTCGGACAGGGCGCGGACTCGGGCGGCGCGAATCAACGCTTGGGCGGCGCGCGGGCTGGCTCCCCACTTCACGAACTGGCGGACTCGCGGCGGCGCGAAGTCGGTGCCGGGGTGAGTTGCCAGCACCAGCCGGACCGCATAGTCGCGCAGGGCGTCCGTCACGACGACCTTCTCCAGAATTTTTCGTAATGCCATGATGCGATCGGAATCGAGCAGCTTCGGGATCTCGACGGCCGTCCGCAGGATCGTGCGGCTGACGACTTCGTTCAGTTCTTCGCGGTTGAGGAACGGGACGACGACCTTGAACATGAAGCGGTCGAGCTGCGCTTCGGGCAGCGGATACGTTCCCTCCTGCTCAATCGGGTTCTGCGTGGCGAGGACGAAGAACGGCTCCTTGAGCTGATACGTCGAGCCGCTCGTCGTGACCGAATGTTCCTGCATCGTTTCGAGCAGCGCCGATTGCGTCTTCGGCGACGCGCGATTGATTTCGTCCGCCAGCAGAAGCTGCGTGAAGATCGGCCCCTTGCGGAACTCGAAGCGGTACTGACCATGCTCGTCGGTGGACATGACGCTCGTCCCGATGATGTCGGCGGGCATCAGGTCGGGCGTGAACTGGATGCGGCGGAAATCGAGGTCCAGCACGCGCGACAGGGCTTTCACCAGTTCGGTCTTGCCGAGGCCGGGCACGCCCTCCAGCAGCACGTTGCCACCACAAAAGATCGCTGTCAGCGTGGCTTCTATCGTCCGCTCCTGCCCCACGATCACGCAGCCCACGGCCTCGCGCGCGGCGGCAAACTCCTCTTTGAAGTGCCGGGCTTCGGTCTCCAACATCTCGGGCGAAACGGCAGCGAGGGCAGGTGCGGTGGCGACGCTCATCGGTGAATCCTTGGGAAGTGATTGAACCACGAAATACTCGAAAGGCACGAAAGGAAAACGAAACGAGTCAGAGGATGAGCGTGTCGAAACAGAGGATGTCCGGTTTGTACAAGGTACTCCATGTGCAGCGATCCGACTCGCCATTCACTGCCGACCTCAAAACAGGCTCCCTGAATCTCGTAAGACTCCGGTGGATAAATGATCTCGGCCACGCCTCTTCCTTTCGTGTCTTTCGAGTATTTCGTGGTTCAAACTCTTCGG
>JAYTGQ010000955.1:0-8697 GCA_043733345.1 Schlesneria sp.
GGCTCCTGCCGAGCCGTGTGCGTGAGGGAAGTCGCTTGTTTCTCGCGGCTCGGCGGGAGCCTCGCCCTCCCGATCACCGTTTTTCAACAGGCTGCTAGGGATTGTGGTGGGTACAGCCCGCCCTACGGAAAGTCGGGACAGTAAATTACTCCCGAATGAGGCGTTTCGCTTTCATCTCAAATCGGGGGAGTGAACCGGCGGCGACCAGTCCGATCTGGGCGTGGAATTGCAGTCGCTGCTTGATCGCTTTCGCGAGTTGATCGGCCAACGCGATCCGCTCGGGTTCGTCGAGAGTGGCGGCGGGTTCGATGTCGAGTCGGACGTGGTTCATCTCACGCTGGCGGGAAACCACGATGCGGAACTCGACGATTTCAGCAAACTCGCGCACGATCGCTTCGATGCTCGATGGAAAGACGTTGTTGCCGCGGACGATCAGCATGTCGTCGGTTCGGCCCAGGATTCCGCCACGCAACCGCAGCAGCGTGCGACCGGAGGCGTGTGCGTCAGGATCGGCTTCAACCAAGTCGCCCGTTCGGTAACGCAGGACCGGCGAGCCATGTCGCCCCAAGTTGGTGATGACCAGTTCACCGGGCGTCCCTGCCGCGACTGGCTGGCTCGTGGCGGGATCGATGATTTCGGCGATGCACTCGGTTTCGAGGACCGTCAAGTTGCCGGGATCGTCAGCGCATTCACTGGCGAGCGGCCCGATCTCGGTCATACCCCAGTGATCGAAAACACGTGCGCCCCAAGCCGCTTCGATCCGCGATCGCACGGACGGGATCGCCCCTCCCGGTTCACCCGCGACGAGAATCGCGCGAACGGAACTCGTTCGCAGATCGATCCGTTGCTCGGCGGCGACCTCAGCCAAGCGGAGCGCATACGTCGGAGTGCAGCCCACCAGAGTGACCTCGTTCTCCAAGATCAGTTTCAAGCGCGCTTCGCTGCTCATTCCGCCTGCTGCCAGACACATGTTTCCCTGACGCAGTGCCCCTTCAAACCCGGCCCAGAATCCGAGGAACGGCCCAAACGAAAACGGAAAGCACAGCCGATCGTCCGCGCGGAGCTTCATCCATCGATAAATCGTCGTCCAGCAGTCGAGCAGTCCATTCCAACTGGCCGGCGTATCGAGCCATCTCAGCGGCTGGCCAGTCGTTGTGCCCGAAGTCTGATGCAGCCGCGAATAGTCGCCGAGCGCGAACGTGAGGTTACTGCCATACGGCGGATGAGTGGCCTGATCCGTCACGAAGTCGGCCTTGGTTGTAAATGGCAACTGCTTCAGATCATCCACCGTTTGAATCAAGCGCGGATCGATTCCCGAGTTCAGCAGTCTCTCGGTCCAGAATGGATTAGCCGGAATGAGGGCTTCGATGAGCAATCGAAGTCGCTGGGACTGCCACGTGCGCAGCCGACTGCGATCACTGAACTCCAAATCAACAGGGTGATCTTGATTCATCGGGGCCTAGACCTTGGGCGGTGAAAGGGGAACGGATGAATTCCGTTTTGTGTACTCACGTTGTTGTTTCTTTGCAGGCCGCGCAAATTCGACAAGTTGAGTTGGGCAAAATGAAGAAGCACAAAATCATCAAGTCAGGCGGTCGGTGTGCTGCGGATCTCTTCCATCATTTTGTGCGTCATCATTTTGCCATTCTGGTTCTGGGTTCATTGGGTTGCGGGTGTCCCGCGCTGGGCAATCCGATTGTGTGTGCCGCCCCGCACGTCGGCAACCGAGCCATTCATACGGCTCGTAAATTAGTCGTGACTTGATTCATTTTTGTCCCGACCACCCACTCGCGCGCGATCGGCTCAGTTTGCCCGATTCGTCGAGGTGTGAGGTTGAGAGCTTGCGCTCAAGTCGCGTGTCTCGCGGCTCCGATCAAGACACCCGTTGGACGGAATCGACAGGCTCGGCGAGTGGACTCGCTCGGCATCAAAACTCACGACGACGACGGCAAGGATGGCTGGATGTCGCACGCGAACAGCGACCCGTTTCGGTTGGGATTTCTGGCGGCAATCGAGGATGTGGAGCGAGGATTCGTGGGGGGGCTGCTGGTCACAAACCGGTTCGGCCGACCCCTGGAATTCCAATGCACCGCTCCCGTAAAGCCGAACCGGGCGCAGCAGATTCTGTACGGCCCGACGCTGCGCCCGTTCGTACTCAGCGAACTGATCGGCCGCACGCTGCTCGACAAGATTGGTGTGAAACCGCAACTGGTGCTGATCGAGTCGAACGAGATTCTCGATCTGCGGCAACATGTGCCGATGCCCGTCGCGTTTCTCACACAGGCGGACACGTCAGACGAGACCGCGATTCGTTGCGGCAAGTTGGCGTTGGGAATGCACGCGGACTATCCGGCCGATCGAACTGAGATCGAACGGTACGCGAAGCTGATCCCCGCCGAAGCCACGCTCAGTGAACCGTTCGAGCGGGTTCGCGAGGCGCTCGAAGAAACACTGCGATTGGGAACGGCGAGATCGGCGTAGAGGTCGCGCACGTACATAGATGACTCGTTTAACCGCGTGGGCAACGCCCCGCGCGACATACGGTGAAACAACCTCCAACGTCACCAAACGCGCGGGGCGTTGCCCACGCGGTTAAACGACACCCCATTGGTCTCGGCTGAGTGAGACAAAACAAAAGGGCCAGCCGATGAGTGAGGGTTCGCGGCGAATGCTCGATGAGATGGCCAGCCGTCTGAAGACGCGCTCCGATGACGGAGTCGTGCCGGCTCCACATTGGACGCTCGACAATTCGGGATCATCGCTCGACGCGCTGCTCGATGACGTGCCGACCTCGACACTCTCGCTCTCCCTTTCGACGAAACTCTTTTCGTCAGGAATGAACGTCGCGCTGCAACGCTGGCCGTCGTTGGAGACGATCACCGTCGCAGCGCCGAAGCCGCCTCCGCTTCTCCCGACATGGAAGCCAACTCACTCACGAGTCGCCACGTTCGGAATCACGTTCCCCGAGGGCGTGACGTTTCTGACCACGAAGGCTGAGAAAGAGCAGGCGGAGTCCGACGCTGCTAGCGGGGCCAGCGCTGCGACCGGCGGTGACAAGGCTTCCGAGTCTGGTCCGTCATCGACGGATGGCACCACACTGGGTGAGGAGGAGCTGACGGCGATTCTTCCACCTCAGCCGGCCTCGCTAATGGACGAAGTGACGCTGGCGGAAGCTAAGAAAAAGATCACGCGCATCAAGCCCCCGGCCGACGCGCTGTCGATGGAAGACCGGCTCTTCTACTTGCTTCAGCCGCCACTCCAATCGTGGCTGGCCGGGCAGGAACTGATCATGCCCTTCGAGCCGTTCCCGTATCAGTACGAGGGCATCGGCTGGCTCTTCTCGAAGACGGCGGGGTTGCTCGCGGATGAAATGGGCCTCGGCAAGACGATGCAAACGATCACTGCGATTCGGTTGCTGATCCGCAGCGGACAGATTCGCCGCGTGTTGCTTGTTTGCCCCAAACCGCTGCTTCCGAACTGGCAGCGTGAGTTCCGTGCGTGGGCCGAAGAATTGCCGTTCGTGGTTGTCGAGGGAGACACCGAACGACGCCGACTGACGTGGACGATGCCCGGCGTGCCGATCTTGATCGCGAACTACGAATCGCTGGTCCGTGACTTCGCGTCGTTTCCCGAAGGCGAGTTCCCGAAGTTCGATCTCGTCGTACTGGATGAAGCGCAGCGGATCAAGAACCGCGAGTCACGCACGGCGCAGACGGCCCGCGCGTTGCCGAGGCGTCGCAGTTGGGCGCTCACCGGCACGCCGATCGAAAACCGTCCGGAAGAACTTGTCGCGCTGTACGAATTCCTCGGCGTGGTCCCGCCCAACGCCACGCCCGATCTCAAGCAACTGCAATACTTGGCGAAGCAGTGCATCCTGCGTCGAACCAAAGACCTCGTCATGAAGGACCTGCCGCCGCGACTCGACCGCGACGCGCACCTCGATCTCCTGCCAGCTCAGAGGTACGCGTATGACAAGGCCGAGAAAGACGGCGTCATTCATCTGAATGAGCTGGGTGACGAAGCCACGGTGCAGCATGTGTTTGAGTTGGTGCTGCGACTAAAACAGATCACGAACTTTGACCCCTTCACGGGCGAGAGCGCGAAACTCGATCGGCTCGAAGCCGACATGGAAGAGATCGCAGCCAGCGGCGGCAAGGCGATCCTGTTCAGCCAATGGACGAAGGTTTTGGATTGGCTCGCCAAACCGATGGCCAAGTACGGGGCACTGCTTTATCACGGCGGCGTCCCGACCAAGCAGCGCGAACCGATCCTGACGAAGTTCAAGGAAGACCCGAACTCGCACATCATCCTGATGAGCTATGGCACGGGAGCGGTCGGGCTGAATCTTCAGTTCGCGGGCTACGTATTTTTGTTCGACCGCTGGTGGAACCCGGCCATCGAAGATCAGGCGATCAACCGCGCCCACCGCATCGGCTGCAAGAGCCAGGTGATCGTCACGCGGTTCATCTCCAACAACACGATCGAAGAACGGATCGACAAGATTCTCACCGAGAAACGTCAGCTCTTCGCCGCGATTCTCGGTGAAGGCGACAACACGAACGCCACACTCAGTTTGAACGCCTCCGAAATCTTCGGCCTCTTCGACATGAAGGCCCGCCACGGCAAGGGAACCCGCGCGATCAGCCCGAAGTGAGTGGCATTCGTTTCGTCCGCGTTGGTTCTACTGTGACGTTTTCGTCTCGACCGATCACGAGGAAAGACTGTTTTGCCTGATCCGTGCCCCGGCCTTGCCATCCGTGCTACGTCTTCTTCGACGGGATAGCACGGATGGCAAAGCCGGGGCACGGATGAAGCAGAAACATCACAGTAGAATTGGAATGAAGCCCGTCAATCATTCAACGGCTGCGTGCTGCGCAGATACGCGAACAGGTTGCGGACCTGTTCGTCGGTGAGGTCTTTCAACTGGCCCTCTGGCATCAGGGATTTTTTTTGTGGGATCAGTTCGTCGATGTCGGCGCGGGAGAGAGCGACGGTTTGGCCGTCGGTGCTGCGTAGCGAGACGGACTGCGGGTCTTGTTCCACGAGGAAGCCGGTGACGACCCGGCCGTCGTTCAGGACGGCGATCAGGGTTTCAAAGCCTTCGCGGATTTCGGCACTCGGGTTGATGACGTTGAGCAGCATCCGTCGCACGTCGTCACGCTTGTACGTCGTCAGATCGGGACCGATCTTGCCGCCGGTCGCGTGCAGCGTGTGACACTTGCCGCACATCTGCACGTAGAGTTTCTTCCCCGGATACGGATCGCCGGGGCCGCTGAGGATCGTCTGATACTTTTCGATCTGGGCCTGCATCTCGGCGGTCGTCGCCCCCTCGACGCTCCCCCAGTGCTTGGCGATCAGCGTGGCGAGGCGTTCGTCGCGATGGACTGTCAGTTGGCGAACGGTTTCCACAGGTAGCGACTTCGCACCGATGTCGCCTCGCTCGACCGCCTCGACCAGCGCGAGCGACCACGGTTTGCGAGAGACGAGCAACGACTGGGCTACCGCGCGGATGTCGTCGTTCATCTGGCCGTATTGCTTGAGCACTTCGCTCGCGATTCGGTCGTCACCGTAAGCGGGGAGCGTCGAGAGGATCGCGGCCTTCAAACCGTCGTCGGCTGTTTTGGAAAGGGTCTCCAGCAGGACGGGGACCGACTCGGGTTGCTTCACCTCACCGAACAGCGTCGCGTACTCGGCCCGCTTCCCCGACGGAGCTTTTTCGTCGGCGATGATTTTGAGGGCTTCATCGACGGCGGCGGCATCCTGCTGGCGAATCTTCAACGATAGCGAACCGCCTCCGGCCGCCGACAACGCCGCGACGAGATCAGCCGGAACATTGTTGAGTGATCGCCCCTGGAAGGCTTCCTCGAAACCCTGCATCAGGGCCTTTGTCGCCTCGGCCGTGGGAGACTGCTTGAGCAACCGGGCACAGATGGCGAGATCGGAACGCTGACCGGTGGAGGCGAACCGGCGCATCAGCCTCGGCAGGATTTCTTTCTGGACGAGCGGGCGCGACCAGAGGGCGGGATCGTCGAAAAGCCGTAGGGTAAGCGTCTCGCTTGCCCGTCTTGGGTTGCTGCTGCTGTCACTGGAAGCGACGACGGGCAAGCCAGAGGCATGCCCTACGTTGGCCTCAACCGCCCACCAGATCATCAGCGGTTGGCGGGGATCGGTGGCGTCTTCATCGCGCGTCATCAGACTGCGGACGATGGGGAGCGACTGGTCAGGCGGCAGCCGCTTGGCCGTCGCGGCGTATTGGCAACGGACCTCAATGTTCGGCTCGGTCAATGCGCGGTCGGCGACTCGGATGGCGATGTCGGACGGAAGCGAACGGGAATCACCCAGCAGCCGCACCGTCCACAAACGGACCTGAGGCTCCGAGTGATCGACCGCTTTGAGGGCCGTCGCCTCATCGAGACCTCCCGACAGATTCAATGCCCAGAGCGACTCGACCGCCTCCTGCCCCTTCGTCGCGAAGAGCTTCTGTTTCAGTGCGGGGACAACCGACGAGTCCCTTCGATCCGCGAGAACTCGCCGCGCCGCTTCGCGATGCCAGCGGTTGGCATGTTCGAGCAGGCCAACGAGTTCGACGGACGACATCGACCGCAAATCAGCCTTCTGAGCGGGGGACGTGAGTCCCTTGGTCTTGGGCGTCAGCCCTGCTTTGGGATCCGATGGGGCTGACGCCGAAGAGCCAGGGGACTTACGTCCCCCGCTCAGAGTGTCTTTGTCTTTGGGGCGGATTCTGTAGATGCGGCCGTTGTCGCGATCCAGCCCCCCCTGATAGTTGGCCGTGTGCGCGAGTTGCCCGTCGTACCAGTCGGCCACGTAGATCGCTCCATCGGGGCCGTCCTTCGTATCCACGGGGCGAAACCATGTGTCGGCCGATTCGATCGCGTAACCGATGTCCTTCGTTTTGAAGGTCGATCCGATCTGCTCGACATCGCTCATCACGACGTGATTCAAAATGGCGGCCGATCCGAACAGCTTGCCTCGGTATTTCGCAGGCAGGGCGAGCGGCGCGTCGGCTCCCTCGTAAATGATGAATTGGTGCGTGAAGCGCGGGACGTTGTGATGCTCCATCGCGGGGAAGTAGCCGAACGCATACGGGTTGCCGAGCGGGCCATGCTTGGTGAAGCCCTTCTGAAGGTAAGCCCCCTGCATGTAATGAAAGCCGCGCGTGTTGCCGCCGTTGTGCCCTGAGAAGGCTCGGCCCGCCGAGTCGAATTCCAACCCGAAGGCATTGCCTCCGCCCTCGGAGAAAATTTCGTAACGCTTCGTGTCCGGGTGGAAGCGCCAAATGTTCTGTCCTTGGGAGAAGACGGGTTGAGAGTTGAAGGCTGAGGGTTGAGAGTCAGCAGAACCGGAAGAATCAGCTTTGAGCAGGTCAGCCGTCGGCTGTCTGCTCTCTTTTGTCGGCTGTTGGCTGATCGCAGATGGCTGACCGGCTGAAGGCTGATTCCCCTTTCCTGCTGACCCCTGCCTCACGCTCGCCGACACCGTGCTTCCCTGCGCGGCGTACAGCCAACCATCCGGTCCCCAGCGCAGGCTGCTGATAACCGAGTGCGTGTCTTCGAGACCGAAGCCCGAAAGATGCACTTCGGGATCGCCATCGGGCACGTCGTCTCCGTTCTTGTCGGGATAGAAGAGGAGGTAGGGCGGATTGAGCACCCACACGCCGCCTCGTCCCTGAACGAACGAGGTCGCGATGTTCAGGCCATCGACGAAGGTCTTGTGTTTGTCGTAGACGCCGTCGCCGTCGGTGTCCTCATGAATCGTGATCTTGTCTCGCCCCTTCACGCCGTGCGGGGGCGGAAGCGGCACCTTGTCGTAGACCGCCCGCCACCACTGGTCCTTGCTCAGCAGCTTGAGTCCCTCGGGTTCGGGATATTGCAGGTACTGCATCACCCACAGGCGGCCTCGTTCGTCGAAGTTCATGAAGAGGGGCTGCGACACGATTGGCTCGGCCAGCACCAGATCGACCTGCAGGTCGTCGGGCACCTTGAAGTGATCCATCGACTCGCGCGGCGAGAGAGGTGTCTGCTGGGCTTCGCGCCGGATCACGGTCGCGAACGGAGAGACCTTGGGGGCAGGACCGATCTTCTCAAACGGAAGCAGCCCGTCGTCCTTGAAGAAGCCCGCCGGTTCGGCCGCCCACTTCAAATCGTCGCCGACTCGAAACTGCCACGTCCCCTCCAGCGAGATCGCTTCATTCCCGGCGATGAGCTGCGGCGCACCGCCCTTGAAGCCACCGGCACCGCCCTCATCGAAGACACGGATGGCGACGACGTTCACCTCGCCGGGCTTGATCGCGGTCGGCGGGATGACGTAGCGGTGCATGTTCTCGACGCCGTTGGCGTACTTCGGTGGCATGGCACCGCTGACGCCGATCTTCGCGCCGTTGATGAAGCATTCGGCGGCGTTGTCGATCTTCTCGACGTAGAGATATCCACCGCGTCCCGTCCAGGCTTCGGGGACTTTCACCTCGCAGCGATACCACGCAAAGCCATCGACGTTGGCGAGGTCTTTGGCGAGAGACTCCCATGTACCGGGAACCGGGAGTGTGCGCCAATTGGAGGGCGTCTTCGGCTTTGTCCCCTCGCCCCCGTCTTCGGGGGAGAGGGCTAGGGTGAGGGGGGCTTTCTGCGGCTGAGAGTCGAGAGCCGAGAGTCGAGAGCCAGACGGAGCGATTGGTTTTGA
>JAYTGQ010000956.1:0-8672 GCA_043733345.1 Schlesneria sp.
CGGGGCTAGCGCCGCGCGGCTGATTTCTGTGACGCGGATTACTCATCCAAGCCTGACGCGCCAGCGCAGGACGCTCGATAGCCGATCCTTCGCTGGCGCGTCAGGCTTCAATCTGCGGTACGACAACTCTTGCCGGTTGCCTAATTCCAGTTCCGTTGGACGACACTCCAAACCGACGACCCGCGCACGGCTATTACTCGAACCGCTCGTCGGCGAAGGGGTGCAGGAAACCGGGGGGCAGCTCTTTGGGGAGCGCTTCGAGCAGGAACTCGGCCATGCGGAAGTCGTCCTGGTTCGTGAGCTTGATGTTCAACGGTGAGCCTTCGACGACGTGGACCGGGTGGCCAAACTGTTCGATGAGCTGTGCTTCGTCGGTCGGCTGCGACGTGCCGCGCTGTGCGTAGGCGTCGAGCAACAGTTGTCTCCGAAAGACCTGCGGCGTTTGCGCGGCCCAGAGGTTGGCGCGCGAGACAGTCTCTTCGATCTGTCCACTTGCGCTGACACGCTTCAGCGTGCTGGTCACGGGCGTGGCGAGTAACGCGGCTCCGTGCAGTTCGGCCGCGCGGAAGACGCGGTCGATCCATGCCTTCGCAATCAGCGGACGAGCCGCATCATGGACGGCGACGAAGTCCACGTCGGCTCGCACCCGCGCGAGAGCATTGCAGACCGAGTCGGCACGCTCGGTTCCGCCCGTCACGATCTCGATCTCCATGAACGCGAGGTTCGGGCGAAACTTTTCCTTGAACCATTCGAGATCCTCGGGAGACACGACCAGTATCGTCTGGACCACGTCGTCGCGATTGACGAAGGCATCGGCCGTGCGAACCCAGACCGGTCGCCCCTTCAACTCGACGAAGACTTTTTTCTTCGACTGCTCGGCCACGAACAGATTCGATTGTCGAGCAGCAAACCGACTGCTCTTGCCAGCGGCAGGCAGGATGACGGCGAACTTGGGCATGGTGCGTCCTTGTGGTCGGCCAACTTGAGTTAAAGAGGTTTCGTCGTTTAACCGCGTGGGCAACGCCCCGCGCGACGGGCGACGTTGGAGGTTGTTTGGCCGTTCGACGCGCGGGGCGTTGCCCACGCGGTTAAACGAGTCCGCCGTGACTGACCACTGACTTGCGGCTCATCTGGGACTTGCCCGGCGATCCTAGTCGTCGCGCCACGACCGGGCAACGTGAGGCGAAAGGTCAACGTCGGCGCGACGACCGCGTTGCTGGAATGCCTCGTCGTTCAGAGGGCAGCACAGGAGGGTGAACGCTGTCAATCTCCTTGAACCGCAGTGTTTGCGCTGAGTGAACGTCCTACGTCGCAGAAACTTGGCAGGTTGGCACTCCATTTGTTTAGAGGGTCAACGGATCGTTGCGTTCGCTTGACGATCACCGCGTTCCGAATCAGTCGCACCGGCTTTTGGGTGCGAGGCCACTCTGTTCAGGAATCTCCACCATGCCCAAGCCCGTGATTGTTGTTCTGAGTCGAGATCAGTCGATGGCGTCCGAGTTGCCGGGGCTGTTTCAAGGAAAGGCCGACATCCGAGCTTGCGACTCGTTCGACGATCTCGTTGATCTTGGACGGAACCTCGACATGCAGGCGCTCGTCGCCGACTTCCGTCGCATGGGAAGCGGCGGTCACGCGGAGAACCGCATCCTGCAATCGGTTCAGGAACACTTCCCAAAGTTGCGAGTGGCGATGGTCACCTCGGAAGATTGCCCCGAGCCACTGGCTCGTCACGCGGCGATGCACGACATCACGCTCTGTCGCGGACACCTCGACCGCGCGACGTTGCTCAAGGCGTTTCGGTCTCTCTTTCCAGAAGAGGTCGAAGTCGTCGCACCGCTGGAACCGGCGGTGCATCGCGCTCACGCTCCCTCCACACTGCTCCCCAACGATCTGGGCGATGAGAAGTCGCTGGGAGTGATGACCGGGATCAGCCGTCGCTTCGAGACGAACTCGCCCCACCTCAACCAGATGTTGGCGGACCTCGAAGTCGCCGCGCGGCACGACGTGACGATCCTGTTGATCGGTGAGACCGGTTCGGGCAAGACGTTCCTGTCGCGGTTGATTCACGAAGTCAGCCCGCGCCGCCACGAGCCGTTCCTGCCCGTCGCCTGCGGTGCGCTGCCCTCTGAACTGATCGAGAGTGAACTGTTCGGCCACGTCAAAGGAGCGTTCACCAGTTCTCATGCGGACAAAGAAGGAAAATTCCTCGCCGCACGTCGCGGTTCGATTCTGCTCGACGAGATCGATGTACTCGGTCCCGACCAGCAGGTGAAGCTGTTGCGTGTCATTGAGACTGGCGAGTTCGAGCCGGTCGGGTCCAACCACACACAGCACTGTCAGGCACGGCTGATCGTCGCGAGCAACCTCGAACTGCAACCGCTCGTCGAACAGGGCCGCTTCCGCCCGGACCTGTACTACCGTTTGAACATGCTGAAGTTCGTCATCCCGCCGCTGCGACATCGCAAGCAAGACATCGTTCCGCTCGCGAGAAAGTTCGTTCGACAGTTCGCGATCAAGCACGCCGTCCGCGTCGAAGAGATCGATCCGAGTCTGTTCAACTCACTCATCAGTTACCCGTGGCCGGGCAACGTTCGCGAGTTGGAGAACGTCATCCAACGCGCCGTGATCTACTGCCGCGACGGTCGCCTTTCCGCGGAACAACTCCCGCATCACGTCCTCTCCGGAACGGCCGGTCCCACGAACGACCCGTCGGTGGAGTTGGGACTCGGCTACGGGAGCCTCGCCCCCCAACTCGCTCGGCCCGACAAGACGCTGGGCGGACAGATCGCGCTCAGTGAAAAAGAGATCATCGAGCAGACGCTCTTCAAGAACAGCTTCAGCCGCACGAAGACGGCAAAGGAATTGGGCATCAGCCGCGTGACGCTCTACAACAAAATGAAGAAGTACAGCATGCTTCGCTGAGACTCGGCAGAAGCACTTTGGCGAGTGAGGCGGCGTCAGCCCTTTGGTTATTTCAAAACTAGTCCGACGCGCAAGCGAGGGCTTTACCGTCATCGAATGTCCAGCCCTCGCTTGCGCGTCGGGCTAGTTTTGAAATGCGTTCTACCGTTTCACAAGTGACTACGGAACGTAGCTCCCCGACGGTTGAAGCATCTGCGGGTACATGCCCTGGCTGACCCGAGGGGCATCCGTCTTGGGACGGTCGTACTTGTTAGCCTCGCCGCGAGTCGATTCCCGGAACTCGGCGTCTTGATATGCCTTGGTCGGCCAAGCCGCTTCGTTCAGGAAGATCTCGTTGTAGTCGAGCAATGTCCCCTTCTCGACCTGCACGTTCTTCACCGCCAATTGGTACTCGACCAAGGAGCGGTAGTAAGCCACGTCCGAATCCGCCAATCGGCGCTGCCCATCGAGCAAGGAATCGAGCGTGGCATTGTCCGCATCGAAGGCGGTTTGGACTGCGGCCACCTGCTCGGTCGCGGCCATCCGGCGGTTCATGTTCGTCTCGACCAGTGCATACGCCCGTTCGGCTTCTGAAATCGCGTTGCTCAAGTCGAATACGACGGATCGTTCCTGTTCGTGCAGCAGGGCACGTTCTCGCGCCAGTTGCAGCTCCGAGTGACGGATCGCCGCATAGGCTTGGCGGAAGCCGATCGGGAACGACAGCTCGACACCGGCTTGCCATTCTTGGAAGTTGCCCGAGAACAAGTCGGTCGTCGCGTTGTTGAATCGCCCGGTCCCCTCATTGGGGAACAAGTCCTGGCCAAAGCCGCGCCAACGATAGCGACCGGTCAGATCGAGTTTCGGTCGGAGGAAGTTCTTGTTGGCTTCCAGTTCCGCTTCGCGCTTCTTGATCTGCCATTTTTGGCGACGCAGCTCCGCACGGCGCGTCAGGCCCTCGACGAGGCTGGCCTCCCAGCCGAAAACCAGCTTCGCCTTAATCGGTTCTTCACTGGGGCGAATCAACCGCCCGTCACTGATCGGTAATCCAATCAGCAACCGCAAGCGACGCTCAACCACATAGACACCGCCCGTTCCGCGAAACGTACCGCCCGTGCTGCCGTTGTTCGTTCTGGTCCCATCGACCAGTTTGCCGTGCAGCGAGTTCTGCGCATCTTCTTGAAAACGGAAGTACTGCTCGCGCGCCTGAGCTTCCTTCTCGGCCTCACCACCGCGACGGCCTCGTTCATAGAGTGCGTGAATCCGTCGCCACGTATCGAGAGCGGCATTGCGGGCCGAGACCTTGGCGTCGAGGTCGCGATACGCAAAGTAGAGATCCCAATACGTGTTCTCGACATCGCTGGCGAAGTTGCGGACACCCAACTCAAAGTCGGCCAACGCCACGTCCGAGTTGATGCGTGCGATCACCACGCCATTGATCGCACCCGGTTGAGCATTCGGGCCGGCAAGTCGATTGAAGTTGGTCCCGCTCCCCTGCAACAGAGGATGCCGACCTTCCACGTCGTACCACGTCGTAAAGGCGCTGGGGACGAAGTTGCCGGGAGCATTGTTGAAGTCGTATTGCGTGTAGTTTTTGAAAGCGAACTGCGTTCCCGTGGCCGCCGTCTTTGCAACCTGTGTCTGCCACGTTGCAAAGTCCTGTTGCAGCAATCGAGTTCCACCGCCGAAGAAGACGTTGTTGAGTGCTCGATCGTTTTTCTCGAACGAAAAGTTGGACGTGAACGCCGCGTCGAACGCACTGAGCGCGCCTTCGATCCCGAACCGCGGATCGGACTCGACGATGGAAGGATCGCTCTTTGATCGGGAGCCATCGGGTGACCGCAGCACCGTTCCGCCGAGATCACGCAGCACTTGTGAATTGGCCAGCGCGAGGTGCATGGTCTCTTCGAGCGACAACTCCAGATAGTCGAGTGTCTCGGGACTTTCGAGTGACAACGGCGCGGGCGTACCGGCCAACATGTCGTCGCTCGGAGTAGCGTGGTCGGGAAATTCGATCTGCTTGGCGAGATGCTGATAGTGCGACGTGTCGATCTTACCGACGGCCGAAGGCGGAGTCGCCGCATGGCGCAAGCAGCCGCAGACGACCAAACTGGTCATCCCCAACAGCCACATCCTTCCACTCAGCCTGCGCATTGCGGCCCGGTCCTCTTGTTCGATGATTGACGCGATTCAGTTGAAGCTGGCGGCACCTCAAGGGGCCGTGCCATCGGCGGAAATGACCGAATTCGGTCACGATTTCTCGCCACAACTGTGCAGCCACGATTCATCCATTCTCATCGGCAACCGCTACGACCAGCAAAAGTCGATTTCTCGGCAATGTCGCACTTTGCAGAAAGGTCTACCCAAACCGGACGTTTCCGACAGAAGTCGAAATCAGCTGAGCCGGGCGGCGTCAGCCCAATGGCACTCACTTTGATCAAGTAACCCGCAGCGTGAGCGAGGGAAACAAGGGGAAACGCCTCATGTCATCGCCTTCGCTCACGCTGCGGGTTAGTAAAGTAGTAGGCACATTCCATGTGCCGCTTCCCTGCGATTTGCGGACGGCACATGGAATGTGCCTGCTACTTTGCCGACAAAGTGAGTGCCATTGGGCTGACGCCGCCCGGCTCACCACTTCTGTCGGAAACGTCTTCGTTCCTGCCGGAGGCGATTGCACTTCAATCGTGTGCCCTCATCACGCCACGGGCCAACGCCTTCATCGGCCGTGCCCTTCGGAGCAAGTCGTGCGGCAACTTGTCCCACTGACAGCCCGTCCGAACAGCCGCTGGCAGGGACCGTGATCGATAACTCACGCGGCCCAAGCGGGGAGAGGTAGACGTGCGACACCGTTCCGTCTGCACGTCAGGGCCGTTCGACGAATTCGTCGATATTGAAGAGAACGCTGATTGTTGCTGACAGAGCCGCCAACTCATTCGGTGCGAGGTGTGGGTTGACGGGGCTTTCGCCGACTCGCAGGGCTTGAAGCGCGGCTGCCGGTTGCTGTTCAAGTCCCTTTCGCCGTCGGTCGAATCCTCGCACCAGCACTGACAATTCCGTGTCGCTGGGTGGGCGAGACAGCACGCGGCGGAAAGCCCAAGTAATGCGTGACTCGGCCGACGCGCCGCCGTTTTGCAGAGCGCGTTCGGCGAGGACTCGCGCCGCTTCGAGATAGGTCACGTCATTCATGAGATTGAGGGCTTGTAGTGGCGTGTTCGTGCGTGGGAGTTTGACGCGGCAGAAATCGCGGCTGGACGCATCGAAGAGGGCGAGGCCCGGCGTGGTGACGGTTCGCTTCTGATAGGTGTAGAGGCTGCGGCGATAGAGGCTCGCGCCGTGATCCTGCACGTAGACCGAGAACGGGCCGGGAACCGTCTCTGCACTGAGTTCTTCCCACAAACCCGCCGGCTGGTACGGCTTCACGCTCGGTCCACCGAGTGACTCGACCAACAGGCCGCTCGAGGCCAAGGCCGCGTCGCGAATCATCTCGGCGGAAAGCCGAAATCGCGGCCCGCGCGCAAGCCACCGGTTGTCGGGGTCGCGTGCGAGCAGGGCCTCGTCGATGCGGGACGACTGCCGGTACGTGGCCGACGTGACGAGTTGGCGGAGCGTCCGTTTGATATCGAAACGGAGTCGAGAGTCCAGAGTTGAGAGACGAGAGCCAGAAGAAGACAGTGGAACCTCGGTCGAACCTGACTCATCCTTTCTTCCTCTCGACTCTCCACTCTCCGCACTCAACTCTCCCGCAAATTCGACCGCGAGCCAATCGAGCAGCTCCGGATGGCTCGGCAAATCGCCTTGAACGCCGAAGTCTTCCGAGGTCTTGACGAGACCGTTGCCGAACAGCATTTGCCAAAGCCGGTTGACCGCGACGCGCGCGGTGAGCGGGTTGTCGGGCGCGACGAGCCAGCGTGCGAGATCGAGGCGATCGAGTTGGGTGCCCCGTGAGGGTGTATTTCCTTCGGAGCGGGGGACGTGAGTCCCCTGGTTCTTCGAGCGAGAATCAGGCGGGGCGACCGTTCGCAATGCAGGAACCGGGGGACTCACGTCCCCCGCTCGGAAAGCAGTCGCGTGGCCCAACACTGGCAGCACGGCGGGCGTTCCCGTCGAAACGGCTTCACCCGGCTTGTTGTATTCGCCGCGGTTCAGGATGCGTGTCTCACGCAGTCCCGGCACGTCCTGCATGACCATCGTCGTCGGGATCGTTGCGAGATATGCCTCGTAGCGCGAACGGGCATCGAGAACGTACTGCCTCGCGCGGCGTTCGGCTTCCGGTGCGTGATGTCTCAGATAGAACTCGCGCAACTTGGCGAGGTGTGCTGGCGGCGTGATGTTGCCCGGCTTGCCCGAGGCAATCTGCGAGACCGTGTCTCCCGCCGCGAGGGACAACGCGACCTCATCGGTCAATCGGCCGCGATAGAGCCGCAGTTCGTCGATCGCGCCCACGAACGGTCCTGCGCTGCCGCCCGCTCCGATGAGAAGCGGCAACTTCACGCGGATCGGATTGCTGAGCAGGTCGATGATGACGGTAAGTCCCGCGCGTTCGCCATTCACGCGAATCGAGACGCCTCGCGCGGCGCTGGATCCGTCGTAGGAGACGAACACCTGCGACCAACGGTCGGTGGCGAGCGGCTCCTTCGTCTCGACACGGATCAAGTCGTCGAGGATGCGCCCGGCGAAGAGGGCCTGCAATCGGCCGGACTCTTCGATGCGGAGTTCGTACCCGCGCGACGCATTCTCGTGGTCCATGCGGGCGAGGATCGTCATCGCCGTGCCACCGCTCGGCTTCAGCCAGCATGAGATGGCGAACGACTCTTCCTCGCCGAAGTCTCCGACATCGCCCGCGTCGAACCACCGTTTGCCATCGAACTCCGCCGCTTGGCCGATGCGTCCGCCGGTGAACTTCGCGGTGCCGTCGTGCCACGTTGCGTCACTCGATTCGTCAGCGGGGACTTCAACACGCACGGCTTTCGCTTTGTCGGTCATCACGGACGGCTTCACCCACCGCAGCACGCGGTCGTCGCCATCAAACGCGATCACGGAATCCAGTCCGTCATCGAAGCTCCAATCAATGGTCTTCCCGCCGCTGGCGATTTCGGTAGCCAGTCTTGTCACTCCCTTCTTCACGTCCGGAACCAGTGCGTCCCAGTTGGCTCGCGCCGCATCAGCGTCACGTTCTAACGCCGTCAGTTTGAGTTGTTGGTCGGCCGTGGGAGCGGGCAGATACGGCATCGAGTTGCTGTTGCGGATGTACTTGCCCGGCTCCGGGACTTGATTGAAGAACGCGAACAGTTGGTAGAACTCGCGCTCGCTGATCGGGTCGTACTTGTGATCGTGACAACGGGCGCAGCCGATCGTCAGGCCGAGCCACACGGTCGAGGTCGTTTCCACGCGATCGACGACGTACTCGACGCGAAACTCTTCGGGGATGATGCCCCCTTCGGCGTTGCCGCGATGGTTGCGGTTGAAGCCGGTGGCGATGAGCCGGTCGTCGGCAACCATCGGCAGTGTTGCCGTTGTCGGCAGTGTTGCCGTTGTTGCTGGTCCTGTCCCCTCGCCCCTCGCCTTGGAGGGGAGAGGGTTAGGGTGAGGGGTTCTTCCGTCTTCGCTCGCTCCCTCTTTCTGCTGTGGAAAAATCTGAGGTACGCCGTTTTTGAAAGGGGGAGCGTCCTCAACGTTCAGCCCCCTCACCCTAGCAGCCTGTTGAAAAAGGGAGGGCGAGGCTCCCGCCGAGCCGCGTGCGTCAGGGAAGTCGTTTGTTTCTCGCGGCTCGGCAG
>JAYTGQ010000957.1:0-3177 GCA_043733345.1 Schlesneria sp.
ACAAAGCGACCCGCATTGCGGATGTACCGCTCGACGAGACCGATCCGTTTGCGAGCGACCGACCGCAGTGATGCCGTTTCCGACAGAAGTCGATTCCCACGCCGGTCGTAGCTGAATTCGCAAGAATTCAGACTCAAATGAACGAGCGTCTGAACTACGACTTTTGTCGGACACGTCAGTGATGTCTTCGCCGAACTTGTGCCACAAATATTTCTATTGCATACCGACGATCCGGCATTTTGCACGGATCAGATTGGGGTATTCAAAATTAAAATCGCCTTCTATAAGCCGCCGCGAAAGTGATCGCCGTGTGAGCGTCATCGTTCCTCAAGTTTGCCCGCGTGATTAGGGAGAGGCCAAAGTCATGAAATGCCCGCGATGCAAGTGTGATGATGTCTACTCCAGCCGCAGCGGCAACACGGGGGTCATGTCGATCCTGATGTCCGCCGTCCGCTGCCATCGCTGTTGTTACCAGTTCTCCGTGCCGCCTTGGACATCCGTGCCAAAGAAGCCCATCGAGTCCGTCGGTCAACGCGATAGTTCTCGTCGCGCGGCCTGACGGAGTCGGACAGCGAACTCAAACATCTCCAGGCGAGTCATTTACCAAGGGCCGCAGGATGGACGCCGTCCGGACGATCCGCATGACTTTGGCCTATGACGGCACGAACTACTGTGGTTGGCAGGTCCAGCCCAACGGCATTTCGCTGCAAGAGGTCGTCGAGCGGGCGTTGTCACAGTTCACGCATGAACCGGTTCGCGTGGTCGCATCGGGGCGGACGGACGCCGGGGTTCATGCTGTCGGGCAGGTCATCAGTTTTGAGACATCCTCGACTGCGCCATGCCGAGCCTTCGTGCAGGGGCTGCCGATCCATCTCCCCAATGATGTCATCGTGCGCGATGCGAGCGATGCGGCAGCAGGCTTCCATGCGCGATTCGATGCCCAGAGCAAGTGGTATCGCTATGTCATCCACAACAGCGTGATCCGTTCGCCGTTTTTACGCACGAATGCCCTCTGGCAACGGAGCCATTTGAACGACGAGGCCATGCACGCCGCAGCCAGCGTGTTAGTGGGAACACACGACTTCCGCTGCTTTGAAACAAACTGGCCAAACCGCTCGTCGAGTGTCCGGACGATCTTTCGTTCACAGGTCTCACGCTTGGCGAGCTGGCAGGTGTGGAACAGTGACCACGGGCCGAGTGTCACACGGGACGCGGAACCACAGCACGAATCGGATCACCCCTTCATCTGCTTCGACGTGGAGGCCGACGGCTTTCTTTACAACATGGTGCGAGCGATCGTCGGCACACTGATCCATGTGGGGCGAGGCCGCTGGACGGCGGAAGACATGCGCCGGATCGTCGAAAACGGCGACCGGGCATTGGCGGGCGAAACCGCTCCCGCCCACGGCCTGTACCTCATGCGCGTCGATTACGGTGCCTCGACCGGTGGATAGATCGGCTGATGACGGTACGGAGTTTCGAGCGTCAAAATGCAGAGGGCGGTCAGATAGAGTCGCCCCGCTTTGTCGGCGTACTCTTCGCCCTGTCCTCGCGGCGAGATCGGGTTCCAACTGCCGCGCGTGTCCAGCCCCGGCTTGGCGGTGCCGCCGGTCACTTGGTTCCGAACGATGGTGTCACGCACGGCGAGGTTCCAGCGTTTCCAATCGTCGCCCCCCAAGTTGTGCAACATCTGGGACGTGTAGTACCAGCCGTAAACATTGCGGCGACCATCCGACCACGACGGCGGACTCTCTTCCGCGATCACGTACTTCACTCCGGCCGTCATCTGCTGAAACGTCCTCGGCCAGCCAAGCCATTGCCGGCATAACAGCGCTTCGGCGGTGAGTGCGGCGGTCGCCTTATCATCGGGTGACGAGGGTTCGTACTTGTAGCGGGCGGACCCGGAGGCATGGACCGAATCGAGAAACAGCGAGGCTCGCTCAAACTCGCCCGGCGCGATTTCGATCCCCGCCATCCGCGCCGTATGCAACGCCATCAAAGCCCAGCCGGTGACGGACAAGTCTCCCCGGCTTTCGCGAATCAGCACGCGATACTTCCAGCCGCCGACGATCGGATGTTGAGCGGTGAGCAGATACCGCACGGCCTGCTCGGCAGACGGCTTCAGTTCGTTGTCGTCGGTCAGCGCGAGAGCCTCGCACAGCGCGATTGTCGCCATCGAGTGAGCATAGAGGGCGGGTTGCCTCCCCTCTTCCTGCCGTTGATCGTGAAGGTCACCCGTCGCGGGATCTTGTTGTGAACGAAGCCACTTCAAACCCTTCGCGACCACCGCCGCGTGATCGCCAGTTTGATGGGTGTGTCCATGACCGAGGAACGCCAACAGCGCGAGGGCCGTCGCGCCGGTATCAGTCTTGATCGTGGAAAGCCCCGCGTCGGGGTAGCCCTGATGCAGCTCCCAGCGACCATCACTTTTTTGCTGACGAATCAGCCAGAGCAGCCCCATTTTGATGGACCGTTCGGCATCAGGGCTACCACCGAGACTTTCCAGATTGCCTGCGCGCGAGCGACCGCTGCGGCCTCCCAGCGCTTGACCTACGCCGACAGGGCTGACTCCCGGCGCGGCCGTGCCCGCCGCGTCACCGATCGGCGTGGTTGGCTTCACGATCTTTTTGGTGGACGCGGGCGATTCAAACTCGACCTCTTCCTGCATCGGCAACTCGAACTTCTTTCGAGGAGCGGCGGCGGGCCTGAGACTGGGGGGCATCCAGGTGGCGGAGATCGCGTCACCATCGCCGGACGAACGCGGCTGAAACACGATGAACGTCAATGAGGCCAGCAACACGCCGTGCAGGACCATGCTGACGATCAGGCCTCGCCCGCCTCTTTTGATTTCACTCTGCAACCACGCGAACCACGGCTGAACTTGCAACCGCGCGGCCAGCGGCTCGAATTCGATGGCGATGCGACCTCGCGGCAGCTTGCGTTTGCGGTTCGCGGGAGGTTCAGGTGACGACATGCCACATGTTCTCTAACCGAGGTTTCGGGATGGATTCGTGGCGGGTGGAATCGTAAGCGGAAAGAAACAAGAAAATCGGGGACAAGAAAATGGAAAAGGCCGCGTTAGAAGCAAGCATGACGTGACCGGCAAAAGTCGGCGTAGGGTGGGACAAGCTCGCTTCGAGCGCCGGCCCACCCTGTAAAACGCCTACACATTCTGGT
>JAYTGQ010000958.1:0-3174 GCA_043733345.1 Schlesneria sp.
ACGCGCAAGCGAGGGCAAACCGTTGTCGAAAGTGAAGCCCTCGCTTGCGCGTCGGGCTAGTGATGAACCCCTCAAGACAAAGTTGTTCGACCACTAGCCGCGAACGAAGCCGCCCATCGGCCTTGGAAAGCCCCAGCTTGCCGCCAGTGCGTCGGCCGCTTCTTCGATGTCGGTGATCTCGCCCCAGCCGCCATTGTGCAGATGAGCGTGGGCGAATTCGTGGGCGATCACGTAATGTGCGAACGGCTCGGGACAATCGGCCAGCTTGGGTCTGAGTACCACGCACCGACTGCCGCTGCCGACGGGACCGGGGCTGGCCATCCATAACGACCACCCCTCGCCGGGAACGAATTTCTCCAGCGTGATGCGGAAGCGGTGATCTTCGAGGAAATCTCGCTGCACGAGTTCTGGCAGACGACTCAGCACGGTAATCACGCGCTGTCGCAGCGGCTCGCATTCGGCAAACGCGTGCAGGTGGGCCGTAAAGATTTGATGTTCCTTGAAGACGCTGATTCGTGTGGACCAAGACGCTCCTGCGGTTGCTATCTGGAACGAGGAAACCCGTCAAGCAGGTCGTGTCCGCTGGCAGGGCCATCGCCTTGTTGGGGTTGCGAAACCTGTAGGGTGGGACCAGTGGCGCTTCGCCGCGCCGGCCCACCATGATTTCTCGCGAGTTCATGATGGTGGGCCGGCGCTCGAAGCGAGCTTGTCCCACCCTACCTTGAAAAAGGCGATGGCCCTGGTCCGCTGCTCTCACATCCGGCTCAGGTTTGTGATCCCCCGCACGGTGAAGATGGAATTGTCTCACTGCGTGGTCGGCTGTTTCGCCGCTCAACGCGCGGGGCGTTGCCCACGCGGTTAAACGACGATGCGTCAGTTCTGGCCGCGTGTGGTCTGGCCGGACTGCCCGCAGTGAGACGGCATCCCCATGATGGCGCTCGCGCCCGAGTTTGCGTTTCGCCGCGAGCCACTTCACAATCCCGCCCCGTTCGTACTCGACACTCTTTGCGAAAGATTCGCCCCGTGAACCCACCGACCTTGCTGGCTCAACCCGCTTCAACCGGAACGACTTTTGGCCAGTGGATGGCCTTGATCGCCGCCCTGCTCGGCTGGATGTTCGATGGGGCCGAGATGGGCGTCTTTTCGATGGTCGGGCGGGCGGCGATTCAAGACATGCTGGGCATTACCGGTCAACCGACGCCTGATCAAGAGAAGCAACTCGGTCTGTATTTCGGCGTCGTGATTGCCGTCTTTCTGGTTGGAGCGGCCACCGGCGGCGTGTTGTTCGGGTGGCTCGGCGACCGCATCGGCCGTGTCCGCGCGATGAGTTTCAGCGTCCTGACGTATGCGCTGTTCACGGGGTTGTGCGGATTCGCGCAGTCGCCTCTGCAACTCGGGATGCTGCGGTTCATCGCGGCCTTGGGGATGGGAGGCGAATGGTCGCTCGGTGTGGCGCTGGTGATGGAGGTCTGGCCCAACCGGTCTCGCGCCTTGATGGCCGGTTTGATCGGTGCCGCGGCCAACGCCGGGTATCTGCTCGTGGGTGTGATCGGCATCGGCTTGGCGGCGATTCTGACGCAGTTCGCCGGTTGGTTGACTGATGCTGGCCTCCCGGATGCCACCGTCAAGATGCTCGTCGCGAACAAGGGCTGGCGTTTGATGATGATGCTCGGCACGCTGCCAGCGTTCCTGACGTTCTTCTTCCGCATCTTCGTCCCCGAATCGCACAAGTGGGAGGAGGAGCGGGCACGCGGCGGGACATCGAATTGGGCCACCACGGACCTGATCGGTGTTGTCGTCGGGGCCATTGGCCCGGCGACGATCATCTTCGTTTGGGCGGATTCATCGATTTCGACGGCCCTTCGAGTAGCCGGAACGTTGATCGGTTTAGTGATTGCCACGGTGGGTTACCTCTACCCCGTCTTGCGATTCCTCCAGCGAACATATGCCCATGCTCCCAATGCCTCCGCTGAAATCCGCATGACCGTCCGGCGGATGCTGCTGGCCGCGTGCCTCAGTGGAGTGGCCCTGCTCGGAACGTGGGGTACCACTCAATGGGCCATGACGTGGGCGGGGCAGTTGACGGGGCACATCAAGGACGCCACCGAGCTGTCGTTCATCTGGAAGAACCCGCGCGAGTACACACAGATTTTCACTTCGGTCGGGGCCATCATCGGCACGATCGCGGCCGCCATGTTGGGCGATTGGATCGGCCGTCGATGGGCCTACTGCATACTCTGTTTGCTCTCGATGGCGTCGGTCTTGTGGTTCTATCAATTTCACAGTGAGTTCGGCTGGCCGTTCCTGATCGCGGCCTTCATCGCCGGTGTTTGCACGGCTTCGTTCTATGGCTGGCTGCCACTCTATCTCCCCGAGCTGTTTGCCACGAAGGTTCGCGCGACGGGGCAGGGCTTTGGCTTCAACTTCGGACGCATTCTCGCCGCGATCGGCACGCTGCAAATGGGTGCGTTGCTGGGGCAGTTCAGCGGCTTCACCACGTATGCGGGCAAGACGGGTGGCTATCCCGTGGCCTGCAGTTTCATCAGCGCCGTGTATCTGGTGGGGGCTGTTCTGATTTGGTTCGCACCCGAGACCAAGGGCCAACCGTTGCCGGAATGAAGGGACACAGCATGGAAGGGGACTCAATCACGAATCGCGCTCAGGGTGAGATGTCACTTGCGGTGTCATCCGCAGTGGACGATTCACTCGTTGAGACCACCGCCGCCGCTGAGAACTCGTCCGCCACACCGATCGATCCGATCCCCGATACGCGGCTCTACATTCCCGATCACGAGGACTGGGACGTTCACATCAAGCGAGATTCGGAACGCTACTTCTGCTACTCGAAACATCCCGGCGAGGACTGGTTTCATCTGATCCTCAACGGCGAAATCTACGTCAGCCACCAGCACGAGAAGTACTGCCTGCGTTGCGCGCTGCGCATGGGATCTCTCACTGAAGACCGACTCTTCTGGCAGCATCGCATTCCGAGGAAACGGCCGCTGGTGGTGTAGAGGACATTTCAAAACTGGTTCTACTCGAAACAAAACTAGCCCGACGCGCGAGCGAGGGCTTCGCGGTCATCGAACACCTAGCAGCCTGTTGAAAAAGGGAGGGCGAGGATCCCGCCGAGCCGTGTGCCTGAGGAAAGTCGCTTGTTTCTAGCGGCTCGGC
>JAYTGQ010000959.1:0-8656 GCA_043733345.1 Schlesneria sp.
CGCGCCCAGCTTGCCCATCATCTTCATGCGGTGGATTTCCACGGTGCGCGGGCTGATTTCGAGTTCGCGCGCGATTGCCTTGTTGCTGCACCCGGCGGCCAGCCGATCGAGCACTTCGCGTTCGCGCATCGAAAGCCGCGAGATCCGCTGGCGGGCATCGGCGGCGCGGGCGCGCTGCTGGCGGTGCGCCGCCCGGCTCACCTGATTGAATTCTGTCATCGGACTGAGAAGAAGACTTCACACACCCTACTTGCCGCGCAGTCGCTCGCTCATGCGTTCGATGATTTCGGGGGACGGCAACTTCTCCGTCTGCATGACGAGGAACACGAAGTTGTCGGCCAGGACTTCCTCCGGGTGGATGATGTACTTCGTGTTCTGACCAATCTGGCCGACGAAGGACTTCGACTTGGCGGGGTCGAGCAAGACGGGTTCGCCCTCTTTGAGGAGCGGTCTCCAACGGCCGTCGTGTTCTTCGAGCTGCATCAGGCGGAACGTGAGGTACTGGAACAGCGGCGGTTTTTTGACGGCGTCGTAGGTCGCGGACGACGAGTACAAAATCGGTGCGGCCCAACACGCCTCCCCATCGTCGCTCAGTTCGATCCGGCAGTCGATGAGCGGTGCGTCGGGATTGGTCAGCTTGAGATCGGCCATGGACGGCGGGAGGGCCATCGGGTCGCAGACGTGGAAGCCGAGGATGCGGTACAGGTCGCGACGCAGCTCCGGAGCGTTGCGGCTGAGAACGTGAAACAGCTCGTGCAACATCAGGCGATCCAGCCCATCGGGCTTGAGTTTTTGGACTCGCCCCTGGGGCAGCATGATCGCCGTCCCGCGCGTGTAGGCCGCGTTGGCTTCGTCCTTGCCAGACATCTGAACTAGCAGCACGGTCTTGGGGAGTGGCAAATGAAACGATTCGAGCTTCGGCCGCAGCCGCTCGATCGAATCAACGAGGCTCTTCCGCGCCTCGTCATCCCAATCGACGACCTCGCCTTTAAGAAACGCCAACAACGCGGCTTCGGTCGCTTCCCCGTCTGTCTGTAACCGGACCTGTCGATCAAATCGGCTGAGAGCTTTGATAAAGGTATCGCTCGTCGCGACCAGCTCTCGTCCCATTTCCAAGCTCGCGAATTGAACGCTCGTCTCGGGTGTGAGCATTTCATCAGCGAGAACCAGCGCGGGCAGATTGGCAACGACAAATAAAGCGACCAGCAGCAGCTTGACCATGCGATTGAATCCCAGTGCTGTGTCCACGGCTGAAAAAGGTGTTGTCGCCACGCTGGCCAGAGCGTGGGTGAGTCACGAGATGCCCGGTTCATCAGCAAACGTGTCGGACACATTACGCAGCGGCCCAAGCGGCTTGATCTCACGTCGCAATTCGGCAACTTCACGTTCCAGATCGGCCATCTTCCGTTCCAACTGTTGTTGAGTCATGTCGTGTTTCTCCAGAGCCATTTCGATTTCATCATCGGCCAGCAAGTAGGGTGCGTGGGAGTCTTCAGAACGCACCACGATGGTTGCCAACATTCCCGTCCCCGTGCGTTCCGATGACTCCACGCGTCCTACGTCACTTCTCAAATTTAGGGCAGCAGCATCTTATGGCCGAAAGCGTTTCAGGTCGGGAATCAGATCGAAGTGCGGATCGGTTGAATAGACTGCGGCACCGAGGTCGAGAGCCACCGCTGCGACGAGCAAATCAGACAGCGGTAGTCGATGTCCGAGAGCCGCCAAGCCTCGCCCCAACTTCGCAGCCGAACGCCAATGGTCCCAGTCTGCTTCGACGTAATGACTCATTTTCAGTCGTGATCCGACCCAATCGGCTTGATCGCGACGCCGAATTCCCAGCAAGACTTCGGCAACAAGGGGACCGACTAGCGCCACGCGATCCTGCCGTAACAGGCCGCTGACCACTCGTTGTTCCAACGAATTGGGCTTCGCGAAAAACGAGGCCCAAATGCAGGTATCCACGAAAACCCAATCCGTCATGAACCCGTCCCCTGCACGGGGAATGCGACTTCCGCCAACTCGGCCGCTTCCAGCTCGCGCCAGTTGTCATCGAATTCGATCTTGCCCGATGCGGCGATCAACTCCCGCAAGCGGATCATTCGCAAGTATTCACGCACGGCCTGACGTACGGCGACCGCTTGATCGCTCTGTTGCGTCACGTTCTGGAGATCAACGAGTTCTTCACCACTGAGTTCCACACTAATGCTCATCGGAACGATCCTTGAGTACTCGGAAATGAACGAAGTCTGTGTTGGGTCTGATTCAGACACCATTGCCTGGCAGCGCCCCGTACGGTCAACCCTATCCGATCGATGTGCGCGAGACGTGTGCCCACTGTATTTGAGTCATCTCGTGTTTCTCCGGAGCCATTTCGATTTCATCCTCGACCTGCAAGCGGGGTGCGCGAAGTCTTCAGTGGTCCGCTACAGCATTCCGTCAAAGTTTTGTGCGCCGTGGATGACGGTCAACACTTGAATGGTCTCTGAACGAGTCCGATAGACGATGCGAAAGCTGGCGACGTAAATCTCGCGGATGTGTCGCGACTCGACTTCTGGAAGCCAATGTCCCGCTTCCGGATTGGCAGACATCAACTCGACCGCTTCGCGAATGCGGGCGATCATCCGGGCAGCGTACTTCTTGGAGTCTCTCGCGATGAAACGGCGAATCTCCCGCAAGTCCTGACGCGCCGTTTCGGTCCATTCAATCCTCATCGCGGCTCAGCTCCGAGAAGACCTCTTCGTGCGAGACAACTCGTCCCGCGTCGGCATCCGCGATCCCGGCCTCGATCTTCTGACGCACGAACAACTCGGACATGATGTCGTCCCAAGTGCATTCGTCCGGCAGTTTGTTCAGCAGTTCCAAGGCCGCTTGTTTCGTGGGCATGTTCATTCCCTTCCTCTGTCAGAGAGCACCGTAGGACCGCAAGGGTGGCCCGGCTTGCTTCAAGCCGGGGGCCGAAGGCCCAAGAAACTTTGGGTTGACGTTCAATTGAGTTGCAACGCGAGGTTCATAATCGACGTTCCCTCTGAAGTTTCTTGTGCTGCGCACCCAGCTTGAAGCAAGCTGGGCCACCCCGCGGAACATCAACCTCAGGTGGCTTGCCGCGTCAATCTAAAAGTTCTTTGCTTGGTATCGTTTGCAAGTTTGATTCCGTGATGTGAGGTCGAATCGCCCGCTGAACTTCGCGGAGTTTCCACCAATGCATGATTGACGAAGCCAACAATACGACGCCAAGGACAACTCCGACTAACTCGCGATATGGCCAAGGGGAAGACAGGCTCAGCAACCACGCAAATACAGCAACAGGAACGAGCGAGGTCAGAATATGAGATGTAATTTGTGCAGGAAGATTTGGCATGAAACCAAACCATTGTTCACATACCCCGTCAATCTCGCAGTTTTTCTTCTGTAGGCATGACAACAGAAAAGTTAAATGAATACAGCTAAGCCACAGAACACCCGCAACAGCAACTGGGAATGCGATTGAAGCGCTCGCAATACTCGCTGACAACCCAAACAGACTGATCCGTTCTGTTTGATTCGCAATCCGGAGCGCCACTGTTGTAATCGCCTCTTCAATCTCCTTGGCACCGATCTCCGACCAGACGTGATGGCTCAAAGGAAGCCATGCCTTTCTATTCTGGTCCTTATTGTCAACCAATAAGAGCAACATGGCCTTTGTGTCACTTTGCACAGATAACCATGCCATGTACGGCGTGATTTGAATGGAATTGCACGAAGCGCAGCTCCAAGAGCCATAAATACTGGTGCAAAGTTTTTTGGTTGCACCTGCTTCAGTGAATTCCATTTCAAGGCGTGCCACAGTCGGCAAACAACCTGATGCGGTGCAGGGAGAAGTAGCTGCCCCAGTTGATTCGCTTGTTCCATTCTCGCTTGAAGTTGCAGTAACAATTCGCCATGCCGTAAGTGTGGCTGAGGGACGCTCAGCTAAGATCGTCCTGAACCGCTTCGCGAAGTCTGCGATGTCAGGCTCAAACACTTGCAATGACTCAGGTCGTAGTGCGTTGCTGTCATGACGAACAAGGTATCTATAGGCATCCGAGACGGTGACGAATCGTTGAGGAAAATCGCATTTGAAAGGTATTCTCTTCCCCCATCCTCGAAAGCATTCTGGATCAATTGTCGCATACTCTACTGTTTGTGTAGTAGCAAGACGCAAAGTGATTCTTAACCCGTCCTTCAAGAACTCCGTGATCTCAATCTCATCATTCTTTCTTACGGATTGTGTCGGAGACGACGCAGGAATTGCCAAGGGCGATTCATCGAGTGTTGCCGGTTTGGGTGCATTTTCTACGGGCGGAGTAGGTGCCGCGCCGGCTGAACGTACTTCTGGAATCACCTCCGCAGGATTCATCGCTTTCTGTAGTAGAAAGAATTGCTGTCGATTTAGTTCATTTTCAACATGCGATTGATACTCACCTGTGTGACTCAACACGTCACGTAGGCGTTCGAGTTCCACCTGCGCATTGCGGTAGTGTTGCACTCCACTCGATGGGGAGATCAGAAAAGCAGCAACGGTAGCGGACGCAACCATCACAAGGTTTGTGTAAAGTCGTATTACTTTTGATAACTCAACCATTATCTATTTACTCGCGAGAATATCGTTCTGTGGTTTTACGCATCCGAGTATCGATAATTTCCGACAGCGGCGAACCCGGCGCTGACTTCCGTGGGTTTTCGTCGTCACCCACGAGATCAGTGAAGGCTGCGATGGTATAGCTCAAATGGCAACAAGAATCTCACATCTGATCCTTGCTATTCCATGTCACTTCTTTTTCTCTTCGACCTTCCCGCTTCCCAACCGTTCATAGTATCCGCGCACCAAGTCTCGGTAGCGGGTGGGGACGGGATCGCGATCGACGGGGACGAGGGAATCGGGGGACTCGCGGCGGGAGATTTCCTCGGCCAGTTGGCGCTGGAGTTCCGTCAGCGGTTCTCGCACCGTCGTGCGGACCAAGTCCCAGTTGGGAGTTTGCGAGTGGCGCTTGAAGTCGGCGCGGACGCTTCTCGCCCGTTCGCGGACTTTGGCGACTTCGGCTTGCAGTTTGGGATCGCTCACCATCGACTCGACATCGCGCAGGCGTTCGTTCCATTCCGAGAATTTTTCGCCCGTGAGCGGTCCTTCGTTGCCGCTGCCCGCTCCGCCGCCTTGGCCACCTTGATCGCCCCCTTGTGGTTTACCGGGACTTGGCTTTGCACCGCCTCGTTGAGATTGACCTCTCAGTCCCGCTTTGCCCGGTTGTTTGGAGGGGTCGCCATTGGGAGCGGGGTCGCCGGGTGAATCGCCTTGTCCGCCAGCCCCCTGACCTTGCGAGCCCCCTTGGCCGGGCGAGCCGTTGGGTGACGGCTTGCCATCCTGCGGCGACCCCTTGCCGTCGGGAGACTGACCGGGTTGGCCTCCGCCTTGGCCCGGACCTTGGCCGGGCTGGCCTTGTCCGTTCTGGCCTTGTCCCGGCTGCTTACCGGTCCTCGGTTGAGCGTCACCTTCTCTCGGCTGATCGCCTTCCTTTGGCGAACCCGATCCACTTCCCAGCTTCGTCCCTATTGGCTTCCCATCATTTTGTGACCCATCATTCTGCCCACTCGGCTCCCCGTTCTGACCGGGCTTCACGGGTTGGCCATCGCCCTGTTCGCCCGGCTTTTTCTCGCCGCCCGGTTGTTGCATGGCGATCTCTTTGTCGAGTTGTTCGGCGAGATCGGCCAACTCACGGCGTGCTCGCTTCAACGATTCGACCTCGTCGCCGAGAATCCCTTCCGTCGCCTTTTCAATCCCCTGCTTGAGGCGGTCGATTCCCGCGCGGGCTTGTTCCTCGGCCTTCTGCGCTTCGGGAAGAAATCCGGCGCGGAGCAGTTGCGACGTGGCATCGAGGGCTTGATCGGTCTTCATCTCGCGCGACGAACGCACCGTGTCGTAAAGCTGCTTCGACAGCAGTGGCTCGGCGGTCTCGGACTGCTCGACGACGTTCTTGGCCGCATCGACCAGATCGTTCGTTTGTTGACGCTGCTCCTTGAACTCGGCCTCTAGGTTTTGACGGTCCTTCGACTGGCGGAGTGATTTCTTGGCTTCGTCCTGCAAGGCGGCGAGTCTCTCCGCGAGTTGCTTCTCATTCTCCGCGAGCTGCCGGGCCTCTTCGCGCAGCGTGCGCATCGCGTCGGCGAATTGCGCCGCCGTCTGCTTACGAAAATCTTCCTGCAACTGCTGCAACTCGCGCTCGGCCCGCGTGCCGGCGTTGAGAGCTTGCGAGAGTTGGCCCTCACGCAGCTTTTCGGTCGCATCGACCATCTGCTGCCGCGTCTGCTCCAACTGCTGACGCGTATCGTTCAGTTTCTCCTGTTGCGGCGACTGAGCCATCTTGTTGCGGAGTTCGTCCGCGTCGTGCAGTAGTTGCTGTTGGTCGTCGCGCAGCCGTTTGAGTTGCCGCTCCAACTCTTCCTGCTCGGCCTCGGTCTTGGCGGTACGCAGAGCGGCTTCCAGTTCCTTGAGCTGTTCGTTCACACCCTGTTGACGTTTGGCCAGTTCCTTCAACCGGTCGAGCATCGCGAGATTTTCTTGCTGCTGCTGACCGGGCTGTTGCTGAGCCTGCTTCTGGTCTTCGTACCGGTTCTGCTTGTTGGACAGCTCCAGTTCCTTCATCTGCTGCTCGGCCGGACTGGCGCTGCCACTGGAGCCGCTCGCGCTTTGCGATCCCTTCATGATGAGATGTTCTCGGGCCCGCAGCTTGAGCAACCCTTGATAGGCCGCCTGTTCTGCCGCAGCAGCGGGGGTGAGCGGCGTGAGGCTCGATTCTTTCAGCGACTGCCCAAGCGCCCGATCAGCAGCGGCCATCTGTTCGGCAATCGACGTGAGGATTTTCTGAGACTTCGCGTCGGACAGTTTCTCGGCGAGAGCTTCGAGTTGTTCGATCGCTTTTTGCTGACTGTCACGGATGACCTTCACTTGCTCGGCCAGCTTCGCGTCCCACTTCGTTGAAGGCGACCGCGCCAGCTTCCACGTCGCAACGACGATCTGCTTCTGCAACTCGGCGAGCTTCGTCAGCGGGTTGCCTTGTTGCTGGCTCCCCGCCGCCTGCGATTGGCCACCGGGGGGAGACTCAAGCTGGCGGAAGATTTCCTCGAACGGCCGGACCTCGGCGAAGAACAGGTCACTGCTCGTGCGACGTTGTTGGCCATCCGGGCCGAAGTCGTCGGCATAGACGTAGTACGAGATCAGTTCGTCCGGCTCAACCTTCAGTTCTTCCAGCCGTTGCAGGTGCGACAGTTTTCGTTGTTGTGAGCCATGCTGGTCTTTGCCCAGCGTGATCGTGAGCGGTTCGCGACCGGGGATGCTCAGCACGATGCCGGTCTCGACCAGACCGAAGTCGTCGGAGGCACTCGCTTCGACGAGGACCTCTTCCAATGGAGAAACCTTCACGTCCTGACCGGGGAACGCCAGCTTCAGTTCCGGCGGCCGATTGGGGAGCGCCTCGAACCGGAACTCTTCGGCATCGCGGTTCACTCGACCCACGTCGTCGGTCAGGACGAGCTTCAGCTTGTGACGCATCGTCGGCACGAAGTCGGTTTGGTACACGAGCGGGTTCACGGGATCGGCCGTCAGCGTCAGTGATGTCGCTTCATTCTCGACGAGCTTCACCGACGCGAGCGGCTTGTTCACGCGACACGTCACGCGGATCGTGGTCCCTTCGACCACGGTCGCCTCGAAAGCGTCTTCGTGTTTCTTCGTGCCGAGGCCGGTGTAGCTGGGGAACGTCAGTTCGAGGTCAGATCTCACCAGCGACGGCAGATCGTAAACGGTGATTTTGTACTCGCGCGTCTGCTTGCCGTCGTAGTCGATCAGGTAGCGGAGGTCTTGCTTCACGGCAGGCAACCGCCCGCCGAAGATCGGATCGTCGAGGCTCTTAGTCAGAGGGAGACGCTGCTCGGGGGAAGCGGCTTCGGGAGAATGGGACTGAGGGGACACGAGGGACGTATTACTCAGGCGGCCAAAAGTGGGACGTGTCTGAGCGGGGCGGCGTAAGCCCCCCGGTGCAGTAAGTACGGTTCGTCATCAAAAATCAGACGAACCACAGATCCTCGGCAACGATGTCGAGGTGCGAAGTTGATCAGTTTTTCACTTGGAAGGAACCGAAGTCATGCGTGGATTGGTGCGAAGTTTTTTGAGTGCAGGTTTGATGATCGCCGTGGCATTGACGGCGGGCTCAGCAGAAGCCGCGAAAGAAAAGAAGAAGGACGAAGCGGGAAAAGCCGTCTTCGCAATTCCCAAGGAAATCACGCTAACAGCCGATCAGCAGACCAAAGTTGATGAACTGAAGAAAGAACAAGGCCCCAAAGTCGCCTAATTGACGGGCAAGCTGGACGGCATCCTGACCGCCGAACAAAAGTCGGCTCGCAAGGAAGCTGCTGCCAAAGCGAAGGCCGACGGCAAAAAGGGCAAAGAAGCGGCTGCCGCCGTAGATGAAGCCTTGAAGCTGACCGACGAACAAAAGAAGCAACGTGCCGAAGTGCAGCCCGAATTGACCAAACTTCAGCAGTCGATCAAGACTCAGATTCACGGCATGCTGACCGATGAACAGAAGACTCACTACAAGCTGCCAAAAGCCAAAAAGGCCAAGTAGTCTGACTGTTGAAATATGGCGAC
>JAYTGQ010000960.1:0-8650 GCA_043733345.1 Schlesneria sp.
CGGCTCCAACTCCGTCAACGCCAGGAAACCCTTGAGCGTCCGCACCGATTCCGCCACCATGACCAGCGCGAGTCCTTCCTGTGACCTGGTGATCATTCCAAGATCCCGTCATGGGATAGGACTCGCTTTTCTGCAAGACCAGTTTCCACCGCCCAAACCAAAGAGCGCAACTTCAAAAAGCGTGAGCGAGGGCGATGACCTTTGTTTCCCTCGCTTACGCTTCGGGTTACTGAGGTAACGTGAGTGCCATTCGCCGTAAGGCCCTGGACTCTTTGCAAGGAATCCGGGGCCTTACGGCGCCCGGCTCGCCTGACAGATTCACTTGTCGCGTCTGTATCCCTGACATGTTTTTCCGCACGAGATCGCTATGAATCCGCCGCGTTCGATGTTGTTCGCGAATTTTATTGGCTCTGCACGCCAAGACTTTCTCGCGTCACGATTGCTTGTCGTGCTTGGGATTCTCGGCAGCGCGCTGTTTGGTGCGACTCCCTTCAATGACGGACTCCTCGCGGCAGAGAAGCCTCTCTCGGCAACCGACGACGAGCGAACGCTATACTTCGCGCGGTGAGGAATGAGGTCTTGGCGGGTTGTTGTTTTTGGGGGGGATGATCGCGTTTGATGGGTGATGGCGAGTGGTCAGGATGAGTGAGGAGGAGGAGTCAAGGATGACTCGACCGACGTTTTCTGAGGAAGATCGGCGGCGGTTGCGGCGGGAGCGGTTTGAACATCCGCATCCGCGAGTTCAACGGCGAATGGAAGTGTTGTGGCTGATCAGTTGCGGCGAGTCCTTTGGTCCGCCGCGCGGCTCGCGGCTGTTTCCGACGCGACCGTCGATCGCGATGTCGCGCGCGATCGCGAACGCGGCATTGAGGGGCTCCAGCAATTTGACTGGCAGGGTCCGACGAGCGAACTGGCCGCTTATCAGACCTCTCTGGAAGAGGACTTTCGGGCCAGTCCGCCGCACACCACCGCCGAAGCCTGCCGTCGCATCGAAGGGGACACGGGCGTCAAACGCGGGCTGACTCAGGTGCGACGCTTCTTAGGAACTGGCTCGCAATAACTTCCCGGTTTGGCAGAGTGATTCTGTGAGCGGCAAGCTAGCCGCCGGTAGTTCCAACTCACCGGCGGCTAGCGCCCAGCCGCTCACGGGAAGTTATTGCGTGCCAGTTCCTTAAAAAAAGTCTGGGGCTGAAGTGGCGCTGCACGGCGGCGATCTCGTTGCCTCCGCAGAAAACCGTGGAGGAACCTGTCGCCACTCAGGCGGAGTTTCTCGAAGGAAAGCTGCCACCGCTGCTGGCGGAGGCGCGCTCCGGTCAGGGTCACGTCTTCTTCGTGGACGCCGCGCACTTCGTGCAGGGAGCGTTCTGGTGCTGCCTGTGGTGCGCGTGCCGGTTGTTCATCCGCGGTGCGTCGGGCCGTCAGCGGTACAGCGTCCTGGGTGCCTGGAATGCCGTGACGAACGAACTGGTCCGCGTCACGACGGCTGGGACGGTCTCGTCGGAAACGAGGTGCGACCTGCTGCGTCACATCGCCGCGCTGAGACTGACGGGACCAATCACGTTGGTCCTCGACAATGCCCGCGATCAGCGCTGCGCGCTGGTGACGAGCCGGGCGGAGACACTCCACATCACTCTGGAGTTCCTGCCGTCGTATTCCCCGAATCTGAATCTGATCGAACGACTGTGGAAGTTCGTCAAACGCGACGTGCTCTACGGTCGTCACTACGACAACTTCACCGAATTCCGCCGCGCCATCGACGGTGGCCTCGACAACATCCCGACCAAACACCGCCCCCAACTCGCCACCCTCATGACCCACAACTTCCAACACTTCAACACGGCCTCATTCCTCACCGCGTGAGGTATAGCATCGAGATACGGCCATAGCCCATTTCTGGAAAACATCTTACGCGAAGTCGCTCGGCTTAATGCCGGGGTGGCTTGAGCGTCGCGCTGTTCCCAAGAGTCACCGCAAGTCAACAGTATGGGCTACTTGGGGTAGTTGAAGGCGAGTTCATCAACGCACTCTGCAACTGGTTTCATCGCGAAGATCGTTAGAGCCAGTAAGGTTTGACTCAACCTCAGAAGCCTCAATGGTCGAATAACGAGAGGAAGCGATGTTTTCGTCACGACCGGCGGTCCCGGAACGTGCGGAGGCGGTCGCTCAACGGGACTCCAGCTTGGTGAAGTTTTGTTGAGCAGAGTGTCGGAAGCCGGAATCGGATTCTGCGGGAGAGAGGCGTCCATGCAACGTGTGAATGTCAGTCTGCTGTGCCTATTGTCGTTGTTGCTTGCCAGCGTGGCTGCGGCCCAAACCGCAGTCCAACCGACAGAGGATGTCGGCACGGCGTCGCTGCAAGACTTCAGTGGCGGGGCCACGATCCGAGGCACCTATTTTGATGTCCGACACCAGTCGGGATCAGGAGTGGGCTATCGGAATGGCTACACCCAAATCGGCGCGTTCGCGCCGTTCTGGCTGGATGAGGATTCCTTCATCGCCTCGAACTCGCGGCTGTTGCTCACGGACACCAGCGATGTCGGCGTTAATTCCGGCTTGGTGGCCCGCCGCTATTCGTATGGGTCTGATCGCATCTTCGGCATCAACGGCTACTTCGACTCCGACATGTCCTCGCTGGGCAACCGGTACCAGCAGGCCACTCTCGGCTTCGAGACCTTGGGGACCAACTGGGACTTCCGCGCCAACGGCTATGCCGCACTCGGAAAGTCGGATCGGTTCATCCGTGAGATTTGTGTGGGCGGCAACCCGTTCTTCGCTGGAAACCAGCTCGCGTTCCTCGGCCAGCAACTGCGTGAAGAGTCTCTGTCTGGAGCCGATTTCGAGTTTGGCTTCCCGGTCTTTCAAGCCGCGCCGTGGTTGCGAGCCTATGCCGGGATGTATGGCTATCAATCGAACAGCAAGGAGCCGATCGGCGTTCGCGGACGGATGGAAGCGTGGGTCAGCGACGACTTGTCCGTGGCCGTCAACGTGACGGATGACCGTCAGTTTGGGACAAACGTCAACGCTGTCGTGGACTTCCGTTTTGCCGGGTTCCGCCCGACGCGGTACTTCCCCCAGTGGACGACTCGCGAACGGATGCTGATGCCGGTTCAGCGCAACTGGCGAGTGGCCACGGACACGTACACTCAGAACATCAACATCGCGGCCATCAACCCCGCCGATGGTCTGCCGTACTTCGTGTCGCACATCAACAACACGGCTGCAGCGGGCGGAGATGGCTCGTTTGAACATCCGTTCAACACGCTTCCGGCCTCTGTTCCCGGTGCCGACCTGATTTTGGTTGCGGCCGGAACAACGACCGAAGGTGCTCCGCTGATTGGCTCCATTGCATTGCAAGACAATCAGCGGCTCTTGGGTGAAGGCAAGCTGCACACGGCCAACCTGTTTGCGACCTACGGCGGTTGCGTCGTGAACGGGAACTTCGTGCTGCCGGGTTCCACGAACAGCGGGAACTATCCGTTCCTCAGCAGTATGGGCAACATCATCACGCTGGCCAACAACAACGAGGTGTCCGGGTTCAACCTGCTCAACGCGGGCGGCGATGCGATCACGAACACGGTGGCGGGGTCGAACAACTTCCTGCTGCAATGCTTGGAGATTTCCGGCAACAACGGACGCGGGATCAATCTGCAGAATGCGACCGGCACCGGCATCATTCGCGGGGTCAATCTTGCCAGCGGCAGCACGAACCATGTGAATCCAGGCGGGTTCGGCAACAACCTCGGCGGCGGCATCGTCGTCGGTGTCGGCGCGGGAGACCTCGATCTGAGCCTGACCAACGTCGCGATGAATTCGGATCCTGCTGGCATGCAGTTGTTCGGGATTCGTCTGCAAGAGATGGGTCGGACTCTCACCGCGACGCTGAACAATGTTCAGTCGAGTGGGAATGCCGGTGTCGGCGTACAGGTTCTCGGCGACGGAGGTCGGGTCACATTGACCGCCACCACGCCGGGTGGCCCGTTGATCTCCAACGACAATGGTGGCGACAACCTGAATATCACACTCGTCAACGGCACGATCTTCCAGGGTGACATCGTCAACGGTCAGTTCAATCGCAGCCTGTTCGGCTCGGGCGTCGTCTACAACCATTCGGGTGCCACAGGCCGGTTGAATCTCACGAACCTGCAGGCGAACGGCAACGCGATCGACGGCATCGCGCTCATTGGTTCGAATGCGACGGCGATGGATGTGAACGTCTTCGCCAGCTTCCTGACCAACAACGGTGAAGACGCCATTCATGTTGAAGGGGCAACCGGTTCGACGACGGCTTTGTTCGTCGATGCGACGGACGCCCGGTTTAACGGACGCGACGGCCTGTTCTTCAACTTGAATACGGCAACGCTCAACGTCACGGCCACGAGCAGCCTGATGGACAACAATGACCGCAGCGCGATTTTCGGACAGATGGATGCCTCGATCGCGAACTTGCTGTTCAGCAACACGACCGGCAACTTGTCCGGTGCGGATGGCCTGTTCTTGTCTGCCATCAACGGCAGTACGGCGGACATTGCCGTCCTGAGTGGAACGCTCGCCAACAGCGGGCGGTTGGCCCCCGGACTCTTCGACGGCGTTCACATTGAGTCGGACCAGTCGATCGTCAACCTGAGAATGGCCGACACTCCGGCCAACAACACCCTCGTTCCTCCGCTCGGGACGCAACGCCACGGGATGTTTTTGAACATCGTGAATGGCAGCACGTTCACCGGGCAGGTAACGAACGGGAACTTCACCAACAGTCTCGAAAACGCGTTGAACGCGAACTTTGCGAACAACACCCTCCCCAGCACGCTGGTGCTCGACAACACTCCGCTCGACAACAGCGGGGGTGATGGCATTCATGTGACGCTGACCGATCCGAACACGGTCGCCACGATCACGCTGCAAAACGGCTCGACGAACAACAACAGCGGGGCGGACGGCTTGGACTTCAATGTGAATGACGGCACTTTGACCGTGAACGCCCTTTCCTCTTCGTTCGTCGGGAGTGGTCAGACGACCGGCGCTGGCAACGGTATTTTGGGTGTGATCAACAACACCGGGTTGGTGAATCTGAACTTCTCCGATACGCCGATTACCGGCAGCTTCAACAATGGCGTGTTTGTCACCGCGACCGGTGGCTCGGACATCCGGGCGGTCTTCGACAACAGCCCGCTCAATGACAACGGTCTCACTACGAACGGTGACGGGGTGCGGTTCGACTTGGACGGTTCGCCGGGTAGCTCACTGGCCCTGACCAATTCACAGCCACTCCTTGTCAACCAGACGAATGTGAATCGCAACGGGGGGAACGGCATTGAGTTGAATGCCTCCAATGGCACGGTGTTCTCGGCCGCCTTCAACAACCTCTCGATTTCTGACAACGGTCAGACGGCGGGAGGAATCCGGCATGATGGTGTGGTGGTGAACGTCGATGGTCTGGCTGGTGCTGATTCCACAGTGAACCTCACGTTCAATGCCGCGACGATCATCAACACTCCGCTGAACATCGCCAACAATCCTCCGGCCGGGACGCAGCAGATCGGCTTCCATTTCAACGTGCAGAACGGCGGCGATCTGACGGCCGACTTCACGGCCAGCAACCTGTCCAGCAACATCGTCAACGCCTTCAACGGCTTCGTGTCGGGAGCCGGTTCGACCGCGTTCGTCACGCTCGATTCGACAGTCGCCGACAACAGCGGCGCTGACGGTGCCGTGTTGACGGCGTTGGCGGGTGGGCGTCTGGACTTCCTGATGTCGAACGCCAGTTCCATCAACACCAGTCGGGGCACAGGATTGGTGGGGACGTTTGGCGGAGCGAACACCCTCGCCAATATTTCGCTGGATGCCTCGACAATTGACGGCAGCACTTTCTTCGGTGCCTTCTTGGATGTCTCCGGTGGCGCGACACTCAATTTGTCCGGAGCCAACATCAGCTCGATTTCGGACAGCGGTTTAACGGGCATCGACGTGACCAGTCGCAATCCGATCAGCGTGGTCAACATCAACTTCTCGAACATGTCGGTCGATGCCAACGGACTCGTCTTCGGTGGTGCGGGCCTCCACGGCACGGCTGCCACTGGCGGCACGTTGAACGGCTGCTTCAACAACACCAGCTTCTCGGGCAATTCCCGTGAGGGTGTGAGTCTGGCCATCACCGATGCCGCCTCATTGGGGCAGTTCGGTGTCAACACCTCGGTCTTCGACAACAACGGTCGCGAGGGACTGCTGGTCGATGTGTCGAACTCGGGCGTCCTCAACTACCGATCGCAAAATACGTCGTACTCGGGCAACGGTGCCACGGGAGCCTTCGATGGCGTCAAGGCGACCGTGACTGGAACCGGTCCCCTCGACACCACAACCACGGCCCGCTTCCTGTTCAGCACCGATACGGCCAACAACAACACGGACGACGGTTTCGAGTTCAATGCGAACAACGGCGGGACGCTCGTCGTCGGCCTCGACTCCACCACGGCCACGGGCAACGGTGGATACGGTCTGAACTTCAATGCCAACGATCCGGGAACCAAAGCCTACCTGCTGATGACGGGAGCCAATCAACTCGCCCCCAATACGCTCGGTGCCCTGAATCTCAACATCGGTGCCATCGACACGGCGGTCCTGAGCATCTCCGGCAACTTCAGCAACAACAATGGTGACGGACTGTTCCTCGATCTGACCGGCGTCACCAATGCCGCCGTCGCGATCCACGGGCCAGGCACCACCATCAACGGCAACGGACAGACTCCGTTCGCCGGCCCCTCCGGCAACGGTGACGGCATCGACATTCGGATGTCAGGCAACACGAACGGCTCGATCTTGATTTCCGGCGTCACCTCCATCAACAACAATGCCGCCGACGGCATTCACATCGAGATGCTCAACGTGCTGAATGGCGCGTTGGAAATCAATGGCCCCACCACGATCAACAACAGCGGCGACGATGCCATCGACATCACGCTCACGGGCACCAATCTCGTCAACGGGTTGGCCTTCCCCGTTCTCATGCCCCCCGTTCAGTTCCTGACGCTGGGCAGCAACGTGTCGCCAGACCCGCTAGATCGGTTCAACTTCTGTCTGCCGCGTCCGGTGAATCTCGACCTGGCTGCCATCGGCGTCGTTCCGCTGAATGCCTTCACCATCAATGCCATTACCGCCGACGTGAGCGTTGGGCGAGGTATCAACATTCGCGGCGTGAATTCCACCATCGCTCCGAACCTGTTCACGGCTGCGGCCAACGACAACGGCATGGCGATCACCAACAACGTGGTGACGAACACTCAAGCGGGCGATGGTCTGCACATCGACTTCAACAACGTCACCGGACCGGGTGGGGCGGCGCTGGTGGGTGTCACAATCGACGGCAACGGTTTTGATGGCAATCGCGGTAACGGCATCAACTTTGATCTGGTGAACTCACCGATCGACCAGTTAACGATTACCAACAACTCGGGCGGTGTCTCGGTGAACACCGGGTTGGGCTTTACGATCATCGGCAACACGTTCCCCTTCGGTACGGGGGACGGCAACTTCAATCTAATCAACACCTCCGGATCGCCGACCGCAAATGTCGTCAGCTTCACGCTGAACACCTCGACCTCGGTTGGAGGGGCGATCTTCAACACGGTTTCCGGCGCGAACTTTCCCTTCACGCCCTTCGGCGGGACCGAAGTTACAACGGGACTACAGACGGTCAACGGTACGGCGGTCCCACCCTTTCCACCGGCCCTTGTGGCAGACTTCAGCCAACTCCTCGACCTCACGTTCAACGGTTTCCAGCCGGGTGAAAACTTTGCCTGGGACAACGATTTCGACTTTACTCCCGGCGGCGACGAAACCGTCTTGGGCAGTGACCTGATCGGCTCGACGATCAACGTCGGCTTCACCGGCGGCCTCTTTCTGGGCGGCTCACTCGTGGCGGTCGTGGGAGATCCGACATCCTCAACGTTCGTCGCGACGAGCGGCAACCTCGGTGGCAGCGGCATTGCCAACAATGGCCTCGACGGCATCCGATTCAGCCTCAACAACTCCTCACTGACAAACCTGTTGATCGATAACAACACAATTTCCACGAATGGCAACCCGTTGGTTGGTCACGGCATCAACTTCCAGTCAGTGGTCAACAGCAACATTGCGGGTGCGAATGGTGCCATCATCAGCCACAACACGATTGACGGGAACGCTGGCGACGGATTCCACCTGATCAATCCCAACACCGCCGGTGCGGCGATCGGCTTAACGTTCCGAGACAACACTTCGATCAGCACCAACACCGGCGCGGGCATCAACGTTCAGGTCAACAACGCTGAGGTTCTGAACCTCAACCTCAACAGTGCGGTCACGGGCAACGTGATTTCGGGGAACACCAGCTTCGGTGTCCACGCGGTGGGCTTGAATACGTCGCAAGTCAACCTGACGGTCGGCGGTGCGGGTGCCGCCAACGTGTTGAGTGGCAACGGTGATGCCGGGATCGGACTCGATCTGCGCGATGCCAGCACGGGCAGCTTGAACGTGTCGAACGTCACGATCAGCGGCACGGTCAATGGAACGGACCCGCTCTTCAACGGTGGTGGGTTTGAAGTTCGTCTGGCCGACACGGCCGCCGTCACGCCATTCACCATTGGCGACGCCGTTCTCAAGAACGTGACGTTCTCCA
>JAYTGQ010000961.1:0-3164 GCA_043733345.1 Schlesneria sp.
TTGGCCGAGAGCATTCTTTCGAGCGCGGCTCGGGCCATGACCGTAAACGGCTTCTTCTCGACAAACCGGGGCAACAGCGAATTGAGCAATATCCTTGTCACCTCCCCAAACAGTGGAACGTCCTGCGCCACAATGAGCCTGAACCATTTTCACTCACCTCGGAAGCCCTGCCCTGAAGGGCTAAAGACGTTTTTGTCGGACTCACCCACGGCTCACGCCGTGAGCTACGACCTGCCGCTCTCCGGGCTAAAAACAAAGACGCTCAGAACGCTGGCGTCGGATGAAACGGATTTCTGTGGGAAATGGAGGCCAAAACCAGTGACCTCCCCGAAACACCGGATGAGCCTACTGCCAATCGCCCGTGTTTCGGGAGGATGCCAGATCAGAACACGCTGTACACCAAGACCTGAAACATCAGCGCCAGCCAAGCCCAGATTTTCAAATCCTCGTACCACGCGGAGTGCCGTTCGGGAGGCGTCGTTTCGGACGAAGGCAACTGTACGACCCAAGCCATCAGGGCCAACAACAGCCCGATGAACAGCCAACGTGCGACGGAAAGTGGCACCAAGAGAAGTTGCCCCCGCAACGTGTCGCCAATCCAGTGCAGCACTGTCATGCGGCACCTCCTTCCTCACGCCACTCCCAAAGTGAGTAGCGAGTTTTCTCCGCCGAGTCGGGTCGCGAGAAGTAGCTGAACACGATCGTCATGCAGATCGTCGCGAGGAACGCCCAGATCGAGTAGTAGAGATACGGCGCGTCGATGCGAAACAGGGGTGGCATGTCGAGCCACGTTCTCACGCCCGGCAGGTTCAACGTGAACAGACTGACCGAGGTGAACAGGCCCGCGAAGAATCCCACCAAGGCTCCTTCGGACGAGGTCCGCGACGAGAGCATTCCCGCCAGCAACACTCCTAGAGTCGGCCCGACGACGAACGACATCAGCGTTTGAAACACGCTGTAGATGCTCTGCCCAAACGACATCATCTGAAACGCAACACACACGCTCCACAGCACGAACCCGGCCGTCGTCCAGCGACCGATCAGCAGCATCTGGCCTTCGTCGGCGTGAGGCCGGTAGAACCGGCGATAGAAATCGTTCACGTAGATCGTCGTGGCCGCGATCAAATACGAACTGACGCTCGACATCAGTGCCGCCAGAAACGCGGCCACAAACAGGCCGCGCAGTCCCTCGGGAAGCAGTCGCCCCACCAGCATCGGCAACGCCCCGCCCGCCTGGTCGGCAGCCAGATCGGGATACTTCACTAGTGCGATCAATCCCGGCACGACCACGAGGAACGGGATCAGACCTTTCAACAACGCACCGTAAACGTAAGCCGCCTTCGCCTCATACTCGGACTTCGCTCCGAGTGATCGCTGGACGATGCGCTGATTGCCAATCCAGTAGCCGGGACTCATGACCAGCGCGAGTCCGAACAGAATGGCGGGCCACGGCCCAGGCGACTTCGTATCGACCGGCAATACCAAAGACAGATGTTCCCGCTCGCGCTCCTTCGTCTTGGTGAGTCGCAATTTTTCTTTGGCTCGCGTCACGGAAGGCGGCTCGTCCACCGCTGCGGGAGCGGGTGCAGGAGCCTGCCTGGCGCGGGTATGAACCGCCGCGTGAACCTTGTCGATGAAGGACTCGACGCCGCCCAAGTCGCTGATCCCAATCACCACGATCATTAGGCACCCGCCGATCATGACGATCCCTTGCAGCACGTCCGTATAAACGACCGCTCCCAGTCCACCCGACCAGGTGTAGATGCCGACCAAGATCGCCACACCGAAGATCGACAGTGACATGTCCCACTTCGCGAGTTCGCTCATGAACTGAGCCGACGCCAACAGCATCACTCCCAGGTTGCAGGCCATCAGTACCAGCCACACGGCCGCGACGGATGCGCGCAACTGCACACTGAAACGCCGCTCTAGGTACTCGGGAATCGTGGTCACGTTGCAGCGGTACAGGTGCGGGATGAACACGAACGCCGCCACGAGCATCGCGGGCACGCAGCCGATCCACGCGAAATTTCCCATCACGATGCCGTACCGGTACGAGTCCCCGCCGACACCCACGAGGTCCGCTCCGCCGATGTCGGTCGCGACGAGTGACATCCCGACCGCCCACCACGGCAGCGCCCGCCCCGCCAAGAAGAAGTCGGAACCGCTCCGCACGTAGCTCCCCACCCACAGCCCGATCGCCAGTGTGGCGGCAAGATACGAGAGGATCACGAGGTAATCGACAGAGGTGAGATGCGTCATGGCGTCCCGGCACAATTCTGAAAGAAGAACGATCATCCTGACGTTCAACGAGCGGCGACGCAGTGAGGGGCCTGTTGAAGAACGTAGGGTAACAGCCTGTTGAAAAAGGGAGGGCGAGCTCCCGCCGAGCCATGTGCGTGAGGAAAGTCGCTTGTTTCTCGCGGCTCGGCTCCCGACAGCCGTTTTTCAACAGGCTGTTAAGCCCGTCGAAGTCACCTGCCGATTCTAGCGGCCTCCCACTAGGATGCCGTCCCCAATGTGGAATCGAATATTGAGGTTCAACCGGCATTGGGGGGGTGAGTTGAAAACAGCGGACACGCGGGTCACCACTGGGTTTGTGTTTAGCAGGCACGAATATCCAAAGGAGATCGGAGCATGTCCGCGTGGGCATTGTATCGGGGGATGGGGTTGAAGGGGTCTGAAGTCAAGGACACATGGCAGGGACAGAACGGGTCGCTGTATGTGGAGGTGTCGGTTCCTCGCGATTCGTTGCGGTGTCGCAAGTGCGGGTGTCGGCGAGTGCATCTTCATGAGCACCGGGAGCGGTTTTGGAGAGGGGCACCGCTGGGGTTGCAGCCGGTGATCGTGACGATGAGGACGCTGCGGGGGAAGTGCCTGTCGTGTGCGAGCAAGACGTGGCATCAGCCCGCGTTCGCCGAGGGGCAGCGGCAGATCACGAAGGAGTTCGAGCGGTGCCTGGAGCAGTGGTTGTCGCGGGTGACGATTCAGGATGTGGTCGAGACGTTCGGCGTCTCGTGGAATACGGCGTGCGACATCGACCTGCGGCGGCTGAAGAAACTGGCCCGACCGAATTTGGCGAAGTGGAAGCGTCTGGCGATCGACGAGAACTATCTCGGGAAGGCTCACAAGGACATCACCGTGGTGCTGGACCTCAACACGCG
>JAYTGQ010000962.1:0-8634 GCA_043733345.1 Schlesneria sp.
GCCGTCGGGTCTCGCCGCCGCCCGGCAGGGCACGCGCCGGCGGAGCACTGTGGGCCGGACCATTCAAAGCGGGCTTATGCCCAAGAACCGGGGGGCTTACGCCGCCCCGCTCGGATGTCTCATCACTGACCGCGCGAGGAATATCTCGCGCGTGGTTCCGATGGGATCGACATGACAACGCAACTCACAGTTCTTGGCGGCGGTGCGATGGGGACCGCGTGTGCCGTCTTGTTGGCCGAGCAACTCGATCAGCTCGTCACCATCTGGGCGCGTTCGCCCGAGTATGCCGCGCAGATGCAGCGTGACCGTGAGAACCAGCGGCTCTTGCCTGGAGTGCTGCTCCCCGGAAATGTGCGGATCACGGCAGACCTTGCCAACGCGGTCTCAAGCGCTGAGTACCTCGTCGCGGCCGTTCCGACGCAATTTTTGCGAGCCAGCCTGAATGAAGTTCGTCCGCATCTCCCTCGCCCGCTGCCGGTCATCAGCGTCATCAAGGGGATCGAGAACGGAACTTTTTTGCGGCCGAGTGAGATCATCGGCGAAGTGCTTGGCAGCCGCGCGGTCTGCTCGCTGAGTGGTCCGAGTCACGCGGAAGAGATCGGCCGGAGACTCCCCGCGACATTGGTCGCGGCGAGCAGCGATCTCAGCCTCGCGCGACAAACACAAAAGATGTTCAACACGCAACGCTTTCGGGTCTACACGAACCTCGATTTGGTCGGTGTCGAGTTGGCGGGAGCCTTGAAGAACGTGATTGCCATCGCGGCGGGAATCTCCGACGGACTCGGCTACGGCGACAACGCCAAGTCCGCACTGCTGACACGCGGGCTGGTCGAGATGACTCGGTTCGGAAAGCGGTTTGGGGCAGATGCCGCCACGTTCACGGGTCTAGCGGGCATGGGCGATCTCATTACCACCTGTGTCAGCCCGTACGGTCGCAACCGGCATGTCGGCCAGCGTCTGGGCCAGGGTGAGACGCTCGAACAGATTCTGGCCACGATGACCTCGGTCGCCGAAGGTGTCACGACAGCGAAGAGCGTCTTCGAGATTGCCGAACAAGAAGAGATCGACATGCCGATCACGACGGAAGTTTACCGAGTCCTCTATGAATCGAAGTCACCCTCCGACGCTACGAACTCACTGATGCTGCGACCATTGCGGGCCGAGTGACCCCAATCTGTCGCGAGGGTGAAGCTGAGACATTCGTGAGTCGCACGCCGTTGAGATTCGTTGTCCACAACTACTGTGCGAATTGCAGGGAAGTTGTGAAGGAGTACAAAGCGAAAAGTACGAAGTGCAAAGTGCAAAATCTCGGAGCGGACGGTTCTTCGCCATCCTGCACTTTGCACTTTGCACTTCGTACTTTGCACTTGTCACTTTGCACTCTCCTCCTTGGTGGCGGCTATGCCGCGTTAGGCTGTGGGTTCTTGATCGTGTTGCACGAAACCCGTGGCACTACGGCACGCGGCCGTAATACCTTCCCGAAGTGGAGCAAACTGCGATCAGCCGTAGTGGTGGAACAACTTTGTATTGCCCCCCTTGCGTCGTTTAGGAACTGGCACGCAATAACTTCCCGTGAGCGGCTGGGCGCTAGCCGCCGGTGAGTTGGAACTACTGGCGGCTAGCGCCTTGCCGCTCACAGAATCACTCTGCCAAACCGGGAAGTTATTGCGAGCCAGTTCCTTAACCGCGTGGGCAACGCCCCGCGCGTCGAGCGACATTCGAGTCTATTCCCCAATCAACGCGCGGGGCGTTGCCCACGCGGTTAAACGAGGTCAACTCCGCAATCTCATGTTGTTCGACCAGTAGGGCGCTAGCCCAATGGCACTGACTTTACTAACCCGCAGCGTGAGCGAGGACGATGACATGAGGGCGATGACATGAGGCGTTTCCCCTTGTTTCCCTCGCTTACGCTGCGGGTTACTGAGGTAAATTAAGTGCCATTGGGCGCTAGCCTGTCGTTGATACACAACAGTGACAATTCCAACGATGATGGGCGGTTCCGTGGCATGAGATTTGCGCCAAGGCTTGAGGCTTGTTTGGCAGATCAATCCTGCTTCAAGCTCTGTCGCAAATTTCATGTCGTGGAAATTCCATGGCCGTTAAAGTTGTGTATCAATGACAGACCAAGGGGTCCAAGCTACGACTTCTGTCGAAAACGTCCGCCAGTCCTTTTTCGAGAACTTCCATGCCGACTACTCTGCCCGTGCGAACCGGTTTCCGTGTTGTTGGTTCAGAGGTGACGCCGCCTGAGTACGCTCATCCGCCGCTCGTCGAGAGTTGGTTGGCGGTGGAGTTCGCCGAGGGGCGCGAGCGGTTTGAGGTTGATGCCGATCACTTGCGAGAACGGCTCGGCCCCGAATGGTCCGGTTCATGGCAGACCGTCGGAGATGAAGCGAAGTCGGACGACCGACAGATCGGCAACGTGATGAATGACCGTGCCGTGCGACTGACGACGCGCGGATTCGCCTTCGGGTGGCTCGGTCATCAGGGCGAACGCTATCCCCGGTACGAGGCGATTCGAGATGGCTTCGTCGCGGCGCTCGATGCCGTGCGCGACGTGGCGCATCACGCTCATCGCGAGATCGTGCCGCGCCGCTGGTCCGTCCGTTATGTAAATCGCATCCCGCAGGGGACCGTCTGGATGACGCCGGGAGATTGGTCGTTCTTCCGCCTCTGGCAGCCGGTCCCGTTGAAGTCGCTCGGGATCGGTTGCGAGGGCTACAAGGCGCGGTGGGAAGTTCCGCTCGATGCCGAACGAGGTTCGCTGACGGTCAAGTTCCGCCACGAAGTGGTGGCGGGCGGGGCGAGTGGGCAGGGGGACGAACTCGGTCACGTGTGGGTCACATTACAGGCGAAAGGCCCGACCGACGGTGATGATGCCGGACTGTTTGAAGGCTTGGATTACGGTCGCGAAGTGATCGTGCGGGCCTTCAACGAGTTGGTCACGGTCGATGCCAAGACGTACTGGGGCGTGGCACGCCGCGCGCGATGAGCGACGATAACGGCATTTGGCTAAGGGGCTGTGCCTCATTTACGTCCGAGAGTGAGCGGTCGGTCGCGTGGTAGGGTGGTAGGGTGGTAGGGTGGGACAAGCTCGCTTCGAGCGCCGGCCCACCACTCCGTACTTGTTGGCGGCGAAACTGGTGGGCCGGCGCGGCGAAGCGCCGCTGGTCCCACCCTACGTTTTGTTGGCCACTCTCGGACGTAGTACATGCACAGCCCTAAGCGAAGCAACCTCCCTATTTCCGATCTCTGAACGGCTCCCCACAAATAACAGGACCGCACGTCGTGTGACGTGCGGTCCCGATGAGTTGGATTCTGTTCTCAGTCTGGCTTGGCTGTTCTGGTGCTTTGTCAGGGCTTGAAATTGGGGGAGCTGAACTCGTGAGAGTTCTGGCACTTCTGAAGTCTCACGACTTCAGCTACCCAAAAAACTGACGGCTCACAAAGCACTAGCTTACGGGGCTGTTTTGGCCCTCGTTCCGGCAGAATGTCCTGCCGTCGCGAGGAGTCTCACTTGCCGCCACCGAACACCTTGCTCGTCGTACCGGATGAAGTTTGCTGAGCAGCCGACTTGCTCTTACCGAACAGGGCCGAGGTTGTCCCTGATGACGAGCGGTCGCCGAGTGACTCGTTGGTCTGCGTGCTGGTGACACCCGCCTTCAGATTGAACGGTCGTTGTTCACCCGGCCGGAACAGGCGTCGCTTGGATTGAAAGCCGATATGGGCGAGGAAGTCATTGATCTTGATGATCCGCACACCATTGGCACGGGCTTCCTTACGGAGTTCCGTGAGGTGATCCGTGAGCTTCCGATTGATGTCTTTTTCCTTTTCGGAAACGAGGGTCGTCGGATCGGGGATATCACCCAAGACGAGGAACTTCGTGTGAACGGTGATCTTCCCGTCGGCGGGCAGTCGTTCGCCTAGGTCGGTGATTTCGTTATCGAGGACAGCTCCCGAGACGGCGAGGAGGTGTTTGAATTGTTCTCGGTCGCTTTTGCCGTCGTTGTCAAGATCGACCATGCCAACCAGCGCGAACTTCTCGATCAAACCCGGACTCCAGATTGGCGTATAGATCAGATCGTTCGGGACGATCGGTCGGTAGAGATCGTTCTCGACGATCCGGGCTTCGGCCATGTGATCGCCGAGGAGGCGGGTCACTTCAATCTTGCCCTTCACGTCTTCGGCACCGCGTCCCACGCCCTGGCTTTCCTTGGAATAGACGCTGAACGTCATGCGGGTCTTCAAACCGTCCGCTTCACCGAGATCGATCCAGACGGAATTGCTGGCGTTTTCGACGCGACGAACCAGACCGTCAGCGACCTCAAAGCTGACTCCTTCCAGCGTGTCGATCTTGCCGCGCATGACATCGATGCGCGTCTCAAGCTGGCCGATCAAAGTCTGCAAGCCTTTGCGTTCCTTTTCGCGGCCTTCTTTTTCCTGAGCCAACTCACCGACGAGTTGGTTGTTCTCGGCCTTAAACCGGTCGATTTCAACCTGTTTCCCATTCAGCTTTTCATCGCGTGACGCGACGGTGGTGCGGAGGTCGGCTTCGGATTTTTCCTGAGCCGTCCGATGCGTATCCACCTGCTTGTTTAGGCGATCGCGCTGATCGTTCAAATCCTTCTGCAAACTGGCAACTTGAGCGGCTTTCGAGGCGACATCGGCGACACCGGCATCGACGGCTTCTCGCAGTTTTTGCAAGGTTTGCTGATAGGTTGTGCCTGCGAAGTCTTTGCCGAACCGCTCCATGTCGGCGAAGGCCGCTCCCACGACCGAGGTCGCATTTTTAGGGTTGGACGGGTCCAGCTTCACTTCAAACTTGTTGCCGGTCTGATTTGTGAGAGCCTGGATTTCGTCGTCCGCCTTCTTGATGCTCTGGTTGAGCGTTCCCGCTTTGCCTTCCAGTTCGGTGATCTTGGCCGCGCGGTCGGAGTACTCACGATGGAACATATAGGTCGTGATGCCCAAGACCACCGTGCTGATGACGAAGACCACGAGCGCGTAGTGAACGGGACCCGGCTTATTGGGGTTGGCGGCCATGACAGATTCCTTCGGACGGAGATGTGACGAGCAACGAGCCTGACGGATGGGATCGCGGGGACGAGAGTGGCTTTGGGAAATGTGGGCCCGATTAATTCGAAGCCTGCAACCGCCGTCTCACCTGCGAGACTGCGGCCAGTGTAAGACGCGCCTGTGGCGAGTCAAGCACCTCTTTCCCCGTCGAGACTTCTTCCGTTGTGAACGGTCACATTCGGCGTGATCGTGACAACCAGACACTCTTTCGACACCATCCTCGACACGGTCCTTCGCGCGCAAACTCCTCCGCCTTGGTTGTCGGCTCGGAGGGGTGGCCGCGCTGTGGGGAAGTTTGATTGCACCGTTTGCCGAAGCAACTTCCCGTGGCCGATACCGGTTCAACCGGTTGGGAGGGGTACTTAGCCCAAGGCCATCGCCTTTTCAAGGTAGGGTGGGACCAGCTCGCTTCGAGCGCCGGCCCACCATCGGAAAACGTCGAGAAATCATGGTGGGCCGGCGCGGCGAAGCGCCGCTGGTCCCACCCTACACGTTTCGCAGCCCCAACAAGGCGATGGCCCTGCACTCGTCGTGCGGGCGTGGTTGCCTGAGTGTGGTCGCCGTATCATCCCGACCCACACCAACCCGCCGCGTGAGCAAGGACTGGGACCGAACAGCCTTGCTCACGCGGCGGGTTGGTGTGGGACGCTCTCAACACGCACCCTCCCACACGACGGATCTCTCCATTCATGTCTGACACCGTCTTCCTGATCGACACGTTCTCGCTGATGTTCCAGGTCTTTCACGGCTTGCCGCCGATGACCAGTCCGGCGGGGTTGCCGACGAACGCCGTGTTCGGGTTCAGTCGCGATCTCGTGTCGCTGCTGCAAGTCCATCGGCCGACGTGGCTGATCTGCGCGATGGAATCGGTGGGAGTCGGCAAGCGGGAGGAGCTGTATCCCGCGTACAAGGCCAACCGTAGCCCGATGCCGGAAGATTTGAGACCTCAGATTCCGCTCCTCATCGAGACGGTCGGGGCGTTTGGCATTCCGGTCGTCCATTGCGACGGCTGGGAAGCGGACGACGTGATCGCGACGTTGACGAGGCAGGGCGTCGCGCGAGGCCATCAGGTCCGGATCGTCACCAGTGACAAGGATGCGCGGCAACTGCTCGGGCCGCAGGTGCAGATTCTCAACTTGCGGAAGAACACGTATCTCGACGAAGCCGCGCTACTGGCCGATTGGGGGGTGAGGCCCGATCAAGTGGTGGACTTTCAAGCGTTGGTCGGCGACGCCGTCGATAACGTGCCGGGCGTGCCGCTGGTCGGACCGAAGAAGGCGTCGGCGCTGTTGAAAGAGTTTGAGACGCTCGAAGGAGTCCTCGCCAACGCCGACAAGGCTCCCGGCGCGAAGCTCAAAGAGAACCTCAAAGTCTTCGCCGATCAGGCGCGACTTAGCCAGACGCTGGTTCGGCTGAATCAAGAACTCGAACTGAACTTCGATTGGGAAGCGAGCCGCAATCCTCAACCCGATGTCCCGGCGTTGCAGACGCTCTTCCGCCGGTTTGGATTCGGGCGGTTGATTAACGACGTGAACCAGTTCGCGCCGAAAGGGACGAAGGTCGGTGAGGCTGCGCCGTCTGCAAGTGGCTCGTCGCCCGTTGCCGCTGCGTCGAAGAATGCCGCCAAATCAAAGCCGCGCCCGGCGGGGCGGTCGTTGTTTGGTGATGAGGACGATGAGCAAGGTCACGGACAGGATGGAAGCGGCTCATCTCCTGTCCCCTCGCCCCCGTCTTCGGGGGAGAGGGCTAGGGTGAGGGGGCCGAGCGGTGAGAACGCTCTCGATGAAGCTCCGCCCTTCGACGCGGATTCTCGCGACATGACTTCTGAGCCATCTCGCGTTGGGATGCCGCTCGACTCCGCAGCCCCCCCTCACCCTAGCCCTCTCCCCCCCAAAGCGGGGGGCGAGGGGACAGGAATTGAGACCGACGTGCCGTCGATCGACTCTTCGACTTCGCTCGCCGCACAGCCTGTCGTGCCCGCGATCACTCGTCGTTGGGAAGTGATCGACACGCCTGAGGCACTCGCCACGTTTGTTGAGCAGCTCACGCAGCAGCCGCGTTTTTGCCTCGACCTCGAAACGACGGGGCTGGACCCGCGTTCCTCGCGCATCGTCGGATGGGCGTTCTGTTGGGAGCCGGGGCTGGCGTACTACCTGCCGACGCGCGGGCCGCTCGGCAGCACGTTGCTCAATGAGGCGGTCGTCATCGCGGCGCTGAAGCCCGTGTTGGAGAACCCGTCGCTGAAACTGGTCAATCAGAACATCAAGTTCGACCTGATGTTCTTGGACGAGAACGGCATCTCGGTGCGGCCCGAGTCGATTGATGTCGATCCGATGGTCGGCGATTACCTGCTCGATGCGGGAGCACGCTCGCACAGTCTCGACACGCTGATCCAAAAATATCTCGGGACGACCGGCACCCCAATCAGCGATTTGATCGGCAGTGGCAAGAAGCAGAAGAACATGGCCGACGTGCCAATCGACCTGATCGCCGAGTACGCGACCGAGGACGCCGACCTCACGCTGCGGCTGGCCGATCTCATCACCGAGCAACTGCGGGCGCAGGGCCTCTGGGATTTGTATTGGGACTTGGAACGACCGCTCATTCCGCTGCTAGCCGAGATGGAGCAAACGGGCATCCGCGTGGATGCCGATGAACTGCGTCGTCAGTCGGTGGACCTGACTCAGCGGCTGGACCAGTTGATGGGCGAGATTCACGGCCTAGCAGGCCGCGAGTTCAACATCGACTCGCCGAAGCAGCTTCAAGTGGTGCTGTTCGACGAACTGAAGCTGCCCATCAAACGGAAGACCAAGACGGGAGCGAGTACCGATCAAGAGGTTCTCGAAGAGTTGGCTTCGCTCCATCCGCTCCCCGCGAAGATCATCGAGCATCGTCACCTGACGAAGTTGAAGGGGACGTATCTCGACGCGCTGCCGCAGTTGGTTCACGCGACGACCGGTCGCATTCACACGTCGTTCAATCAAGTCGTGGCGGCGACGGGGCGACTCAGTTCGAGCGATCCCAACCTGCAAAACATTCCGATCCGCACGCCCGAAGGCGAACGCATCCGCCGCGCGTTTATTCCCGCCGACACGACGTGGAAGCTGCTCTGCGCCGACTACTCGCAGATCGAACTGCGAGTCCTCGCGCACTTCAGCCAAGACCAAGAATTGATCGCGGCCTTCGCGCAGGGGATCGACATTCACACGGCGGTCGCGTCGCAGGTCTTCAGCGTCGAGCGAGAAGCCGTGACAAGCGACCAGCGGCGCATGGCGAAGGCGGTCAACTTTGGCGTCATCTACGGCCAGAGTCCGTTCGGCTTGGCCGCCGCGCTGGGTATTCCGCAGGACGAAGCGGCGACGTTTATCAACGGCTACTTCGCGAAGTACTCGGGCGTGACACAGTTCATCGACGCGACGCTCACCGAGGTCCAGCGCGTCGGCCGCGCGACGACGATCCTCGGTCGCCGCCGCCCGATCGAGGGCATCCGCCCCGTCCGCACCGGCAACCTGAACATGCCCGAACGAACGGCAGTCAACACGGTGATTCAAGGCTCCG
>JAYTGQ010000963.1:0-8628 GCA_043733345.1 Schlesneria sp.
AACCGGAGCCGTTGCTGACCGATTATCAGGTCGTCGTGATCGGCGTCACCGACCGCGAAGCCAAAGCGTGGGCCGAGCGAGCGACGTTGGTCCGCACGGCCGAGGGCCTCAGCACCGACGCCCGGACGCTGGCCGCTCAGATCGGCTTGGCCAAGGCGATGCAGAAATACGACCTGCGGAAGCTCATCACGTTTCACTCGTCGGTGGCGAAGGCCGCCCGGTTCGTCGATGCCACGCGGCGAGATTCCCTGCCGGGAGTGATCCCGCACCTGACGCAGTCGGCCCGGCCCTCGGGAAAACTTTGGACGAAACACATCTCCGGTCACACGCCCGCCGGCCAACGAGCCACGTTGTTGAAAGGTCTGGGCAACCTGCCGGAGGACACGCGCGGCATTCTCTCCAACTGCCGTGCGGGGTCAGGAGAACGCACGCACAACAGAGGCACGCTGGGCCACTTGGCGTCCGAGCCACCTCGCCGGAAGAGCTAGTTACTATACGATTCGCGAACCGTTTTCAGCTTACTCTGCCCCGCGCAGGAGTTGCCGTTGCCGTCGATCAGATCGACTTGGAATCCTTGATCACCAAAAACCGGGTAATTTTTGAGGAAGCGAGAGTTCTTCCAAGTACTGACGGTCATCGCACCATTCCAAGCATGCTTATAGGGATATGGCTGCATATCTTTTGCCCAATCGCCACGAACTTTTCGACCGTCCTGATTCGAAATGCACACTCGAAAACCCTCGACCTCTTGAATCTTCCTGAGAACGTCATCGAGAGCAGTAAGATTCTCGTCTCGCGCTCGGGGTTCAACGATTGGCTTCGGTTCGTTGACGGTAATTCGATCTGGCGCTGCGGTGTATCCCGCATGTTGTCTTGTCTCTCGAATCAGGCTGACGAGTTCGTCGATATGAGGCGCGAGCCATTTGGGGTCATTCCCGGGAAACAGACGAATCGCCCAAACGCGCAGACGCTCTGCTTTCTCTCCCACTTCGACAGCATCCGCAGCCGTGCATTGGTAGAAGAAATTTACCCAGCGACGAACGCACATTTCCCATTGTTTGGGATCTTTTGCCTGATCATCCGTTGGCGGGCGCAAGGGAAGCAACTGGTTTGGAGCAGCCCGCAGCGGTGTCTGGCAGATCCGAAATCGAATTGTGTCGGTCCCCTTGGCCCCATTGCAGGTCTTGCATAGGGTCTGGAGATTGTCTAAGTGGTTTTTTCCATCGGTGTATGAAGGCGCGATGTGGTCCACTTGCAACCATCGCTTCTCAGTGCAGCCACAGCAGAGGCATCGAAAATGATCACGACTCTTGACCTGCTGTTTGAGTTCCTCAGACGGTTCGCGGTCGGGAATCGCTTCAGGACGTACATAGTCTTGTGGGCGGTAGTCGTCAGGATCGCTCTTGTGCTCAAGGGCCTCAAGGATGCGATTATTGCACGCGTCGTAATGAGACTTGAAAAGTGGGTAACTCGGATAGATGGCCCCCCAAAACCTGTCCTGCCGACCGAACTCGGCTTTCAAGGACTGGCTGATAGCCGTTGGCGACAATCCTTGCTTGATGAAATTGTCCGCGACGCTGTCTAAGTCGTGTTCTTTGCGGCTCTCAAACGGGAAGAACGTCGGTGGCACCTTGTCGTTCTGCGCCATGTGCCGAGTGATCGAAAACATGTCATTGACGAGCGTCAAACCGAGGCGGTGTGCGGCCTCCGTAAAAAAGCGACCTTCCCAACCCTCCAAGCGTGAACGTACATCCTCCAGTTGGACTGAACTCTCCTCGAAGTCATGCAGGTTTTCGCCTTTGATCGCGTTGACAAGACCATCAAACTGCGGCTTCTCCTGCTCGTAGACGAGAATCAGTTGACGCACCGGTTCGATATCGTCTGTGCCCTGGACCTGCGCATCGAATTCGACGCGAAACCAACCGAGAGGCAAGAACGACCGGAATGGCGCGGGGTTGATGTTGATGCCCGAGTCCATCTGGCGTGCCAGGCGACGAATCAGATCTATCGAAAGGAGTTGGAGTGGAGGTCGCTTACCATACTCCTGCGCCGGACCATCGACTGCTTGGCCCGTGATTGGCTCGTACTCAGCCCAATGGATGCGCTGCTTCCAGTCGTCGATGAACGAGACGATGTAGGCTTTTTCCGTCCCGCCAAACTTTGGGCCTCTCAAGGCCCGGCCGATCATCTGTGTCAGCAAGATGCTACTGGTCGTCTGGCGCGTGAGAAACACAGTGTTCACATCCGGAACGTCTGTGCCTTCCGTGAGCATCTGAACGTTGATCAGCACATCCAATTCCCCGTCGCGAAACTTTTGCAGAGTCTTTGCATTTTCGCTGGCCGTACGACGGTTGCGATCTTCAGGAGTTCCAGATGTAGAAGCAACATGAGAATAAACGGCGTCGGCGCGTACACCACGGCTTTCAAGAAGAGTGCGGATCGTTTCGCACTGAGTCCATCGATCAGCAAAGATAAGCGTCTTCCCAAATCGTTCGCGGTGTGTCAGGTAATAGCTCGCGATGTATTCGTTGCGTGCCCGATTCTCGGCAAGATAGGAGATGGTGTTCTCGGGAATGTCGCGGTTGGTTCCGATCCATTTTGTATACTCCCGGTCACTGAAGTCGGGCTTGAAAAGCGTGCGGGCCTCCTCAATCACAGGCTTTGCGAGAACACCGGCGGCCATCAGCTTCTGCGGTGTTTCTTGATGGACAATTCCTTGTGGAAACAGCTTCAAGAGCCATCCACTCTTCTTCTCGTCTGAGTAGGTGGGCGTCGCCGTCAGACCCAAGAGACGCATTTCGGGACAGCATTCACGAAGATGCTGCAGAAGTCTCCGATACGTTGGTGCTGGAGAATGGTGAGCTTCATCGAAGATGACGAATAACTTCCCATTCGCCGATTGCAGAAAGCGATTCAGAGATTCGTGCCCGTGGACCATTGCTTTGGAAATTGTCTGCAAGGACGCAACCACAACATCATCCGTCGCTCGAATCGAGTGAACGGGAAAATGTCCGATAGCTCCTGACACCACTCGAATCGAGAGATGAGGTTTTGGTTCGAGGATCAATGGCACCAAGCCGTCAAAGCAATGCAGAGCCTGTTCAAGCAAATGATGTGTGTGCGCAAGCCAGAGGACTTTGAACCCATCAGAGAGCACGGGGCAACAAGTAAAGTGTCCCGCAGTGAACGTCTTACCGGCACCCGTTGGCAAAACAAGAATTGCTCCCTGTGGTTCTGCCGATGATGAGCTGTACCAACTTCGAAGCTTGACGAGCGCGGCATTTTGATGAGCTGCCGGTTCCTTGGTCGTGCTTGTGCTCCGCGATTGAACCAAGTTGTATTCGCGTAAGAAGTCGCTGCCGTCGTGTCGATTGCTGTCCGACATGCCGATTTTCTCCCTGAAGAAAGGTTTCTGACATCCAAGGCGTCGTGGCTGGGCTGGCGTCTTCGAGTCCCCAGTCTTTGAGTTCAATCTTCATCGTGCTGGGGGCGACGAAGCATCGAGCCCAGCCACGCTTATCATTGCGAGGAGATGATGAACCTGCCACTCATCCGCCGGGTGCGGGTGCCACGGCGGGATGGCACTGCCTGACCCCTGATAGGTAGACGCCGGGTGCGGGTGCCACGGTCACGGAGTCTTCGACGTGGCCGTGCGAATGAAGCAGAGACGTGGATTGTTGACGGAGCCATCACGGCAACAAGCACGGCCATCCCGCAGACGGTGTGACCCTGGCCTCCGACATTCGCTCACCGAAGAGCACGGCCCTGTCGAAGACTCCCTGACCGTGGCACCCCGCAGTTCCCTCCACGAGTCGGCAGGGTTCTTGTCCTTGGTCGCAGAGCGACCGCCGAAGGTCGCCGTGGGTTTCAACCCACGGTGGGCCATCACGCCAAACCATCTCGTCGCGGAGCGACGATTGAACCATCGCCACACCATCGGCCGCCCAATGGATGTGTGTCGTCGTCTCCACACATTCCCTCGTCGCTCCACGACGAACGATTCGCGCGTCATCCCCATCCGTGGGTTGAAACCCACGGCGACCATCATAAGTCGCTCCGCGACGGGCAACGTCTCGTCCGCGAATACTTGCTCGCCTGTGGGGAATACAGGGTCGGGATGGAATTGACGAGAGTTGACGATAGACTTTGGCTGTCAACGAGCCGCTGGAGAACTTCGCGATGAACGACCAAGACTTCACGATTCCACCCGACATCGAAGCGCGCTACCAAGGACGCTGGATCGCGTGGGACACCGACACTCAACAAGTGCTCGCCGATGGCGAGACGATGGAAGATGTGGTTGCCGCCGCCGCCCCCGAACGTCAGAAACAGCACTTGATCTGGTATCACCATGTACTGGCCCCCGGCACCGTGCTGGTTGGGGGATTGTGGTAAATGCGCTTCCCCACGCTGATCACCGACGAGCGGGCACGACCCATCATCCCGCTGATTTTGATGTCTCCCACTGGCGAACGTTTGCTGGTGGACGCGCTCGTGGACACCGGAGCCGATATCACTCTGTTTTCCGAAACGGTGGCGGAAGCCTTGAGCGTGGATTTAACCAACATTCCAGAAACTCCCATCCGAACGCCGCTCGGTCACGCGGGCACGTACCGAGCGGTGGAATTGTCGTTGGAACTGCGGCGTCGTCCCGACGTCTTGCGGTGGCGGGGCACCGTGGGGTTTGTCTCACCGCGATTGACTTACGGCTTGCTCGGCACACGCGGGTTCTTCGAGTTCTTTGCCATCCACTACGACGCGAGCCAACAGTTCTTGGAAATCTTGCCCGGTGGCACGGCCTCGACAACGACGAGTCATCCACACATCACATGACTCCCTGCCTGGATCGCACACCCGATTCGGCCGGGATGGCACTGCTTGAGCGACTCAACACGTGAGACTGTGCCACTGCTTCGAAGTCCTCGGAGAAGCAGTGTGAATGGGCGTCGATACTCCATCGGCACTGCTTCTCCGAGGACTCCGAAGCAGTGGCACGCCGGGTGCGGGTGCCACGGTCACGGAGTCTTCGACGTGGCCGTGCGAATGAAGCAGAGACGTGGATTGTTGACGGAGCCAGCACAGCGACAAGCTCGGCCATCCCGCAGACGGTGTGACCCTGTCCTCCGACATTCGCTCACCGCAGAGCACGGTCCTGTCGAAGACTCCCTGACCGTGGCACCCCGCAGTTCCCTCCGCGAGTCGGCAGGGTTCTTGGCCTTGGTCGCAGAGTGACCGCCGAAGATCGCCGTGGGTTGAAACCCACATCGACGGATGCGCCAATCAGCCGCAGGGCGCTAGCCCCGGTTTGTTCGGGGTCGATAGAATCACAGCCTCGTCGCGTGACAGAACCGGGCGCGTGACAGAACCGGGGCTAGCGCCCTGCGGCTGATTGATCCAGCGGCGGATTGATCGAATTCGACAATTCGAGCCGTGGGTTTCCACCCACGGTCGGCCATCCCGCCCAACCATCTCGTCGCGGAGCGACGCTGGAACCCTCGCCACGCCCTCGGCCGCCCAAGTGATGCGTGTCGTCGTCTCCACACATTCCCTCGTCGCTCCGCGACGAACGATTCGCGCGTTTTCGCTCCGCCGGGGCGAATGGGTGGAAACCCACGGCGACAAATGCGCCGATCAACCGCAGGGCGCTATTAGCCCCGGTTCGATCGGGTTTGATTCGATCGTCCGTAGTACCCACGGTTTCCCGCCATGCCGTTTTTCGCTCTAATCCTCCTGCATTGTGGCGACGGGGAATAAAGATGCTGGGAGATTTTCATGTGGGTTGAGTCACTCGAACTCGAAAACATCCGCTGCTTCGAGTCTGCCACGCTACGGTTCAATCACGGTCGCGAAGAACCGTTCCGCTGGGTGAACTTCGTGAGTGAGAACGGTGGCGGTAAGAGCACAGCCCTCCAAGCTCTGGCCCTATTGCTGGCCGGTCCCGAAGGCGCTCAGCAACTGCTCCAACGGCCCGTAGGCTGGCTGCGCGACGAATCGAAGACAGGAAAGGTTTCCGCTCGGATTCATCAGGATGAACACGATCCTGGACAATTTGGGGACGAAACAGTCCGCAAGGCTTTCAGCTACTCGTATGTGTTGACGGGCAGTCAACAACTGACAGTCAACAACAAGACCTATACCGAACCCGCGATCATTCCGTGGGGCCAGTCGATTTTGACGTGGCTCCGGAACAACGCTTTCACGTCGCGCGGTGCAGGATGGTTTGCGGCGGGTTATGGTGCGTTTCGGCGGCTGACCCGCGAAAGCCAAATCATCGTTCCGTCATTGACCCAACCGGCGAGGTTTACGAACTTCCTGACACAGTTTGACGAGAGCGCGCTATCAGCCGTTGAACACTGGCTTGTGCATCTCGATTATCGGATCGTCAAGCAAGACGATCCGCAGGCGAAAGCCCAGAAGGAACTCGGCATCAGCGCCATCAATCGCGTACTGGAGCCCGTGGGTGCGACGTTCGATAGCGTGACCAGTGAAGGCAGGATTATGTTTCATCTGGGGGGGCAGGTGGTCCCCACGATTGGCATGAGCGATGGCTTTCGCAGCATTCTGGCGTTGGCTGGCGACCTGATCTGGCGGCTGATCCTGGCCTTTCCGGACAGCAGAGACGCGTTGAAGGAACCGGGGGTCGTCCTGATCGATGAACTCGACATCCACCTCCATCCAAAGTGGCAGCGTGAAGTTGCCTCGGTGCTTCGTGAGACCTTCCCAAACCTTCAATTCTTCGTGGCAACACACAGCCCGCTGATCGCGGCGGGGTCTGGTGACGACGCACTGACACTGAAGTTTGAACAGGTCGATGGCAGCGTCAGCGTTCGGCCGGTAGAGAACGTCTCGGCTCTGAGCGTTGACAAAGTCTTGAGCAGCGACGCCTTCAACCTCGTGTCTCCGTTCTCGCCCGAGACCCAGCGAAAGATCGACCGCTACGACACACTGCGCCGGCGTCGTAAGCCGCTCTCTGGTTCCGAAAATCGCGAGTACCAGAAGCTGTTCGAGTTTATGGAGACCGCTCGTCCGATTGGTGGCCCGCCCGATCCAGATTCGCTCGACGCTCGCATCGATGCCTATCTGGAGAAAGCGGTCCCGTGATTCGAGTCGAACGAACAAACCCACCCAAGGTGCTGGTGGACAAGTCCATCATCTGGCGCGAAGCTCTCGCAAATGCCAAGTCCAAGCCCGAACGGGAACGCTGCCAGAAGCGCTATCGTCACGCACAGATCAAAGCCGCGCTCAAGCGACTCTTCCACGGCAAGTGCGCCTACTGTGAAAGCAAGGTCACACACGTGGATTATGGGCACATCGAGCATTTCCGTCCCAAGGCTGGGCCGCACGGTCGCCCCGAACTGACCTTCGACTGGACGAATCTGTTCCTAGCCTGCGGTATCTGCAACGGGGCGGAGTTCAAGTCCGATCGATTCCCGAAAGCGGCCGAGGGCGATCCGCTCGTCAATCCCTGTGACGACGATCCTAGTCAGCATTTCACTTTTGAGTACGACTCGCATGCCAAGTTGGCCAGCGTGTGCGGTAAGACCACGCGAGGCGACCTAACGGTCAACGTACTCGGCTTGAACCGTCACGACTTGCGTGCGTACCGCTCACACCAGATTCGCCGCATTGTTGCTCTTGCAAGTCTTGCCAGCGTGGATGCCGAGGCAGCCGATTTGTTCAAAGCTGCCCAGCAGTCTTCCAGCGAATATGCAGCCTTCGCCCGAGCCATCGCACACTCGTTGCAATCCCCATGATTCACATTTGTGGAATGTGGCGGGTGCGGGTGCCACGGTCACGGAGCTTCGACGTGGCCGTGCGAATGAAGCAGAGACGTGGATTGTTGACGGAGCCATCACAGCCACAAGCACGGCCAGCCCGCAGACGGTGTGACCCTGGCTCCGACATACGCTCACCGAAGAGCACGGTCCTGTTGAAGACTCCCTGATCGTGGCACCCCGCAGTTCCCTCCATGAGTCGGCAGGGTTCTTGTCCTTGGTCGCAGAGCGACCGCCGAAGGTCGCCGTGGGTTTCAACCCACGGTCGGCCATCCCGCCAAACCATCTCGTCGCGGAGCGACGATGGAACCGGTGATTCGCGCGGAAACGATCGCCTGGAAGGCCAACACCGCAATCGACGAAACCGGCCACCGACAGTGAACTTTGATCTGCAAACGTTGCGTCATGGGGAATCACAAGCTGACGTTCACGGATTCTTCGCAGCGGCGTAAACTGTGACTCACGCAAACTCGATGACTCGTCAAAACGGCGAGTCGCTGCACGGCGTTTCGAGGAAATGGAACGATGAAAACGAGACACACCGCGACGGTCGTTGATGGCTCATTAAAATTGGACGACCCGTTGGACTTGCCCGAGCAGAGCCGAGTTGAAATCACTGTCGCCCCGATCGCGAAGGATGTTGATCGGAAGCTGGAAGCTCTGCGAAAGTTCCGAGACCTCAGCGATGCCACTCCGTTGTTTGGTGAAGCCGAACGCCTGACACGGGATCAATTGCATGAACGCCGCTGACACCAACGTCTGGCGCTATGCGGGTTACATCGCGGCAGGTCACCAGTGATCCGCATTCCGAAAATTAGCCGCGCGGCGCTAGCCCCGGTTCATGCCGTGTAAC
>JAYTGQ010000964.1:0-20912 GCA_043733345.1 Schlesneria sp.
GCCCCCCGGTTCTTGGGCGTAAGCCCTCTTTGGAAGAACCGGGGGGCTTACGCCGCCCCGCTCGGAAGCCTCTCACTTTGTGCCGCGCGGGGTGCAATCTCACTCGGCCATGGGAGAGATGTTCGAGGCGAGCGGTGTGCCGTAAGGCCACGGGTTTCTGCCACACAATCAAGAACCCGCTCGACCATGTCCTCGTTCCGAAGAACGCCACCGTCGTGTACCGCCAACTCGGCCCCGACTGCGGCTCCGATCACTTTCCGGTTGCAGCGACGCTCATCGTCCGTTGACGACCATCAGCACGAAACGGAAGACGCAGGTCTACACGCCACCGGGCTATGACAAGGACAGCCCGTGTTCTGACAAGGACAACACAGCGAAAAAGTACCCGGTCCTCTACCTGCTGCACGGCATCGGCGGTAATGAGACCGAGTGGCAGCGGTTCGCTCAGCCGGACGTGTTGCTCGACAACCTGATCGCGGACGGCAAGGCGGTCCCGATGATCGTCGTCATGCCGAATGGGCGTGCGCAGAAGAATGACCGAGCCGAAGGAAACGTCTTCGCCGCCGCTCCCGCCTTCGCGACCTTTGAAAGAGACCTGCTCGACGATGTCATCCCGACGATTGAATCGCGCTACAACACGCTTACCGACCGAGACCACCGTGCCCTGGCCGGTCTGTCGATGGGAGGTGGCCAATCACTGAACTTCGGGCTGAGTCATCTCGACACATTCGGTTCGGTCGGCGGATTCTCATCGGCCCCCAACACCAAGCAGCCCGCCGACCTCGTCCCCGACCCCGAAGCGGCCAAAAAGCTGAAGCTCCTCTTCCTCTCCTGCGGCACCAAAGACAACCTCTTCCCCATCAGCCAAGGCTTCCACACGCACCTCAAAGAGAAATCCATCCCCCACACCTGGCACGTCACCCCCCGAGGCCACGATGGCCCCGAATGGAAACAGGCCCTGTTTCACTTCGTGCAACACGTCTTTCGGTGAAGCACTCGCAGGATCCGCACGCCTCCCCGTCCGCTCGCCGTTCTTTCTCAGCCGTGCTTGTCGCGTCGATGGTGCGTAGGTTAGACCGGATGATTCACAAGTGACCCACGAATCATCCGGGTGAGCGAATGCCGGACGGGCAGGAGTGCCCGTCCTACGGTTCGGATCAGGGCGAATGCCTTTTTGACGCAGGGCAATTCGTAGGGTGTTGTCGAGTCTTCAAGACGCACCTTTCCCGCTTTGTCTTGGTGAGTCTCGAAGACTCGACAACACCTTGCGTTGAACAAGACGATGGCCCTGCTCATCCTGCGGAACGGATTGACACATCTCCTACCTCGGTAGTAGAACCTCGCACCGTCTCCTACTCTGGTAGGAGACGACACGGGATCGGGGGCGATCTGGTCGGAATGCGGCTTTACGGAGGAGGCGGTTCGCATGGGGAAGCATCGGTTGGCCGATTTGCAGTTGGCCATCATGAACGTGCTGTGGGATCGGGGTGAGGCGACTGTTGGCGATGTGCAGAAGGCACTCGAACCGGACAGGCCGCTGGCTTACACGACGGTCGGCACGATGCTGTCGAAGATGGAAACGAACGGACAGGTCGCCCATCGTGTCGAGGGGCGCGTGAACGTTTACCGCTCGAAGCTGCCGCGTGAGAAGGTGGGTCGCTCGATGGTCTCGGACCTCGCCCAACGCCTCTGCGCAGGGGACATCACTCAGCTTGTCTGTCATCTGCTGGACGAATGCAACGTGTCACGCGAAGAGCTGACCGCGCTGAAGAAGCTCATCCGCCAGAAGGAACAGGAGCTGAACGATGACCAGTAGCCTGCTCTTGCCGCGCGTGGTCGAGGTCGCCGCCACATACCTCGTTCAATCGTCGCTGTTCCTGATCGCGGGATGGCTGTTGCTGAAGTGTTTGTCGCGACAGTGGGTGGCCGGGGTGGGAGCGTCTTCTCGCGTCAGCCCTGCTTTGACCGAAGCCGTTTGGAAGTGTGCTGCCGTGTTGGCGCTGGTGACGGCTCCGTTGAGTGTCTTTCTCGGCTGGTCGCGGCCGGTTTGGGATTGGTCGGTGCGGGAGACGCCCGAGATTCACAGCACAAACTCTGGGACGGACGGTGATCGACTCGATGAATCACCAAAACTCAAGCCGCGCGAAATCGGAGCCAGTCGGGGCCGTCCGCCGCTTCCCGAGGAAGTCGCCGCGCTCAACGAAGGAGTCGATGTGAAAGCGGCGATGAGTGACGAAGGCTTGTCCGTTCTCATCCCGTTCTTGGACGATGCACGCTCATCGACTGATGCTGTTCAGAACCAAAGCGACACCGATCAGATCGTCATCACGCCGGGCAAGGCCTCGCCGCCGGAAGACGTTGCGGTTGTCTTGCAACTCGCTGAGCCATCCGCCACCGAGCCATCCGATTCAACGGAAGAGACGCTCGCGCCGACAGCGGCCTCGGTCGAGCAGCAGGATGGCAGCGCTGTCACAGGGTTGGCGGTGGCGATCATCGTCTGGTTGGTATTGTCCGTGATGAGGCTGGCGATGAGAGCCGTTTCGCTCCAGCGTCGGCTGTCGCGCTGTTCGCCCGTTGATGGTGAACTGCGCCAGACGTTGAACGGGCTGCTCGCGGCAGGGCCTTCGATCCGGCTGTTGCAGTGTCAACGTGAGTCATTGCTACGAACTCCTCTTCACAACAACCCCTTCGGGCTTGCCCCGATGGATTCCGGTCTTTGCACTACTGGGCCTGGATTCTTGACTGATTCAGCGGCCGAACCTGATTCATCGTCCGAAGTGGTGCAGAGACCTGCGAGCCACCGGGGCAAGCCCGGTGGGGTGGCGATACTGGCAGAGCGCAATGCCATCACCGAGCCGTTTGCGTGCGGGGTGTTTCGCTGGACGATCGTGTTGCCCGCCGGGATCGAGCGACAGCTTTCGCCGGTTGAACTGAAGGCGTTGTTGGCGCATGAGGTCGCGCATTTGGTCCGTCGCGATACGTGGTGGCTGTGGCTGGGCGAGGTTCTTTGCACATGCTTCGCCTTTCAGCCGCTGAACTTTCTGGCTCGACACCGCTGGCAGCAGGCGACCGAACTTCTTTGCGACGACTGGGCCGTCGAGCGGCATGTGGCGGCGACATCTTTGGCGAATTGTTTGGCTCGCATCGCCGAAGGACGTTTGGATCGGCGAGCCACGGTGATGGGTCTCACAGCGGTCGGTCACGCCGGTTCGCTGACTCATCGCGTCGAATGGCTGCTGCGACCGGGACGAGCCACCGAACCGAAGCGGCCTCGCAGAAGAAGACTGCTCGCGCTGCTGGCGTTTTCGGCGGGACTTCTTGTTGGCACGTATGGCCCACGCCTGTCGCTGGTCACTCCCGCTGAAGCACACGACGAAACGAACGAGGAGGTCGGGTCGAACGAGTCCGAACTTTGGAACGACATCGACCACGATCTGTCCGAGACACTGAACGAACTCACCCGCCTCGACCTGCTGCTGTCGAGCGACCCCGATCCCGAAACGGCCTCTCTCGCCAACGGCCTGCGCCAGCGAGCGGCATCGCTGAGGCTCCGACACGGCGCGGGGCCGTAGCATCCCGATGAATGAGTGACCTCCGTCCAACATCAACCCGATCCCAAAGACCAACCAAATGCACCGCGATCCCTTTTGTGAAGGATCGGGTCCGCAATCACGTCCCGAACTGCAACGGCCCTTCTCCCGCCCCTCGGCGGGGAGGGGGGAGCATGGTCAAGTCGATTTGTCACTCGCCCCCCCCCTCCCTAACCCTCCCCGCCGAGGGGAGGGAACTAGCAGCGAACTCGGAAAGTTATTGCGCTCCCATTCCGAAAGACCATTGAAAGGATTCAATCCATGTCGAAGCAGCCAACACACAGAACCGTATCACGGATGAGCGGTTTGCGAATTCTCATCGCCTGCCTGCTGACGGCCATCGCGCGGGCAGGAGCTGAGGCCGACGAGCCGGCAGTCCACTCGAAACGTGTGACGGAGACCAAGGTCGCTCCATCACAACAGCCAACACCGGCCACGCCTTCAGCGGTGAGCGAAGCCTCTTCCATCCGTCCGCGTCAGCGGAAGCAATTGGAACTGAAGACCCTGCACGATGAAGTCCGTTCGTTGCGCGAGGACGTGCGTCGATTAAGCGACCTGTTGGAGAAGCGGCTGGCGGCGAAGAGCCTTCCACACGCGGTCCCCGCACTGCCGCCAGCGGTTTCGGATTTGGATCGCCGTGGAAAGCTCCAGCCAATTGCTGAGTCGGATGTCTTGCTGTACTTCACGGCCAAGTGGTGCGGCCCTTGTCAGCAGATGCAGCCGTTGGTGGACAAGCTGGTTCGAGAAGGACGTGCGATCAAGACGATTGACGTCGATCAGGCCCCGGAGATGGCGAACGAGCACCGCATCACCTCCATTCCCTGCTTCATCCGGCTGGTTGGCGGAAAAGGACGCGAACGTGTTTGTGGTGTCATCTCGGAGAAGCAGTTGCGAATGGTCGCCGACAGTCCCAAGGGTGTCGAACAGCAGCTTCAGAGGGCCCTCGACCAGAAGATCGCGGTGACGTTCAACCACACTCCGCTGCAAGACGCCGTTCAGACTATCGCCAAACAGATCGAGGCAAACTTCGTTGTCGATCAGGTGTCGCTTGCCGAGGAAGGAGTCAAAGGGACCGAACCCGTCACGCTCCAGTTGAGCGGCCTGACCGCACGTTCCGTTCTCAAGCTCCTCCTCGAACCAGTTCGGCTCGACTACGTGATCGAGAACGAAGTCATCAAGGTCGTCAGCCGCCAACGGGCCAAGGGCGAGTTGATCGTGGCGTGTTATGTCGTCTCGGACCTCCTTTCGGTGGATTCCGAATCCAAGACAAAGGCCGATGCCGAACGAATCGAACTCGGGCTGAAACGAATCTTGGAGATCGTTCAGTCCACGATCGCGCCCGACAGTTGGGATCACGTCGGTGGAGTCGGCTCGATCAGATCGTATTCCACAACATGCAGCCTGATCGTCCGCCAGTCGCGTGACGTCCACGAGGAAATCCTCAATTTGCTCGACGCTTTTCGGAAACTGAAGGATGTGTCCAAACCAGGCATCAAAGAGAAGCAGGCCGTGCCTGCTTCAGCGAAAGAGATGGGAAGCCGTTCAAACCCCGAGAGCGTGGACCAGACACTCATCATCAAGACCTACGCCGTTGCCGATCTCGTGATCCCACTGCCGAGCGATGGCACACCACTGACAAAGCCCCGTGATGCGGACTGGCTCAAGTTGATCGACCTCATCACGCAGCAGTGTGATTCCGACGATTGGCCGTCGCGCGGGGGAGCCGGTTCGATTCAGTCGCAGGAACCGACGCTGTCGCTCGTCATTCGGACCAAGCCGGCGACGCATGAGAAGATCGCGAACGTTCTGCGATCCCTGCGTCGCGAACAGGACGTGCAGGTCATGACGGAAGTGAGGCTGTTCGAGGTGGCCGATGTCTCGGAACTGAAGCAGGCAGGGTTGGAACTCAAGCTCGACACGCGCACCGGCTCGATGATGCTGGATGCCGAGACCGCCAAGAAGCTGGGCGAGGCGTATCGCGGGCCGACGGTCTTCGCTCCCAAAATGACGATGTTCAACGGCCAGATCGGAATGGTCTCCGTTGGAAACGGCCTCTTGAAAGAATCGCCCAATCCAAGCGACGAGAAGCCCTTCGAACTCCATCTGCGCGGCGTTGTCGCTTCTGACCGGAAGTCGGTCTGCTTGGGAGTCGCCCTCAATCCGCAAAGCCTCGTCAACGAACTGGTCCGCCAGTCTCAGACCATCCCCGATGGCGGATCCTTGCTGGTCGATCTGACCAAGGAACTGAACCCCAACCCGGCCACTCAACCCGCTCGCCGAAAGTTCGCCCTCGTCCAGACTCATGTCATCATTCATGAGGAGGAAGTCGGTCTTGGTGAGCTGAACAAGGACTAGGAGACGAAACTCCTCGCATCCAACTGCGGCAGAGCTTCGCGGAGATATTGCTCCTCACCGTGACAAGCAAGTGAGGACCGTTAATGCGGGGCCGCTTTTTTTCGAGGCGATCATTTTTTGAGAAGTTGACAAGGGCAGGAAGTGGGTTGGTTCGACCTCCGGCAGCAGATGCTGGCTCACAGAGTGGCACCGCCAATCAATCCCTACAACCGGACCATCACATTCTCGGCGACATCGCCGAGCCGTTTGCTGACGGTTTTTCCGGGAAGTACGATTCGGCCGTTGCCGATTCGTGTAACGAGGTGACTCGTTCGGCCAATTCTCTGACAGAGGGAGTTGGCCAGATTGGCAGCACCCTCCCGCCTTGATCCGCCCCGCCTGCTGAGTGGTCCCACCCATGAGTTTCTTTCGTCCCGCGCCACGCATGGCTCAGAGTGAAATATCTGGCGAGGCTTTGCCTCGCACCAAAGTAGCCATCATCGCTCCGCGTGATGAGCCTGCCGGGGTCAGTCATCCACTGGTTGAAAGCTCATCACGCGGAGCGATGATGGCTACTTTAAATAGATCCCCAAACGCGACTCTTTCACAACTCCATTCCGAAACCAAGCTACCTGGCCAAGGGGTGCTTGTTGCGGTTTGTTATTGCGTGGCGTTGGTTTTCACGCGGGAGGCTCGGGCGGCTGACTTGCGGGTTGAGCCGGCCAAGGTCGAGTTCCGCGATGCGTTTGCTCGGCGGCAGTTGTTGGTGAGTGACGGGGCGAGCGATGCGACGCGGAAGGCGGTCTATTTCAGTCGTGACGCGAAGGTCGTGTCGGTCGATGCGGCCGGGTATCTGGTGCCTCACGCGAATGGCACGACTTTGATTGAGGTGACGCTTGGCGGTCAGAAGGTGAGCGTGCCGGTGGAGGTCTCGGGGATGGATCAGGTTCGTGCGGTGGACTTCGCCAACGAGATCGAACCGCTGATGAGTCGCTTCGGGTGCAATGCGGGTGGGTGTCACGGGAAGGCGAGCGGACAGAACGGCTTCAAGTTGTCACTGTTCGGGTTTGACACGGCCTACGATTACAACGCCCTCGTCGCCGAAGCGCGCGGCCGGCGGGTGATGGTCTCCGCGCCCGAGCGAAGTCTGCTGTTGCTCAAGGGGACGGCGGCGGTGCCTCACGGCGGAGGCCGTCGGATCGAACCGGGGTCCGAACCGTATCGGTTGATCCTCTCGTGGATTCAGGCGGGGGCACCGGCTTCGGCTCCGAATGCTCCTCGCGTGGCGAAGCTCAGCATGACGCCGGGCGAGCGGGTGATGAACTCGAACGAACAGCAGCAGCTTGCCGTGCTGGCCGAGTACTCCGATGGCAGTCGCCGCGACGTGACTCGCGAAGCCGAGTATTCGAGCAATCTGGATGTCGTGGCCGTCGTGAGCGAAGATGGACTCGTCACGGCCAACGAACCGACGGGCGAAGCGGCCATCATGACCCGCTACATGGGACAGGTCGCCGTCTGTCGCGTCCTCCGTCCGCAAGGTGCTCCGCTCGCGAGCATTCCCGGCTTCGCACCGAAGAATTTTATTGATCAGCTTGCTGCTGAGAAGTGGAAGAAGCTGGGTCTCAAGCCGTCGCCGCCGTGTGACGACGCCACCTTCCTGCGCCGCGTGTCCATCGATCTTTGTGGTCGTCTGCCGACGGTCGAGGAAGTTCGCGCGTTCCAGTCCGACATGGCTGCGGTTGCTGTTGTTGCGGATGATAAGGGGAGTCCCGCAGCGGGCATTCGCGGAGCGAATGCACCACAGAAGACCAGCGGCGCTGAACACACAGCCAAACGGAACGCGGCGATAGAACGGCTGCTCGCGTCGTCGGACTATCCCGCCTACTTCGCGATGAAGTGGGGATCGATCCTGAGGAACTCAAACCTCGCCGGTTCCGACCGCGCTTCGTATGCGTTTCACAACTGGCTGAAGGACATGATCGCGCGGAACCGTCCCTACGACGAGTTCGTCCGAGGCATCGTGGCCGCCAGTGGCGAGTGGCCCGATGCACCGGCCATCAACTGGTTCTGGCAGTCTCGCGACGACCAGCTTCATCAGACGACAGCCGACACCGCGCAGGTCTTTCTCGGTCTGAGGCTGCAATGTGCGAAGTGTCACCATCATCCGTATGAACGCTGGGGTCAGGACGACTATTACGGACTGGCTGGCTTCTACACGCGGCTCGGTCGCAAGAGCTTTGGTGAGCCGCCGCCGTACTTCACGTCGCCCAACATCACGCTCAACGACACGAATCCCGCCACCGGCAAGGGGCTGGAACCGAAGTATCTCGACGGCCCCGTCGCCAAGTTCACGCCCGAGGAAGACCCGCGACACGCCCTCGTCGATTGGATGGCCAAACCCGAGAATCCGTTCTTCGCCCGCACGCTGGTCAACCGCCTGTGGGGCCACTTCTACGGACGCGGCCTGGTTCACGAGATCGACGACATGCGCGAGACCAACCCGCCGTCGAACCCCGAACTGCTGGAGGCCCTCGCCCGCGAGTTCCGCGATCATCAGCTCGACATCAAGCACATGGTCCGCCTGATGGTGCAGAGCCAGACCTACCAGCTCTCGTCCGAGCCGACGAGCGACAATCGCGGTGACCAACAAAACTTCGCGAGGTACTACGCCCGCCGATTGCCCGCCGAAGTCATGCATGACGCCGTCGAACAGGCGACCGGTGCCAAGACCCAATTCAGCAACATGAGCGCCAGTGCCCGCGCGGTCGATCTCCCCAACGAAAGCTTCGGTTCGTACTTCCTCGACACCTTCGACCGCCCCCGCCGAGTCAGCGGCTGCGAATGCGAACGCTCGACCGGCGCAACGCTCTCGCAAGTGCTGCTGCTCGCCAACTCGAACGAGTTCGAGAACAAACTCCAGAACGGCAACGCCCGCATTGCCAAGCTGTTCGAGGCCAAACGATCTACCTACCAAATAGTCGAGGAGCTATATCTCGCTGCGCTCTCCCGCCATCCAACCCGCGACGAAATCCTCAACGCCGCCGCCTACATCGACCGCGACCCCGAACCGAGGAAGGGCGTCGAAGACCTGCTGTGGACGCTGGTGAACTCGAAGGAGTTCTTGTTCAATCACTGAGATGAGACAAACAATGGAATGGTCCATCAGATGGAATCTGTTTACTTGGAAACAACCGTCATCAGTTACCTTGTGGCTCGTCCAAGCCGCGATTTGCAGGTGGCTGCGCATCAGCAAACGACGCACGAATGGTGGGAAACTCAGAGTTCACGATTTGATTGCTGCATCTCACAGGCTGTCGTCGATGAGATTTCCAATGGCGACCCGGATGAAGTCCGCAAGCGATTGGAGGCCGTCCGAGGTCTGACGATGTTGGCCACCGTGGAAGCCGTCAATTCGCTGACAAAATCTATTTTGAAATCCGGGATCATTCGCATCAAAGCCAGCCAGGATGCGGTTCACGTCGCTGTCGCCTCTGTTCATGAAATCGATTATTTGCTGACATGGAATTGCAAACACTTGGCTAACGCGCAAATCATGAGAAGGATCGGTCGAGTCTGTGAGACGTTTGGTAAAAGGCCGCCCATCATCTGCACCCCCGACGAATTGTTTGAGGATCGAACCGATGACTGATGACCCAATCGTGGCCGAAGTCCGCCGCGTCCGTGAAGCACTAGCGGCAAAGTTCAATTACGACATTGATGCCATTCTCGCGGATATCCGTAGCCGCGAATTGGCCTCCGGTGTCAAGCTGCGTTATCCCAAAGACCATGTCGCGTCAGATGGTGAAAAGATGTCAACGAACCGTCTGGTTTCAGCCCAATGAGTCGGGTTCACGATGACACTCGATGAATCATGTGATTTAAACGAGCAAGAGTATTCGAGCGGAGGGGTCAGCTTGCGTCATCAACCTGCCACCGAATCGACGGGTAGGCTGCGTCGTACGATCCGCAGCTTTTACGAGAGCTATCACCAAGAGAAATGGACTCCCTGCTTTAACCGGATCGATCCCCAACTTCGCGAGGCAGCGAAGATTGAATTCGATACCTATCAAAATTCACTCAAGACATTTCGGCAGGCGTACGGCGACGTGGCGATCCTCGTGATTGAAGTGAGCGAGATTCACCGGAGCAAGCACGACCCGCGACCGTTTGCTTTCGCATCCATCGTCTGGCGCGACCGTTCGCACGAGTTCCATGTGTTTCGCGAACGTTGGGTCTTCGACGATAAGCGGTGGTACACGCGCGTCGTGGGCTTGGTGACTCATCAGAAACCATCTTCCAACTGACGACGGGCGATTGGGTTTCGATGACGATGCGGTTCCCGACGCTTGAAAAGCCCAGAGAAACTCTGAGAGTCTGAAACCGCACTTTGGGATCGCCACATGAACTTGGAGGACGCCATCCGTGAATCCGTTGCCGCCGGTCGCTGGCGGGTGACGTATCACGCGAGGCAGCGGCTGCGGCAGCGGGCGATCCCGCTGTGGCAAATCGAGGCGGGATTGGAACACGGCAAGGTTGTCAGCGTTTTTCCGCTCGATCAGCCGAATCCGTCGATCTTGGTCGAGCAAGAGTTGGCAGATGGCGCGAAAGTCAATGTGGGCTGGTCGTATGTTATCCTGACGGATGAAGCGTTGTTGGTGACGGCCTATCTTCCCGACTGAAACAATGGTGCCGCGAGGTCAATCATGAAAAACAGCCCAACCGCCGATCAATTGTTTGAGGAACGTTGCCTCCGCGAACGACAGCTTGCGGCGGCTAACCCAGTTCCGCGTCCCCGCGCGGAGAACCGCAAGGAACTCGTCGCGGGAGGCGACTACGTCGTCGAAATCGAAGTCGAAGTCATGTACTACCCCAACGATCCTGACGAGGCGTGCTATCGGCCGGAGACGATCGACCGCATGGAACGAATCGCCGAACTCGCCAAGCGGGGTGATGTCGCAGCGCTGGAGGCTGAGGGAACGGTCTACGTCCGCAAGGGGTTGCTGGCCGCTTCGGCGTGAGTGACTCAATCACAATCAATGACGGTCCTTTTTCAAGTTCAAATGACGAGGTTAGTTTCATGCTCGACATTCTCGGATCGAACACGCGGACGTGTGACGGTGTGAATCGGCGGGACTTTCTCCGTATTGGTGGGTTGGCAATTGGTGGCCTGACGCTGCCGAATCTGCTGCGTCATGAAGCGGCTGCGGCGGAGGCGGGCGGGTCGTCGAAGCGGAAATCGGTGATCCTCGTCTGGCAGGCGGGGGGGCCGAGTCACCTCGACATGTACGATCTCAAGCCGACCGCGCCAGCCGAATATCGCGGCGAGTTCAAGAACATCGCGACCAACGTCTCGGGCATCGAAATTGGCGAACACTGCCCGTTGCAGGCAAAAATGTTTGACAAGTTTTCGGTCGTCCGCTCGGCGACGCATACGAATGCCGGACACGGCATGGCGTCGCAATGGATGCTGACCGGGTATCAGCCGACGATCGAAGTGGGCGACAACATTTATCCCTCGTGCGGCTCGGTCGTGGCGGCTCTGAAGGGACCGAACGAGCCGGGAATGCCCGCCTACTGCAACGTGCCGAATCGACTGGGACTCGGCAAAGCGGCGTATCTCGGTGCGTCGTACAACCCGTTCGCGCCCGACAGCAACCCGAACGATCAAGGCTTCCAAGTCAAGAACATGAAGCTGCCGGGACAGACCACTCTGTCGAGGCTCGAACGCCGCCAGCAGTTGCTCGGTCAGGTGGACACGATCCGCCGCGACATTGATGCGAAGGGGGATATCGTCGGCCTCGACAAGTTCTACCGTGACGCCTTCGAGATGGTGACGAGCGAGAAGGCGCTGCGAGCCTTCGACATCAATCAGGAAGACCCGCGTTTGAGAGAGAAGTACGGTCGCAACGATCTCGGCCAGAGCTGCCTGCTCGCGCGACGCCTCGTCGAAGCGGGAGTGACTTACATCACGGTGCAGGCGGGCGGCGGCTGGGACACTCACGGCGACAACTTCGCCCAACTGAAGAACAATTTACTACCCAAGTTCGACATGGCCGTGGCCGCTCTGGTCGATGACCTCTACGTGCGGGGCCTTCAAGATGAAGTCCTCGTCATGGCGATGGGTGAGTTCGGACGCACACCCCGCATCAACGTTGGATCAGGCCGCGACCACTGGCCCGGTGCGATGAGCGTCCTCTTCGCGGGCGGCGGCTTGAAAATGGGGCAGGCCATCGGCACCACCGATGCCCGCGCGGAGTATCCCACCACCAAACCGTACTCGCCGGGCTGCGTCCTCTCGACGATGTACCACACGCTCGGCATCGACCCGCACCACACGTTCTACGACCACGGCCGCAGGCCGCTGATGGTCCTGCCCGAAGGTCAACCGATTCCCGAGTTGGTTGGCTGAACGGCGACTCAACGGCGATCCAATGGCGAGTGTGAGGCACCGATTGGTCCGTAGGATGGACGCCTCGTCCGTCCGAGTCCTCGCCGAAATTGCCGGACGGACGAGGCGTCCATCCTACGTGTCGGAATGAGTGCGAACATCGTTCGTCGAATGACTCTATGACCCGAGATCGACTTTGAGCTGCGAAGCCTCTTGATCAAACGCCACCTCATCCGGCTTGAGGCCGAAGTGTTTGGCGAGGCTCTCGCGCAGTGAGGTGACATCGGCGAGGCGCGTCAGGCGGCAGGTGGTCTTGCCGTCGTTGGCGAGCAGCGTGTAATCGGTGCCTGCGGCATGGAGTGGCTTCAGGACCGCATCGATCAGTTGGGTTTGTTCGTCCTCGGACAGCTCGCGATTGATGAGGATCGTGACCGGCGGTGGATCGACCTTACCCGAGGCCGACTGCTGGGCGAGTTGCTGCATGCGCGGCCAAGCCAGCGCGAGTGAGAGGATCGCCGGGCCGACGGTTTGTTGAAACTCATCGCGGTTGTTGGCGGCGAGCAGTTGATCGAGCAGCCCGTCCGCCTGCGTGAGGGCCTCCAACAGGCGCGGCTTCGCGAGCTTGATCTGCTCCGGCAGCTTGGCCAGCCACGCGCGATCGGCTTCGATTCCGGCGGACCACTGCGCGACGAGCGACTTCGGCAGCCAGCGACCGTCGTGCTTCACGTAAACGATTTCAATCGGCTGCTCATCGCGCGGGCCTTGGAATGACAGAACGTGTTCGTCGCCCGCCGCCTTGATTTGCTCGACCTTGATGTCGGCAAACTGCCGCGCGAGGTCCGCTCCCACACCGAGACCGATCGCATCGAGATGCTTCACGACATTCGAGGTGTCTCCCGGCAGCAGTGATTTCGCGCTCGCCTGCTTCAGCGTTTCCAAGTCACCCAACTTGCTCGTCGCAAACTGGTCGAGCAGCGTCACCGCCTCGTCCCAGTGTTTTCGCATCGGCTCGTACTCGGGCCGGTTTGCGAACAGATCGAGCTCCAGAATGAACGCCTTCTTCGTCCTCAACACCGCGACGGATTTGCGCAGCGTTCCGAAGAGCCTCGACCAAACATCGGCATCCATCTTCGAGGCAAACTCGTGGACCAGGCCGTCCACGTCGGATTGATATCCCAGCGGCAGGAACTCGTACGCGCTGGCGAGATCGCCGCGCTGGATGGCTGCCAGCGCCTGCTTCACGGTAGCGAAGGCCGAGTCACCCTCGACGGAACCGTTCGTGGAAGCCGCGTTGCTGCCATTCGACGTGGTTGTCGCAGGCTCGCGCGACTCAACGGTTCCGCTCGGCGCGACTTGGACCGAGTCTGGTTTGGTCTCCGTCTTCGTCGTGGCAGAACCGCAGCCGCAGGGCGCGAGCATCATTCCCAGCAAGACCAAGCCAACCCAGCGACGCAACGTGTTCACGATAGCCCCGATCTCTCAGACTCGAACCCCGCCGGTCCTCATTGACGGGCGACGCCCTCGAACCGTGCGGGCGAGGATGATAGCGGGCGTCATCGGCGAGCTGCCATCGCGCCGCGAGCGCGAGTGGAACGAGGTGACTGGCTCACACCAACCCGAAGTGTGAACGAGGGCGAGGGCAAAGAAGGGCGACTGAGGACGAAGCCGATCAACGCCCTCGTTCACACTTCGGGTTGGTGTGGACAACGCCATTTCGTTCCGGTCACATTACGTCGCCGCGCTGACCGCATCGATGGAGCGTGGCGCGGTCGGTTGGACCGGTGGACTTCCAGCCACGCGATTGAGGGGCAGATCCCACTCTTCCAGAATCTTGGGATGCTGAGTCAGTCGGTGCAGCAGGCTGATTGCGGCGAGCGAGGAGAGGCAGAGCAGCACCGGTTCGTATCTCAACATGCCGGGTTCGCCTGCGACGGAACTCGCCTCGTGGCGGAACAGCCAGCCGAAGAAGCCGTCGTCGGGAACGTGATCTCCGACCCGACCATGCAGTACGGCCAGCGTGTTGTAGAGAAAGTGAAAGACCATGCCGGGGAAGATGCTTCTCGAACGAACGCAGATCGCACCGAGGACCACTCCCAGCAGCGCGGCGTTGAAGACCTGTTGCGGGATCATGTGAATGATGCCGAAGGCGAGGCTGGAGAGGGCGATCGCCACGCCGACCTTGCCCGAACGTTTCAGGCCACTGAGCAGGAATCCACGAAAGGCCAACTCTTCACAGAGGGCCGGTGCCGCTGCAAACGCCAGTAGGACCAACCACAGCGGCTGATTGTCACTCGACATGAGTCGCATTGTTTCAGCCAATCCCGGCGGCGGTTTCGGGAAGAACCATTGCAGATTGATCTGCAACTCGACCGTCAGTGGATGCAAGGCGAACGGCAACAACGCCGCCCACGCGAGGCGACCCAAGCCCGGCCACCGAAGTGAAAACGTGCGGCGAACACTGGTCGTCAGCATCACGCCCATCATCAACGCGGGCGTCGCGATCAAGGCGATCTGTTGGATGACCAGCAGTTGCATCGTCAATAAGCCGCGCGAGTCGGGACTCGCACCGACCATCGCCGACTGCATCGACTTCATCGTCGCGAACTGCAGGAGCAGGATCAGTAAGAAACAGAAGCCTCCCTCAGCAAACGTCGGTGTCGGCTCCTTGTCGCGCAGCAGATGCTTCACCCAGAGCCGCAGGTCGAAGCGTTCGGCCTCACGGAACAAGACCTCTTCACTGCCAAACTGGTCGATCGCCCACCACAGCGCGAGCAGGCTGTACCCGATCGACGTGATGAGAACCGGGGCCACGTAGTAATAGATCTCGTTGGACTGACCGGTTGACTTCAGTAGTCCCTTCAACAACAAGCCCGGTCCCATGACGGGCAGCACGCTGTAGAACGGCTCGATCTCGGAGGCGGGCGATGAGCAAAAGACCGTCAGACCCATCGTCACCATGAGCAGCGGCGTCAGGTAGTACTGCCCTTCCTTGCTGCTCTTGGCAAACGTCGCCAGGGCGAGGCACAGCGCGCTGAAGAGGCTCGCCAGCGGCAGCAACATCACCAGAATCCAGATCAACGACGAGAGCGGCGGCAGCGCGAGATCGCCCAGTTTGGAAGCGGCTCCGCCCCCGCCCGCCAGCGACGCCATGTACTTGCCGGTGAACCCCAGGCTCCCCAAGTTGAGCATTGCGGTGGAGGCACTGAACAGCATGACGGTCAGAAACTTGCCCAACACGATTTCCGTCCGCGTGGCGGGGCAGATGAGCAGCGTCTCCATCGTGCCGCGTTCTTTCTCACCCGCTCCCAGATCAACGGCCGGATAGAACGCGCCGGTCAGAGCCATCAGGATCAGGAGCGCAGGAAAGAGCTTGGCCCAGACGTTGGCCGACACTTGGTCCTGCTCGGCGAGGTCCAGTTCCGTCGGCTTGACGGGCGTCGGCAGGTTCTCGGGGAGACCGCTGTCGCGCAGATATTCTCGCAACAGCGACCGTTCCCATTCGTCGATCACACCCGTCACACGGTTGTGAGCGATCACCGATTTCTCATCGGCACTGTTTTGCACAATGACCGGCCGCGGGTAATCGAGAGTCGTCGGCGGCGCGTCGGTACCTCGTCTGACCAACTCCTCACGCAGTCGGTCGAGGTTCGCTTTGAAATCGGACGGGATCACGATCAACACTTGGATGCCGCTGTTCGAGAACAGCGTTCCCAACGGATCCGTGACGAGTTGAAGTTCGCCCTGCAAACGGAGGACATCCTGAATCTGCTTGGCTTGACGCGCGGCGATGAGTTGATTTTCCAACTCCATCCGTTGCTTGAGTTGCCCGCGCAGTCGAACGGCGCGCTCGATGAGTCCCTGTCGTTCGGCCCGTTCCTCTTTGGACAGACCGTTTGCAGGTGCTGCGGGATCCGATGTCGGAGTCCCATCGGTGAAGACGCGCAGCTTGTCCGCATCGGCCGGGTTCCGAAACCAGTTCTTGGCGAAGCGGTCTCCCAGCACGAGCGGCAGCGACGGCAGGTTGTCCGCGCCGAGAATCACCACCGTGCGCGGCTGCTCGGAAAACAGCACGGTCATCTGCACCATGCCGATCCCCATGACGGGATACAGCAGCAACGGCAGCACGGCAACCATGAACAACGTGCGTCGGTCACGCAGTTGATCCAGCACCTCGCGGCGAAAGATGAGCAGAATGTTTCGCCACTTCATGCGTGAGTCTTCGTCTGGTCCCCTCGCCCCGGCCTTGCGGGGAGAGGGTTAGGGTGAGGGGGCTTTGCCGGGTGATACGGATTCCGGGGTCGGGCGTTCAAATTTCGTGGTCGTACTACTTAGGTCTCGAAATGTTGTCGGGCTGCTCGCATGTTGTTTGCTTCAAAGTCGCCTTCATCGCTCCGCGTGAAGTCAGCCGTGCGCGAGTTCAACATGGAATGGCATCGTCATCGCCCTCTACCCATTCGGCTACCTTCACGCGGAGCGATGAAGGCTACTTTGGTTGCGGTGCCGCCGCGTCGATTAACCGTGCCTGTTCCGCTCATCGACGCGCGGGGCGTTGCCCACGCGGTTAAACGATGTCACTTTCTCATCACGCCACCGCGGCCAGTTTCGCTTCGTATTCGTCGATCAACTGGAAGAACAGCTCCTCCATGTCGGACTGTTTGTACTGTTCGCTCAGTTCCTGCACTGACCCAATCGCCAGCAGTCGGCCCTTGTAAATGATCGCGATCCGGTGACAGAGCTTTTCCACCTCGCGCATGATGTGCGTCGAGTAGATGATGCACTTTCCCTGCTCGCGCAACGACTTGATCTCCGCGACAACATTCCGCGCGACGAGCACGTCCAGTCCCGAGGTCGGCTCGTCGAAGATCAGGACGGGAGGGTCGTGAACGATCGTGCGGGCAATCGACACCTTTTGTTTCATGCCGGTCGACATTTTCGAACCCAGCACGTCGCGGATGTTGTTCATCGAAAGGCGATCAAACAGTTGGCTGATCCGCTTTTGAAGAGCCTCTTCCGGAATGCCGTAGAGGCGACCGAAGTACTCGACCATCTCCCACGCCGTCATGCGGTCGTAGATGCCGGTGTTGTTCGACATGAAGCCGATCCGGGCGCGAACCTCGGTCGGGTGAGTGGTCACGTCGTATCCCGCGACGAAGGCCGTCCCGCTCGTCGGTCGCAGCACAGTGCTGAGGATTCGCAGGCAAGTCGTCTTCCCCGCGCCGTTCGGACCGAGCAGCCCGAGAATCTCACCGGGACGGACTTCAAAGCTGACGCCATCCAGCGCCGTGAAGCCGCCCGTTTGAAGGTCGGCAAACCGTTTCGTCAGTCGTTCGACGGTGATCACGCGGTGGACTCCAACTAGCCCGACGCGCAAGCGAGGGCTGAAACTTTGATGTCCGCAAAGCCCTCGCTCGCGCGTCGGGCTAGTTCTAGTTGCCTTGGCTGAAAGTAGCCTTCCTCGCTCCGCGTGAAGAAAGCCGAACGTAAGTTCGACTTTTGAGTCGTCACAGTCCCCTGTAATCGGCTCTCTTCACGCGGAGCGAGGAAGGCTACTGTGATCCGAGGCGAAGACTCCATACATCCCACTGCAAGTCGTTGACGAGTCCTCCTTGTCGGCAACTCTAACCCGCAAACTTCGCGTCCCTCGGAACCGAACGGCCAGTCGGCGCGAGAAACCTCAGTTCAACACCGGCAGCGCGACGCGACCGCTTCGCGAGGCGGGCCTTCCCTCGTCCGCAGGCTCTACGGAATCGATGTAATCGTAAAAGACGTTTCGCTGGCGCGGGATGTAGCCGGCCTCGCGGATCAGTCGCTTGATCGTGTCGAGCGTCAAATGGTGGACCGTCCCCGCCTCCGCGACGACATTTTCCTCGATCATCAGTGACCCCATGTCGTTCGCACCGAAGTGCAGGGCGAGTCCGCCGATCTTTTCCCCCTGAGTCACCCACGACGATTGGATGTTCGGGAAGTTGTCGAGGTACAGCCGGGCCACCGCCTGCGTCTTCAGGTACTCGAACGAACCCGATGGCGGGATGTGAGCCATGTCCGTGTTGTCCGGCTGAAACGTCCACGCGATGAACGCCGTGAAACCGTGCGTTTCGTCTTGAAGCTGGCGCAGTCGTTCGAGATGCTCGATCCGCTCGGCCAGCGTTTCGATGTGGCCGAACATCATCGTCGCCGACCCTTTGCCTCCGAGTCGATGCCACTCGCGGCAGACGTTCAGCCACTCGTCAGTCAGGCACTTGCCGCGTGTCATCTCTTTCCGCACGCGGTCCACCAGAATCTCACCACCTCCGCCTGGCAGGCTGCCGAGCCCCGCCGCCTTCAGTCGTTCCAAAACCGTTCTCACCGGCAATTTGGCCAGTTTGTGCAGGGCATGAATCTCGGGAGGCGAAAAACAGTGCAGGTTCACCTGTGGAAAGCGTTCCTTGATCGACCTCAGCAAATCTTCATACCACTCGATCGGTAAGTCGGGGTTCATGCCGCCTTGCATCAAAATCTGATCGCCTCCGAGTGCAACGGTCTCTTCGATCTTCTTGTAGATCGTCTCCTTGTCGAGCGTGTATCCCTCGGGACTTTTCGGCTTCCGAAAGAACGCACAGAAGTCGCACACGGCGGAACAGACGTTTGTGTAGTTGATGTTCCGGTCGATGTTGAACGTCCGATACGGCTCGGGATGCTGTCGCCTCGCCACCGCATCCGCCGCCGCCCCGATCGCGACCAGATCATGAGACTCCAAAATCCGCAGCCCCTCCTGGGGCGAAAGACGTTCCCCCGAGACAGCCTTGTCCAACAGTCGATTCAATTCCGCAGACACAGTTCATTGTCCTTCTTGGTCTTCAATTGGCCCTAATTCAGACGGACCTTGATTCTTGATTTGTCTTCGTTTTCGCCTTGCATCCATCTTGAGTTGACGCTTGCTCCGCGTCGGCTCGTTGTTTCGTTCGGGATATTTGTAAGGTGCGTGAATATGAATCATGTCCCAAAGCTCGAAGAAGTGACCTTCGTCCACTGCCTCCTGTCCTTCTCGCGACACCGCGCATTCGAGCATCACACTTTTCAGCATCCCATTGGGCAGGCGAACTCCCAGCTTGAAAATCGGAAAATCCGTAACTCCGTGGTAATTCTCCGCCAGTGTCGCGAACCCGATCTCACTCACTTTAGCGAGAAGAGATTCGCAAACCCCGTCAGATAACTCAGCGACATATTCTTCTACATCCGGATCCTGTCGATGACCATAGAAAGTCACACGCTGAACCAAGAGGCCATAGTTCGCAATTCTGACTTGCCAACCAATCGGATCATCAACCCAACCATCGCTGAACGAGGCAACAAACAGCACATCCTCGTCTCGGATTGGAAAAGGATGTGTTGTCCTCAACTCCCAATCACTCATTTCACACCTTTGGAGACTGCGCTCGAAAATTCAGCTCCACACCAGCTGGAGCCAATCCCATCCCCGCTGCCAGTTCGTAGAACAGTTTCAAGCCGTTTCGTTCGGCGGGGCCGAGGTGGTATTGGAGGTTTTCGGAAAGGTAGCTGACGGTGGTGGGCAGAGACAGGCCGAGCAACGGAGCCTCGCGCCGCGCGATGTCGTTGAGACGTTGGATGCCGAGGTCACGGGCGGCGCAGAGGAGCTGGTCGAGGGTTGAGGGTTGAGGGTTGAGGGGGGAAGACGAAGAAGACTTGCCCAGCGAGTTCTGACCATCAACCCTCAACCCTCGACCCTCAACTCCTCTCCCCACCCACATCGCGAAGACGAACGGCAGGCCGGTCCATTCGAGCCACTCTTCGCCCAAGTCCCACATGCCGAGGAATTGTTCATTCGGCGGTGAGATCGCGCGGTCTCCGATCAGCAGGATCGCATCAGCAGAAGAGTCTTGCGTGCGGTGGTCGAGCGGCAGCGGTTCCAGCTTCGGGAAGACGCCGTGTCGTTCGGCGAGCAGGATGCGGGCGAGTGTCGCACTGGTTCGCGATCCCTCATCCAGCGCGAGCGACTTCACCTCGCCCCACGGCACACGGCTGTAGAGCTTCACGCTGAGGACCGGCCCGTGCGCGGCGACGCAGGCGTCCGAGATGATCTCGTAGTTCTGACCGCGAAAGTATTCGATGCTCGGGATGAGTGCGATGTCCAACTGGCCGGAAGCGAGATCGTCGGCGAGACGGCTCGGGTAGTCGAGCCGCAGCGTGGCGCGGCCGTTCAGCAACTCACCCAGCCCCTCAATGAGCGGCTTCGAGTTGAGATAGCTCACCGCTCCCACGGCCACGCACGGCGGAGCGGTCGTCGTGACTGAGGCGGGTGTTGAGGAAGACTCGTTCGTCAGTGGGACGGGCATGGTGAGGATTGGACTGGTCGAGCGGCGCGGCTCGCGAATCATCGGGGTTGGTGTGCGGGTAGGCATTGTCTGATCTCCGAGGATGCGGTCGCAACGGGCGTTGGCAATCTGGAAGGTCGCGATTAGGATGCGTCCTCTTTCCACGGCCCGCAAGGAAGGGACCGTAATCATGCCTCGGCATTAACGCCTGTTGATCGAGAGTCGTGGGGTAGGTTTGTAACCTGCCCGTCTCTTGCGTCCATGTGACACGGGCAGGTTACAAACCTA
>JAYTGQ010000965.1:0-3146 GCA_043733345.1 Schlesneria sp.
GGAGGGCGAGGCTCCTGCCGAGCCGCGAGAAACAAGCGACTTTCCTCACGCACATGGCTCGGCGGGAGCCTCGCCCTCCCTTTTTCAACAGGCTGCTAACCCGAAGCGTAAGCGAGGACTCCACTCGCCTCCTCGCTTACGCTTCGGGTGAGTATCAGCTTCGACTGAGGTGAAACTAACATTGGCTTCCGACGCGAGTGCCCACAAAAAACAGAGGCCGGATGACCCGCAAGTCATCCGGCCTTCGTCATTTCAAAACTCAGGGAACTCGATTCACATCGAACTCTCAGGCACAGCAGCTCACCTCGGGGAGCCAACCCGGTTCACCAACGATAAACGTGGCGTCCCACCGTTCGATTCCAGCGATTCGAGTCGCACGATCCATGTCGATCTCGCTCGCCGCAACCATCACCGAGTCTTCGTATCCATCGTTGAACTCAGTGAAGTAAGCATTCGCGAGTGCTGGGTGGTGTTGCCAGCGTCTCGCACTGAACTGGGCTGCAAACGCATTTCGTTGCGTTTGGTCTGCGTCGTAGAACTCCATCACGACAAGTACTTCAGCCGACATCGCTCCTCCTTCCAATCTTTTCTTGGGCCATGCAGTCTCCTAACACGATGAACTTGATGAGATATCCGACAGAAAGAATTCACTCGACAATCGCCGAGAACAAAAACCGGGGCGGATGATAGGTCACAATTCTTGCAATGCAAGCAATCGGTAAATGTGTCAATAAAATGAAACATCGCCGCGAAGGTCGCGGCGATTGAAGAGCGGGAAGGGACCACAGTTTCGCGCAGCGGCTAGCCAATGGGGCTGAACACGATGGTGCCTTTCATCCGACACTGCAACAGTGGCGGTGGACTTCACGCCCAAGCGAATCGCCGGCAATCATTCAGACGTGCGCGGAGTGACTGGAGTGTCGGGGCGATTCTGATTGCCGCGTCGGTTGGGACGTTGCTGTCCTTGCGGTGGACCGCTGAAAGCTCCCTCATCGATCCCCGTTGAAATGCCTCGTCCCATCAGCGCGATGAAGCCTTCCTGGAACTCGACCCGCAACCGGACGCCGCTGTCGGTCGGCCGGATGTCGAGTCGCATCGCATCGTTTTCGGACTCGAACGAAGCACGAGCGTTCTCGTTGAACGTGACCTGCCGTGGCGAATCTTCGCTCGCCACCGTGAGCCAATTCTTGGCATGCGTCACGAATTGAAATGGGATGCGATTGCGATTCTGCATTGGATCTTGCGGCAGTGCGGCTTGAGCGACCGCGTCCTTCAAGATCGAGAGTGCGGCATCACCACCGAACGCGAACCAGACGGCCTGGGGAGTCACATAGAGGTAAAGGTGCGAGGTCTCACCGAACATCTTTTGGCCCGGTTTGTCTGGCGGATTCAACTGAATGCGATGGACCGGATGAGAATCGATGGAATCGGTTCCCAGCTCCAACTTGGCAACCTGTTCGTTGCCATTCGGATTGTCTTTTACGAACTGAAGCAGCTCGGCAATTTGAGTCGGCAGGTTGCGGCTGGCAATCAGTTTGGTGCCGCCGATCAGCGCGAACTTGCCCGGTTCGTCACCGGTGAGCTGCACGAAACCGTCGATGTGACCGGCCTCGGCCGACGCGAGCAACGCCTTGAAGATCGGGTCGATGACGGGAGTCACGCCCGCGACGCCATCTTTGTCGGCACGCTCAGAAATCTCTTTCTTGGCGACCTCGAAAAACTGCGTGAAGAGGCCCTTCTGCTTGGCGTCGAGCAACCATGAAATCGACATCGTGAGCGTGGCCGGGTTTTGGAGCAGGTTGCCGAAATAGGTTCGCTTTCCCGCCATATCTTGGAAGAATTTGGCCAGCTTGCTGTCCGAGGTGCCCGCGATTTCAAAGTCGATGTAGGCCCGACGCTGTTCGGGATCCATGCGACCGCCGATGGTCAGTTCTTCACCCTGATTAACGACCTTATCCAGCAGCTCCAGCCAGCTTTCGCCATTGGCGCGACGCAGGCGATACGCCGATTCAGGTTCGCCGTCCTTCTGCTGAAGCTCGGCCAGAGTCTGATTTTTGAGGAACTCCACGAACAGCAACTTCATCCCCGGTGGGACGCTCTTAATCAGCAGTGAGATCGCGATGTCGTACTGACTCGAAAGCCGCGCACTGAGTTTAATCGGATCGGGAAAGTTCCGGTCGAGCGCGTCCTCGGCACCGTCGGGACCGACCAGAAACAGATAGTTACCACGATGCCGCGTCCGAATTTTGAATCGCTCACCGTAGCTGATCTCGTGGCGTCCTGATTTGCCCTCAACCGGCGCGATCGTCCCTGCGCCATAAGCCAGCGTTGTGAGAGCTTCGTCCAAGTTGGTCACGGGGATGTACGAGATCCCAATCGGCGCACCGATCAGTCCGGGAGCGAGGTAAAGCATCATTCCAAACGGTCGGTCGCGGTCGATTCCCTTTAAATCCTTGAGGGTCGATTCCATCCACGGGTCGAGACCCTCCAATTTGTTCTGCTGCTGAGCCGTTTGAAACATGAAGCCCGCGTTGTCGCGCAGTCGCTGCACGCTGGCTGAGTTGATGAGGACCAGCGGGTAGTCGATTTCGTTCGACTCATCGCTCTGAGCCAGCACCGAGGAAGCGGTGCCGTTGACGAGGCAACTTCCCACGAGCGCCAGTGCCACTGCAAGTCGCACTGAACGAAACCGGGAAAACGTCGAGATCACAGCGGGGCGGGTTGTCAGCATGAGAAGCTTCCTGTGCGAGCAGGTTCCGTTGGGAAAAGGGTGAGCGTTTTGACGGCCGTAGATTGCAGGCATGGAACGGGTTCGGCACTGGATCGTGTCATGCACATCAGGAGACGATCCAGTCATGAAACGTTCCCGCGTCTGTGTTTTCAACAGATTGTCAGCGGGCATCGGTGACCGAGACTACCTCGCTCAAGCGAAACCGGTTTCGCTACGACGGGCCGGATTGTATCAATGGCTTTGCCCGAGCAGGCTCAGCCGACCTGAACCGTCCCTGAAAAAACGGTTCTCCGCCATTCGTGTTGATTTTCGTGGGGTAGCAGCCTGTTGAAAAAGGGAGGGCGAGGCTCCCGCCGAGTCGTGTGCGTGAGGAAAGTCGCTTGTTTCTCGCGGCTCGGCAGGAGCCTCGCCCTCC